>CACXEJ010000098.1 GCA_902766595.1 Ruminococcus flavefaciens | reverse complement strand
TGGCTGCTGCTTATAACTCTGCCAATAATCGCGGTAGTTCTTATCTGCATCATCATAAGCCGCAAAATAATAAAGGAACAGAAAATTATCGGAACACTCTCTGCCCTCGGCTACAAACCTCGCACAATAATGCTTCATTACAGTATTATGGCGGTAATTCCAGGACTTATAGGCGGTGTTCTTATGAGCTTAGTCTCGCTGTTTATTGCAGACTGGTTCGGTGAATTCGCAACAGCGAGTTTCGAGCCTATCAAGCCCGTCTTTAAAGTACCGGCCGCAATAATGATCGCCGGCATAATTATCCCGACTGTTATTTATTTTATTGCTGCTATGCTCGTTACACGTAAGATACTCAAAAACAATACTGTGTCGCTCCTGAGCGGCTCGGTAGGTACAAAATCTGCGTCAAAAAAGATCTTCACCAAATCCAAAATGAAGGTGAGAGCTCGTTTTGCGCTTCGTTCAGTCATAGGCAATCCCGGAAGAAGCTTCGTTATTTTTCTCGGAATATTCCTCGGCAGCGCTATTATTTGCTTCGGAATGGTATATTCCGATTCGATGAAGTCTCTTGCCGATGATCCTCAGCCAAAGATAGGCAGCTACAAGTACAGGTACTACCTCAGCGACTTTAGAGAGGGAGTATACAGCGATAATACCGATGTCCTTATCAATTCGAGTTTTGAGTCTGAAAGCGGAAGCATCGTGAACGTTATCGGTGCCGACAAGGATTGCAAACGGCTCAATCTCACTGAAAAATCCACCAACAAAACTGCTGACCTCAGCGAAGGCTGGTATATAAGCAATCTCGCAGCAGTTATGTTCGACGTGGACAAGGGTGATGAGATAAAACTGAAAAATAGTGCTACTCTCGAAGAAAAGACGATAAAGATAAGTGGAATTATAAAGAATGATTATGAGATCTACGTTATAAGTACAAGAGAGAATGCCTCGAAGGTGACAGGTATAGATGCTGATTATTATGACTGCATACTGTCTGACGAGAGTATTAGTTTTGAAAATGGTGAGGTTTCACTTATACTGACAGACAAGTCTTTTAAGAAGCAGATGGATATTGTTTATGACGAATCCACGACCAACAGGATAACAATAATTCTCCTCGGCGTTGTCATATGTATCGCTTCGATCTATGTCGCTATAAATATGATGATAAACGAACAGGCTGCAAATATCTCAATGCTGAAAGTTCTCGGTTATAAGCGTAAGTATATCGACACCATGGTGCTGAGAGGAAATCACATACTCCTTATACCCGGCATAGTTCTTGGAATACTCGGCGGTGTTGGAATAATGAAGCTCTTTTCAGTTCTCCTTGTAGAAGTTCTTGAATTGATACTGCCAGTGGAGCTTACGCTGAAAACGGTTCTTTTCACAATTGCTGTCACCTGCATTTGCTACTTCGGCTCACTGCTGATACTCAGACGCAGAGTTGATAATATAGATATGATCGAGAGTCTGAAGGACAACAGGGAATAACTTTAAGCGGCTATTAGTATCGGAACATTGAATAACAGCGGCATATCATATACTCTGACGTGCAGCGCATCTGATATGACAAACGATACTATCATTGAACTGACATATCCTGTACTGATGACGGCAAGCTGTGGTAGGTCGCTGTCGGTATACTAAAAACTGAACTAAAAACTTAAACTGCCCCGGAATAGTTCCGAGGCAGTTTTTATTATATTTCAAATCCATTGACTTTTTTAAGGAGCTCAGAAATATGATCCTGAGTGCGCTTTATCCGTCTTTCACCAAGGTCGCCGTTTTTCAGGTCAGTTACGGCGAGCAGATAAAGGAAACGTATTGCAGACATCAGCCTGATCTTATCGTTTATAGCAGACAGCTCAGCCTTGTCAGCAGTATCAAAGTATTTTTCTAAGATACTGTTCCATATCGGCTCGCCCAGATCATCGGAAATGCCAAGAAAACTGCTGAGATTATCCGGACAATCCTCGCTGAAGGAAATATATGTGACATAGAGTGCCTGAAGGTCAAATATAGGCTGTCCCGTTGAAATAGTTTCCATATCTATCAGCATTGGTTCATCACCAACAAGCATTACATTTTTCATCTGGAAGTCTCCGTGAACCATATGCAGATCGTCAGGTAGTGCTGACAATAATTCTTTCAGTCTCACAGACTGTTCTGATGTAAGGTAAGAGTCTATAACATCAAGGTAGCCGATGAAGATGTCCCTTGCCATCGGTATAGTCCCTGCATCCATTTCTGCACTGTGTACCACTTTCAGAAAGTCAATGTACTTATGCAGGAGCTCGTCGAATTTTTCCGGCTCATTTATAAGATGATCGTTAAAGGAATCAGCATTGAGCAGTTCAAATACCGAGCCGTAATTATCGCCGACTCTGACTATATCATAAGAGATAGCTGTCGGTACTCCTTTGACAAAAGCGCACTTTGCAAAGCGCTGCTCTTTTTCTATTATCGGTATGCTGTCAGGTGTATTATATACCTTTACAATCGTTTCCGGATCAATTCGGTAAACAGTTCCGTAGAAGCCTTTACCGATCACCTCACAGCCTTCAACGGAGATCTCGCGCATTTTCTTTTCGACTTTAAAGAGTTCTGTAAATCCGGTCATATCGAATATATCATATACATCCGAAGATACATTGAATATCTTTATCTCACTGCCAGCCTTTTTTCTGACCTTAATGAGAACTCTCAGACCGGCACTTGAAATGTATTCAAGTTCGTCTGCGTCAAATGAGTTTTCAGTTTCACCGCTCAGCTGTTCCGTTATTGTCTTCTCCCATTCTGCAGCGTTGCTGGTATCGATCCTGCCGGAAAGTCTGATTACGTTTTCAGCCATAACACTATACCTCCGTTCCAGTAATAGTTTCTATCAGATCTGATAGTATCTTTTCTGAGTTCATTCCTTCGATGTCGAGCATTTCAGCTTTTATAAGTCTTGTATTTGGGATCCCGAAGCAGTTCTCAGCAAGAGTTTTGATGTAACTATAGCTGAAATCAGGGATATACGGACCTCCCGCTGTTGTAACATATATGAGCTCGTCTGCTTTGCACAGTCCGATCGGTATCCCGTCAGCACCGTAGGCTGATACAATCCCCACTGCGTATATGTTTTCGATATAAACTTTCAGCAGCGACGGGAATGAGCCGTCCCAGAACGGTGCTGCGATCACGATCTTATCCGCTTCAGCAAACTGTTTTGCGTATCTTAACATTGGATCATCAAGCTTTCCCTCAGCAAGCAGGGCTGTCCTCTTTTCGACAGCCTCTTCAGTAAGAGGTCTAATATCTTCATCGGGAAGAAAAAGCTCAGTATATTCTCCCATTCCGGCAAGCAGAGTTCTCGCTACCCGATCGGTCCTTGATTTGTTTCGTACACAGCAGTTGATGTATAGTATCATATTTCCTCCTTTACTGGTCAGATCAGTTTTACGCCGAGCATAGTGAGATCGTCGAACTGCGGTGCTTCGCCGACAAAAAGATCAATGGCTTTTTTCATAT
>CACXEJ010000097.1 GCA_902766595.1 Ruminococcus flavefaciens | reverse complement strand
GCTAAGGGTCTTATGCACAAGAATAAGGCTGCAAGAAAGAAGTCTCAGCTCGCTAAGAAGCTCAATGCTGCTGACTAATCAACTCTTATAAATAAAAATCGACCCCCTGTGTATCTCACACACAGGGGGCATTTTGTTTCTATTGACGCTTTCCTTGATCATTGCGGATATCAGTAAGCAACTGGACGATCTCGCCAAATGCATAAAACATCATACCTGAAATAAACACGAGGTATCCTGATTTTATTACTTCAATCACCAAAGCCGTTGTTATACTCTTACAAATCAGAAACACAAGAATTAAACCTATTATTCCAGATATCCAAGTAATATAGGCAATAGTCCTTAATATATTCGCAACACCGCTGCTATATTCACGATAATTGCTGTCGAACACATCAACTGTTTTTAAACTCATTACAGATGAACACTTCGGACAAACCACCATTTTATCATCTGATGACTCGCTTTCTGCCGGAAAGAAAGCAAATCCACAATCACGACACACCATATAAATCACCTCAGTTTTATAATTTCGGGCATTGAGCCCATAATATAATTATAGGACATATTGTCCTATATGTCAAGCATTTTCACTGCCTGATTTATAATAATTATGAGGTGATGATAATGTTTGTCCGGATAAGAAATCTCCGCGAGGATAATGACCTGACTCAGAAACAGGTCTCGGAATATCTCTTTTGCGATCAGTCACTATATTCAAAATATGAGCGCGGTCTGCGCGAAGTTCCCGTAAATATCATTATCAAGCTCGCCAAGCTATATAAAACAAGTAAAGATTATATCTTAGGGCTTACAGACGAAAAGGCTCCGTACAAAAGCTGAACCCCCTGTGTATCTCACACACAGGGGGCATTTTGTTTTATCCTATAAATATCTGCGTCCAGTAGAGCATAGCGTACTCCTCATAAACGCCGACTCCGATATACTTGAAATCGGGATCGAGAATATTTCCTCTATGACCGGGAGAATTCATCCAGCCATTCATAACAGCCTCCGGCGACGGATAGCCATAAGCGATATTTTCACCGGCTGCATAGTAGATCGGCAGACTTACTTCGTTGAGTACCGAGAAGCACTCTCTGCCGTCAGGTCTTGAATGTGAAAAGCTCTCCGATATTTCCTTAGTACGCTTATTTGCAGCGGTCATAAGTCCGGGATCCATTTTCAGCTCTGCAACACCTGCTTTGCGTCTCTCAGCATTTACCAGATTAACTATCTTTTCAGCGTACATTTTCATAGGGTTGTCTTCCGGAGCAGCTATCTTTGTTCCGAGAGTTATGCCAGCCTTGCTGCACTGTCCCTTGAACTCATTGCTGAACAAAAAGCCGTTTGCAACAAGCTCTCTTGAGCTGCCCTGATTGAGCTTGGTAACCCAGTTTGAAATACCGGTCTTATCGCCGGTCCTTCCGAGTATAGTTCTGTAAAGCATATCAACAAAAGCCGCATTAGAGGTGTTTTTGCCGAGATACTCGCTGCTGAACAGGAAGCCGTGAGCTATTTTAGTGCCTGTGAGACCGTTTTTCAGGTTCTTGCACCAATTCTCAAGACCGGCTGTATCGGGATTTCTTCCGAGGCAGTTCTTATATAAACGGTAAACGAAAGCCGTTCTGTCGTAGTTTTCGTCTCTTGCATAGCGGAGCTTTATGGTTCCGGGGGTTATGCCGTAGGAGCTGCACAGCGACTTGAACTCGCTGCTGCCAACAAAGCCCTTGCAGACCGACTCTATGGTCATACCGACGTTAAATCTTGCTATCCAAGTTGACTGGCTGCTGTCCGGAGCGCGGTCGAGCATAGCCTTGTAGCAGTCCTTGACCATATTGCTGCTGCTCTTTTTCTTGCCCTTATACTCGTCCGAGAAGAAAAATCCGATAATTATATCAGAAGCGGACGACTGATGCGAATTCAGCTTTGCCGTCCAGTTTTTCAGTCCTTTTGCATCGGGAGTACGTCCGAGGACGACGCTGTACATTCTTGTAACAAATGCTTCTGTCTTGCCGGCTGCTTCAGCCTCTATCGTATTGCTCTGCACCGGAGAATACTTAGCCGCGGCAGGTACGCACATACCTGTCAGCATAACAGCCGCTGTGGCTAAAGCTGCCAATCTTCCTTTTTTCATTTTTCTATCCCTCCGAAACTATATATATGTATATTATACACTTATTTCTGCAAAGCGTCAAGTGCTTTTATGTACAATACAACTATGCAAATTTTAGAACATCTTACAATAGCAGAGCTCAGAAGTCAGAAATCAGAATGTAGGGGCGGCGTTTCGCCGTCCGCACCTTCCGGAAATGCATCGTAAAGCCATCGTAGGGGCACCCTTTGAGCGTCCGTGCCATTTGAACTCGTATCATACAGCGAATGTAGGGGACGGCGTCCTCGACGTCCCGTATTGCCGTTGACATTTCGTGTTACAATACCAAACGGCACAGGCGCACAGAATGCGCCCCTACGGTCGTTACAACAAACAAAAGAGCCCCCGTTCATCGAACAGGGACTCTGTTTCATTACTGATACTGTAATTCTTCCTGGAACTTCTTCTCTGTTTCAGCCTTTACCTTTGCAATCTTTTCCTTGCCCTTAAGACCTTTTCTGATCTTGTTGAAGATGAAGGAGAGGATAAGCTCGCCGGCACCTATGCTTATTGCAAATATGCCGAATGTAAGGAGAACGTGGAATACTGCATAGAAGATAACGTTGTTTGTGATCGCGAAGATTATCGGTGAAGCTGCGAGAACGCCTGCGCCTATGAGGAACATAAGTCCGCCGCTTATACCGAAGATACGTCCATAGAAGCCTGCAACGTGTCTGCCTCTGCGGTCAACGATAACTGCGATCCAGATAAGGAGCAGAAGAACGAGTGCTCCGAGGATACCAATGGTTATCCAAGAGAATATGTAGCTGCAGTTCTTAACGTTGAAGCCGACATTGTCGCTCCATTCATCAACGGAGAGGTTCTTGTCAACATCGTTCTTTTCAAGGCGCTCGTTGATCTTCTTGAGGTCGCCTGATCTGAACTTGAAGCCCATTATTTCCTTAGCGATCTTGTTGTTTTCCTTGCTTCCGAAGAATTCCTCTGTGATCTCGTCAGCAGTTACGGAAGGATCGTCGCCCTTGCCCTCCATAATGTACTTAGCGTAGTTTTCAATTCTCTCGCCGGCAAAATCAAGAATATCGGACTCAACGAGGTACTTCTTGAAGCTGTCCTTGTCAGCCTTGCCGTCGCTGATGCCTCTCATACCGAGAGTCTTGTAGATGTCGCCTGAGATCTCCTCGTCTTCAAATTCAGCGCTGAACAGCGAATTGCCGTCGAGCTTTTCAACGTTCTTGCGGAGAGTCTTTCCGGAAGCGCCGAACTTCAGGCTGAAGATAATGCTGAGTGCGAACAGGAATATCACTGTAAAGAATGCGATTATCGAACCGCCGATTATTCTGCCTGCTCCGATCTTTACCTCTGCCTTTTCGGGCTCGGGCTCTGAGATCTCGGGCTCCTCGAAATGACGCTCTTCCTGTTTCTGAGGGATACCGGACTTCTGATACTTTGAACCGCTGTTCCTGGGATATTCAGGCTTTGGATCCTTAGGATATTCAGGCTGAACAGGCGGTATAGCCATTGTATCCGTGTTATCATCGAATGCTGAGGGTACAGGCTCCGGGACCGGCTCGGGCTCGGGAGTACTGTCTATGCCGCTGAACGGATCAACGTCACCGAATACATCGCTGCTGTTGGCAACTCCGCCGAAAACATCGCTGCCGATGCTGTCCTGAGCGCTTGCTGCCGCATTGTCAACAACGGGTTCAGCCGCAGGTATTTCCTCGATATGATTATCGGTAACGTCGTTTGTTATGTCGATAGCGGGTTCATCGTGGGGCTCGTCAGCCGTAAGAAGGACTGTGTCCTCGCCGCCGTCAAAATTCGCGTTGAGACCGTCATCTGCGAGGAGAACTGTATCCTCGTCTCCTTCAAGGAGCGAAGGACCTCCTGATGTATAGGGCTCGTCCTCGGTGAGAAGAACTGTGTCCTCTCCGCCGTCGAAGTTTGCATTGAGACCGTCATCTGTGAGGAGAACTGTGTCCTCATCTCCGTCAAGGAGTGAAGGACCTGTCTGGATCGGATCGTCTATCTTTGCGCCGCATTCCGGGCAGAACTTGGATCCGTCGTTGATCTGCTTTCCGCAGTTTATACAAATCATATCTTGACCTCCTGTTTATCTGTTAAGACACCGTGCTTTCCGGCAGAAATAAAGCTCCGCCGATTTATGCACAATGCACTAATAACAGTCATCCTTTTTATATTATATAGCAAAAAGCCGTTTGTGTCAATAAATAAAGCAAAAATAATTGCCCTCTCCGGCGTTATTTCCACTCCAAACGGCAATTTTCATCATTTTCTTCGGGACGTGTATTTTTTTCTTGCAATTTACAGCTTTTTGTGCTACAATATAAGATAAGAAGTTGTGCGCAGACACAGCCAAAAAATTAACGTGCATATCCTGCTGATATGTACGGGTTGGGAGATATGTATGCCAAAAAGACAGGACATCAATAAGATTATGATAATCGGTTCGGGACCTATCATCATCGGTCAGGCTTGTGAGTTCGACTATTCCGGTACTCAGGCCTGCAAGGCGCTCAGAAATCTGGGCTATGAGATCGTTCTCGTAAACTCTAACCCCGCTACTATTATGACCGATCCGGATGTCGCAGACATCACCTACATCGAACCCCTTAATCTTTCAAGACTTACTCAGATAATCAAAAAAGAACGCCCCGACGCTCTTCTGCCTAACCTCGGCGGACAGTCAGGCCTCAACCTCTGCTCAGAGCTCGACAAGGCAGGCGTTCTCAAGGAATATAACGTTCAGGTGATCGGCGTTCAGGTAGACGCTATCGAGCGCGGTGAGGACAGAATTGAATTCAAGAACGCTATGAGCGCTCTCGGCATCGAAATGCCCCGCAGTCAGGTCGCTTACACAGTTGACGAGGCTGTTAAGATCGCTGAACAGCTCAAATACCCCGTAGTTCTTCGTCCGGCTTACACAATGGGCGGTGCCGGCGGCGGTATGGTATACAACGTTGATGAGCTCAAGGTCGTATGCGCAAGAGGTCTCCAGGCTTCACTCGTAGGACAGGTACTCGTTGAAGAATGTATCTTCGGCTGGGAAGAGCTCGAGCTCGAAGTTGTCCGCGACGCTGAGAACAACAAGATCACTGTCTGCTTCATTGAAAATATAGATCCTATCGGTGTTCATACCGGCGACTCCTTCTGTTCAGCTCCTATGCTCACTATCCCTGAGGACGTTCAGAAGACTCTCCAGGATATGTCCTACCGCATAATCGAGTCCATTCAGGTCATCGGCGGCTGCAACTGCCAGTTTGCCCGTGATCCCGAGACAGGACGTATCGTTGTTATCGAGATCAACCCCAGAACCTCACGTTCTTCCGCTCTCGCTTCCAAGGCAACAGGCTTCCCGATAGCTCTCGTTTCAGCTATGCTCGCCTGCGGTCTCACACTCAAGGACATTCCCTGCGGCAAGTACGGTACTCTCGATAAGTACTACCCCGACGGAGACTACATCGTTATCAAGTTCGCTCGCTGGGCTTTCGAGAAGTTCAAGGGCGCTGAGGACAAGCTCGGCACTCAGATGAGAGCTGTCGGCGAGGTTATGAGCATCGGCAAGACCTACAAGGAGGCTTTTCAGAAGGCTATCCGTTCACTCGAAAAGGACAGATACGGTCTCGGCTTCGCTAAGAACTTCAACGAGCTCACAAAGGAGCAGCTCCTCGACCAGCTCAAGTACCCCACCAGCGAGAGACAGTTCGTTATGTATGAGGCTCTCCGCAAGGGCGCTACTGTTGACGAGCTCCACGACCTCACAAAGATCAAGAAGTACTTCATCGAGCAGATGAAGGAACTCGTTGACGAGGAAGAGCAGCTCATCGCTATGAAGGGCGCAGTTCCCGCTGAAAACGTTCTCAAGCAGGCTAAGCTCGACGGCTTCTCAGACCGCTATCTCAGCTCTCTCCTCGAGGTCACTGAGGAGGAGATAAGAAACGCCCGCATCGGCTTCGGTATCAAGGAGGCATGGGAAGGCATTCACGTCAGCGGTACTCAGAATGCTGCTTATTACTACTCCACATACCACCTCGATGAGGACAACAGCCCTGTAAGCACTGACAAGCCCAAGATAATGATCCTCGGCGGCGGTCCTAACCGTATCGGTCAGGGTATCGAGTTCGATTACTGCTGCGTTCACGCTGCACTCGCTCTCAAGAAGCTCGGCTTTGAGTCTATCATCGTAAACTGCAACCCCGAGACAGTTTCCACAGACTACGATACATCTGATAAGCTCTACTTTGAACCCCTCACTCTTGAGGACGTTCTCTCAATACACGAAAAGGAAAAGCCCGTCGGCGTTATCGCACAGTTCGGCGGTCAGACTCCTCTTAACCTCGCAAGCGACCTCAAGAAGTACGGCGTAAATATCCTCGGTACAACTCCCGAGACCATCGACCTCGCTGAGGACCGCGACCACTTCCGCGCTATGATGGACAAGCTCGGTATCCCGATGCCTGAGGCTGGTATGGCTGTAAACGTTGACGAGGCTCTCGAGATAGCTAACCGTATCGGCTATCCTGTAATGGTTCGTCCTTCCTACGTTCTCGGCGGACGCGGAATGGAAGTTGTCAACGAGCCTGAGTCATTGAAGACTTACATGGCTGCTGCAGTAGGTGTTACACCTGATCGTCCTATTCTTATCGACAGATTCCTCCGTCACGCTACGGAGTGCGAGGCTGATGCTATCGCTGACGGTAAGCACGCTTATGTTCCTGCAGTTATGGAGCACATCGAGCTTGCAGGTGTTCACTCCGGTGACTCTGCATGTATCCTCCCTTCCAAGAACATCCCTGCTGATCTTGTTGCAACCATCAAGGATTACACAAGAAAGATCGCTGAGGAGATGGGCGTTGAGGGTCTCATGAACATGCAGTACGCTATCGAGAACGGTAAGGTCTATGTTCTCGAGGCTAACCCTAGAGCATCACGTACAGTACCGCTCGTTTCCAAGGTATGTAACGTTAAGATGGTCAAGCTTGCTACTCAGATCATGACACGTGAGCTTACAGGTGCTTCTTCACCGATTGAAGGCAAGAAAGAAGTTCATCCTAAGTACTACGGTGTTAAGGAAGCTGTCTTCCCATTCAACATGTTCCAGGAGGTTGACCCTGTTCTCGGACCTGAGATGAGATCTACAGGTGAGGTATTGGGTCTTTCCACTGACGTTGGTGAAGCTTACTTCAAGGCTCAGGAAGCTACACAGACTAAGCTTCCTACAGAAGGAACAGTTCTCTTTACTGTATCCAGCAAGGATAAGCCGGAACTCGTACCTATTGCTAAGAAGTTCGAGGAGTGCGGATTCAAGATCGTTGCTACAGGAAGCACACACGACCTTCTCGTTAAGAACGGAATCAATTCCGAGAGGATCAACAAGATGCAGGAAGGCCGTCCGAATATCGTAGATGCTATGATGAACGGCAAGATCCAGCTCATCATCAACACTCCTGCTGCAACAAGTGACGAGAAGCTCTTCGACGACAGTTATGTAAGAAAGACAGCTATCAAGGCTCGTATCCCTTACATCACAACAATGGCTGCTGCAAAGGCTGCTGCTGACGGTATCTACACTGTCATCAAGG
>CACXEJ010000096.1 GCA_902766595.1 Ruminococcus flavefaciens | reverse complement strand
GTCCTGAAAAGCTACGTCAAATGGGGCGAAAAGTGCGTTGAGCGCTTCAACGGCATCTACGCATTTGCGGTTTATGAGCAGCAGTCGCACAGGGTATTCCTTGCCCGCGACCGCATGGGCGTGAAACCGCTGTTTTACGCGGAATGCGGCGATAAGCTCGTCTTTTCCTCGGAGCTTCCGGCGCTGCTCGAGCACCCGGACGTTCCCCGTGAGATAGACGAAAAGGGTGCGGCAGAGCTCATACTTATGGCGCCGGGAAGAACTCCGGGCTGCGGAGTGATAAGGGGCGTGAAGGAAGTCATGCCGGGCTGGTGCGGCTTCTACACCGAAAAAGGGCTTGACCTGTGGAAATACTGGGGCTTGAAGGCTTACGCTCTCGACGAGACCTTTGAGCAGACCGCCGAGCACGTTCGCAGTCTTGTCCTCGATTCGATACGCCGTCAGCTCGTCTCGGACGTCCCGGTCTGCACGTTCCTGTCCGGAGGGCTGGATTCGAGCCTTATATCGTCGGTTGCAGCCTCCGAGATGAAGCGGCAGGGCAAGGAACTCCACACCTTTTCGATAGACTACCGCAATAACGACAAATATTTTACCAAAAGCCATTTCCAGCCCGACAGCGACCCGGAATATATCCGCTGTATGGCGGAATATCTCGGAACGGTCCACCACTGGACGATAGTTGACGTTCCGGAGCTGGTCGATGCCCTTGATGAGGCGACGGTCGCAAGGGGACTTCCGGGAATGGCGGACGTTGACGCATCGCTGCTGCTTTTCTGCCGGGAGATAAAGAAGTACGGCACCGTTGCGGTCTCCGGCGAGTGTGCAGACGAGCTTTTCGGGGGATATCCGTGGTACAGGGACAAGGATATCCGCATGACGGACGGTTTCCCGTGGGCGCAGAGCACGGCTTACCGCAAGCGTTTCCTCGCCAAGAGGTACGCAGACGCGATAGATGCGGAGGACTACGTTTACAGCGCGTACCGCAGAACTGCCGACAGTGCGGAGAAGCTTCCCGGGGAAAGCGCCGATGACGGACGTATGCGCGAAATGACGAAGCTCAACTGCGAATGGTTCATGCAGACGCTTCTCGACAGAAAGGACAGAATGTCGATGTACAGCGGTCTGGAGGTCCGCGTGCCGTTCTGCGATCACCGTATAGCGGAGTATATGTACAACGTGAAGTGGGAGTACAAGGACTGGCAGGGCAGGGAAAAGGGCTTGCTGCGCGAGGCGATGAAGGAATGGCTGCCGGAGAAGGTGCTCTGGCGGAAAAAGAGCCCTTACCCGAAGACACACGATCCGGCGTTTCTTGCGGCAGTAACGGAGAAGCTGCGGGCGATACTCGCGGAGGATACGCCGCTCACGGGACTTGTAGAGCGAAGTGAGCTGGAGAGGCTTCTGCGGCATGAGGACCATGTCCAGTGGTACGGTCAGCTTATGAATTTGCCGCAGACCATAGCGTTTTTCATACAGCTCGACTGCTGGCTGAAGAGGTTCGGGATAAAGCTCGCCTGAGTTCAGACGGGAGGGGACGCTCCGAGGGTGTCCCTTACATATTTTACGGTAAGCAGAAAAACATTTTGGCGCTTACAGTAATGCAGTTAACTGACAGCCTATAATATATTTTAAATAGTATACATCCGGGAACGGTGTTGAAACGGTAAAAAAGCTGTCCAACGGTCAATTATCTCTCTTTTGTCACGCGAGGTGGACGATCTGAGCATTTTCAACAGTCAAATTGCCTAAAATCAAGTTAAGTGCCTTGCCGGAGTTCACAATTCTATAAAAAATCGTAAAAAATCTGTCTTTATCTGTTGCAATTCAATTGAGTGTGTGATATAATATTTGTATAAGTTCAACAATGTGCGGCATTGGGTGGTCAATGCTTCACTTTGTGCTGTCTTGCAATTTGGTTTTTGTAGAATATTCGCCGTTTAGGTAGGTCAATATTACTTCGGGTATATTTCTTAGTGAATATTGATAAAAAACGGCTGATTATTTATGTCAAAAAAACGATTGAAAAGTAACTCTTAAAATGATATAATGGTTATTATTAAGACAGTAAAATGCTCAGAAAGCAATATTTTATGGAGGTGGTTTCATGAGGAGTTTTTCCTATGTAGCTCAGGACGCCAGAAATAAACAGGTCAAGGGCGTGATCAATGCCGATAACGAGCAGGAATTCCTTAAAAAAATAAAGGAAAAAGGCTTGTACGTCAAGGATTACAGGGAAAGCGAGTCAGACAATTCAAGATCAATGTACAAGTTCAATACCAAAGAGCTTGCGTTCTGCTGCCGTCAGCTCAGCGCGATGCTTACTTCCGGTCTTACACTTGTAAAAGCGATCGACATCCTGACCAAGGAGCAGGAAAAAGAAAAGGCCAGAGCTATCTGGCAGGATATCTATGAGAACGTTCAGAAGGGTGAATCCTTCTCGTCAGCTCTCGAAGCCCATGCGGGTTCATTCCCCGACTTCCTGATCTCAATGGTCGGCGCGGGCGAATCGAGCGGTTCGCTTGACGTTGTTATGCAGCGTATGGCTAATCACTACAACGAAGAGAACAAGCTGCACAACATCATCAAGAGCGCTATGACTTACCCGATGATCCTCGCGGTCCTCTGCGTAGTCATCACGATTTTTATGTTCACTTTCATCATGCCTACCTTCATTGATATGTATGACGATAAATCCAAGATGCCTGCTCTTACAAAGGCTCTTGCAGCTATAAGTGACTTCCTCAAGACAAAATGGTACATACTCGTTATTATCGTAGTCGCTCTTTTCTTCGGCATCACCTACGCACTCAAGACGCCTAAGCTCCGTTTGAAATTCGACCGATTGCTGGTAAAGGGCCCGATGTGGGGGCCGCTTATCACAAAGATCTATACAGGACGTTTCTCTCGTACCCTCTCTTCTCTCTATTCAAGCGGTATCCCGATGGTTGAATGTCTTGAAAGATCTTCCTCAGTTCTCGGAAATCTCTACGTTGACGAGAAGTTTGAAGACGTCGTAGACGAGGTAAAACAGGGTGAGACCCTCTCAGCCGCCATCACAAGAACAGAGCTCTTTGAGCCGATGTTCTGCTCTATCATCTACGTTGGTGAGGAGTCAGGTGCGCTTGACTCGATCCTTGAAAAGACCTCTGAATATTACGAAGAAGAATCCCAGTCGGCTGTACAGCGACTTGTCGGACTGATCGAGCCTGTAATGCTCATATTCATGGCTGTAATCATCGGACTTGTTGTTGCCGGCGTTTACCCCGCACTCTACGGCTCATTCGAGTCTATCGAGAACGAATAATACGGAAAGGTGGAAAGATAAATGCTTTCATTTGATATTACCGATAGAAATATACGTGTCGTTAAGGGAACAGAGAGCAACGGCAAGATCAGGATCAGCTCCGCTGCAACTCTTAACGTTGAAGAAGGACTTATTGTAAACGGCCACGTTAAGGACGTCCCCAATGTTGCGACCCTCATCAACGGCGTGATCAAGAAGAACAAGATGCCCGATAAGGAAGCGATCGTTTCGATCTCCTCCAACCTCACGATCTTCAAGGAAATGACCGTTGCAAAGGGCAAGCCCCAGGAACTCCATAAGACCGTTAAGGCTCAGATGCAGGCTGAGCTCAACCTCGATGACTCCTACTCGGTATCCTATATCGTTGTAGGTGAGGCCGAGAGAACAGAGGGCAATTCCGAGCCGGCTTACAAGATCCTCGCTACTGCCTGCCCGAATGAGATCATCAACAGCTACAGAGAAGTATTCAAGTATCTCGGTATCTCGCTGAAGTCCCTTATGATCGGCTGCAACTGTATCACAAAGGTTCTTCTCGCAGATACAAAGATCAAGTCGAAGATGCCCCTCCTCGCTGTTCAGATCGATAACAACTTCATCTCACTCAACCTCTATGAGCAGGGACAGCTTTCATTCTCACGTTTCGCTTCTATCGACTCCGCTGACTACGGTTATTCAGAGGATTACGTTTTTGAAGCCGTTAACGAGAATATCTTCCGTATGCTCCAGTTCCACAGGAGCCGCAATACCGGCGAGACCATCGAGAACGTTATCTTCTACGGCGATACACACGATTATGTAAGACTTACCGATGAGCTCGAGAAACTCGACCTCAAGACCAGCCTTATCAACGTTCCTCCGCAGATCCACGGCCACGAAAACCTTGAATTCTCACTGTATGCAAACGCTATCGGTGCTATGTTCAAGCGTAACAAGGATACCGAAAAGATCAACCTCCTTGAGACAGACCTCGGTACTGCCGTTAAGAACAAGATCAAGGACGACAGCGCCGGAAACCTCATCTTTATCGGTGCAGTTGCTCTCTCGATCATCGTTACAGGCGGCTGGTTCCTTCTCAGAAATATCAAGTCCAACAATATCAAGGACGATATCAAGAAGACCGAGACCTTTATCAACAGCGCTGAAACTCAGCACCAGCTCGATGTTCAGAAGCGTCTCGTTGACGTAAAGGGTCAGGTTGATACATATAAGCTCAACATGGAAAACCTCTATGCCGCTTATCTTTCACAGCCTGTTATCAACGGCAAGAAGTTCGATGCTATCCACGAAGTCGTTGAGGACACTATGAAGGAATACAAGATCGAACACGGTCTGCTTGAGCATAACGGCTTCGCTGACGGTACTATCACCCTTACTCTTACTGTTGACGCTGAAGAGAAGGACGACAAGCTGAAGATGGCTCAGGAATTCCCTGCTGAGTGCGTAAAGAGCCTTCTCGCTTACAAGCTCGACAACAGCAAGGTCCCCATGATCGGCGCTATATCCTATGCAGGATATACTGTTGAGCCCGCTGAAAAATCAGAAGAAGCCAAGGACGATGCCAAGGAGCAGACGATCTTCTCCTTGACTCTCAAGCTTAACGGCAGAAAGAGCGCATATGTTCCCGAAGGCGAAGAGTCTGAGACAGCAGAATAATAGGGGAGGTAGATTAAAATGAAACTTACTTACAGAGATAAGGTTATTCTTGGAGTAGTTCTGGCGATCGCTATTTTCGTAGCCGGCTATTTCGCACTTATCAAAACAAAGAACGAAACTATCAAGAAGGATAATGACAGACTCAGCTCTCTTGAAGAGGTAGAGAAGGATTACAAGCAGAAGATCTCACAGATCGAGCCCCTCAAGCAGACTATCAACGAAACAGTTGCTGAGACAAACAAGATCACAGAAAAGTTCGTTGACAAGGATAAGATCGCAAATCCTGTACTCCTCGATCAGTTCATGCAGCACTTCGCAAACGAGAATGATATAAGACTCACTTCCGTTGCTGTAAGCGACATGACAGAAAGCTCTCTCAACTACTACTACATGGAGGGCAGAGACATCGGTTCAGGCCTCCGTTCTATCGCTGATATCAACGGCGACTATCAGAAGCAGGTTGACAAGGAAAACGCAGAGTCCATTTCACTCAAGGAGAGAGAGATCCCTCCGACACTCATCACTCAGTACGGTATCACCGCTGAGGGTACTAAGGAAAACCTCTGGAAGCTCATGGACGCTATCGAGAAGTATGATGACGCACTCCTCATCAACTCCGTATCCTACCAGCTCAAGGACGAGGATCAGGATAATCCTGCATCCGGCAGCAAGCCCGAAGGTGATAACGCAAACAAGCCCAAGTCAGGCGATGACAAGGAGCACAAGACTATCGAACCGGAAGATGAATTAACAATCAACATGGTCGTATCACTTTATTCTGTTTATGATCTCCAGCAGGTCAACGTCGAAGCTATCGAATAATTCCGCAGCAAGCGCTTCAGTTATGAGAAAAATATAACTTGAAAGGCGGTAAGAAAGATGAAAACTGAAAAAAGTAAACGTCTCAAGGGTTCAGTTCTGTTTACAGTAGTATCAGTAATGTCGATCATGATAATCTTCATGACTGCGACACTCGCTGTTGCTGCCGCGGCAAACAAAAGAGCCCGCAAGACCTATTCCTCAGCACAGTCTTCCTATACTGCGAGAACTGCTATCGACAGTATCCTCGCGGCGGTAGGTACAGACAAGGACTTCTCCAAGGCTGTAAGAAGTCTTCCGCTCAACGGGGAAATGGACATTGTAGTAAATGTCAACAATCCCTCAATGGGCCGCGTTGAAAACGCAAAGATCAAGTTCGTCGGAACAAAGACCGTCTTTGATCCCGATGAAACTGTAAACACATGGGTAACAAGAAATCTTTACAATATCACTGCCGATGTTACTATCGGCGGTGAGACCACAAGAATTTCCACCAATATCCTCCAGGATCCTCCGCAGGGCGACGGCGGCGGCGGCGGTGCAGCGTTCCTTACATGGGGCGGCGCCGACATCGACAACCACACCTACGCATGGGGCGGTACCTACATCGGTATGGGTAAGTGGGGCGATAAGACCTGGAATACCGACCTGAACTACATCAGATGGTACAACCAGCAGAACAAGCTCACTGTACTCGAGGATAAGGATTACCTCACACATGAGCAGTATCATTTCCAGAATGATATGTCCCTTGAAGCTCCCTTCGTTGTAAACGGAAACCTCGACGCTGTAAATACAATGTCTATCTACTACACCTATCAGGGTACCGGTATCAATGCTCCCGGCGTTCAGATCTGGGGCGACCTCGTGACCGGAAACGATAAGGTAAAGGTCCACCTTACAGACGAGCTCAAGAACTATATCAAGAAAAACGGATACAGCTTCTACACAATGCCGTACCTTTACATCGATGAGTCACTTATTGCTCCCAATAACCTCAATCTCGGTACGGACAGCAGCTCACACGCTTCACTGAATGTCCCGCTGAATGTTTTCTGCGGCGACCTCCAGCTTCAGTCCAATAACCTTCATATCTCAGCAGATCTCTACTGCATGGACAGTGACAAGACCTCAGTTCTCGGCGGCGCAGGCTCTAACCTCTACAAGTGGTCAAGCAGCGTTGTTTCAGGACAGGCAAGCTACTCGACTCTCGGCGGTAACTTCTACTCAAAGGGTTCCGTCAAGATTGACTGTTCAACTGATATCGCAGGCGATATGAAGATAGAGGGCGACCTCTTCGTCAACAGCAACCTCACCGTTCACGGTGATCTCGTTGTAGGCGGTACTATCATCAAGAAGGGCAACCTCAACGTTACAGGCACTATCTATAATGATCATGCCGGTACGTTCGATGAGACCAAGAAGAATGAACTCTTCGAGCATATCCACAAGACTACGAGCAACGAGCTCAAGGATTACCTCCTCCAGCAGGACGCTGCAGGCAAGGTCATCGTCAAGAACGCTGCTGTATGGCAGGGCACATGGCTCCAGCCAGGCGATAACCCTGTTTATAAGTGGGCAAGAAAGTCCTTCCTGAATGATACAAAGCTCAACGGCAGATATACTGCTGTTGCAGATCCCGATCTCGGAACCATCTATGATTTCGGCGGACAGGGTCTTAACTACTACGCTAATACAGGTGATCCTGCGATCGTTAACTATTTCGATGATAATATCTACGATCTCAATGGACTCATCAACAAGAAGAATAACCCCTCCGGCGTTCAGGATTACTGGATCAGAAAGGGCTCTAACCCTGAGGAGATAGTAACCGATGCCGAAATGAATGCAGCCTGCATCACATCTGATGCTGCATATCCCGGAGCATCTCCTATTTCAGTCTACAAGGCTATGGCTCAGTCCGGCGGTACTATCTATCCGTCAAGAGCTGAAAGAGAGACCCTTCTCGGTCTTTACTGGCCTGTAAAGGGTATCGAGCACAGAGTTGTATCAGCAGCAAACGTTGATCCTGCTGACTACACAGCAATGACTTCAACTGTGTATGAGGCGTTCTCACCTCAGATCATCAACATTACTCAGAGCTGTACCCTCAAGGGTGAATTCAACGGCGCCGTTACTATCAACGCAGGCGATGAGGATATCTATATCAGACTCCTCGATGTTGACTTCAAGAGTGCTGAGTCCTTAGTTGACGGCAAGAAGACAGTTGCAAATACTGCCCGCATCGTCGTAAATGAGCCCGGCGCAGGTAAGGTATACTTCGTTCTCGAAGGCATGGTAAAGAGTAACTATGACTACAAGGACGAGAAATCCGCAACCAAGCTCATCAAGACTGTTTACGACTGGCAGACAGAGTTCAACCTTGAAGCTATCGGCAATGAGCCCGGCAGCCGCACAGGTACTACCTACAACGGCAGCGGTATCCCGATCGAAAAGATCGACGGCAAGAACCACGCTGTTATCAGAAATGATGCTACTCTCAAGGGCAACTGGGGCGCAGGCTCCGGAGTTCCAGATGTTGACGGCTACCGTGATATCTATATCGTAGCTCCGGAATCCGGTGAGATATGGATAACACTCGATAACTACCAGACCGATAACATGATCCGTATCATCGTCGATGATACAGCAGACGGAGAGGTTTACTTCTACGTCAAGGGTACTTGTGTACTCGGTTCTAAGGGCGGTATCGTTTCCAAGACCCTCAAGACCATTTTTGACGACCCGAACAAGAAGGTCAATGTCCTCAGCAGAAAGGGCGATCCCGTTATAGACGCAGCTGTTGCTAAGAACGGCTACGATATCCTCGAGCCTCTCAAGATCAGAATGTATTCCGCAAAGAATGCTTCTCTTGAGATCAAGAACGAGGCACTCGTTACAGCTTATGTAACCGCTATCTATATGGACGTCAAGATGCCTACTGTTAATACCAATGACAAGATCAAGAATTCTATCATTTATGACGGTCAGCCGCTCAGCACAGCAAATCCGATGGAAGGCAGATTCGGCGTAATCGGTATGCTCAACGTTAGATCGGCAGACGCTCAGAACGACTGGACTCTCATCTACGTTACAGAAGATGAGGGCAGCGGCAAGAAGCAGATAGTTGACGCTGAGGGCGCACACGCATATGAAGCTGTAGAATATATGGCTTATGCAAGATAAGGAGGTATGACGCATGAAAAAGCTGAAAAGTAAATTAAGCGGCATGACTCTCGTTGAGATGATCGTTGCGCTTGCAGTTTTCGCTATGCTTGCTCTTATCCTCGTGCTTATGGGTAGCGCGGTTGAAAAAAACACCCGCGCTGCCAATAACCTCAACTCAAGAATCGCAGTGAACGGACCTATCGCTGAGGCTCAGAATACGAAGGATTCATTCCTCGCGGATAATAATTTCGTAATCCAGGTCGCTAACGGCAAGGACGTTTCCACTAATGCAAACGGCGAAAACGTTTATAACTACATCAACATCGAAGGCACTCTCTGCTACGTTAATCCGACAGACTCCGACAACGAGATCGTTACAAACGTGGTAACTACCAATGCTCAGGGCGGTACGGATGTAATTCCTGACCCGACCCTCGAGCCCGGCGATTACGTTCCGAAGTACATCATCGTTACCATGCCGCAGAACGCTACTACCACAGCGGCTACAACGTGAGGAGGGTGACGTATGAAGGATAACAGAAAACTAAAAGGCTTTACGCTCATTGAGCTGCTCGTTGTAATGGCGATATTCGGTATTCTCATGGTCGCCGTTATGCAGATACTCAATCCTCTCAACAAGCTCTCGAAGCGTGCTACCCTCCAGGAAGCAAACGCTGCGGCTGTTGACAATATCAAGAGCTACATGGAGAGCTCGCTCAGATATTCGGATTGTATCGAGGTCAATGTAGGTGCTCTCACGGACAATAAGGGCAACTTCCTCCGTGATACATCAATCTATAATCAGACTAAGCTCAACAATACCTTCGGCGTAAAGACTCTCACAGGCGGTGCTCAGACGGTTACTCCCGAAGAGGCAGCAGTTGTCAACTTCCTCGATAACCACTATTCAAACAGGGTTACTCCCAATACCGAGGATAAGGCAGAGCCCGCTACCGGCAGAGTTTATATGCTCAAGATCGACAATGCAAACGGCGGCGTCATCAGCGAGAAGTCATGGAACTTCAAGGCAGGCTACACCTACACCAAGTTCTATGAGGACGATACAGAGTTCGAGGGCGTTACCTACCACAAGGGCGAGATCATGAAGAAGCTCGACGAAAACGGTAACGTTGTAAACGATATCGGAAGAGTTAACGCTTCCATCACACTCAATGATTCAGATTCAAGCGTTATCAACCCGGTTTACTATGAATACTACTCATTCTATATAGCTCCCGGCTATAACAACATCGAGACAGTATTCGATACCTCCGAGCTCACAGGCTTCGATACATCTGATGATACATCAGACGATTACTACGCTGCTGTAAAGCCCGCTAAATCGGTAAAGGGCAATACCTATACCGACTTCTCGAAGGATATGTTCTCTCTCAGCGTTGTCACCTACAAGAACGATAAGGACGGCGATGACGAGTACCTCTACAGAGGTCAGGCTAAGCAGAAGGACGAGAATGACGTTGCTCATATCTATGAGGCATTCCAGTCACCCTTCGCCCTTTCCAATATGAATATGTCGCTCGTCAATATCAATTCACAGTTCAGCCAGAACAAGGGCAGCGATAACTACGGTCCCGTAAGATATCAGGGCCCCAAGGACGGCAAGGACTATGAGCCCACTATGATGGTTGAGGGCGATAACGACCACTGGAAGTATGAGAAGATCACTTCAGACAAGGCTCCGAAGATAGATACAAGACTCTTCGTTCATTCTCCTAATATGGAGGCTCAGGCTAAGGCCAATGCTGCTCATGCAGCAAAGAAGACCGACGGTCTCTACGAGGACTGCATCTACTTCATCTTTACACTTCCTGATTTCAAGTAAGCATAAAAAAACAGGCAGCAGTCAAATGCTGCTGCCTGTAATTCTTTTACTGCTGTACCGGCGCTTTGAGAAGTTCAAGGTACCAGTCAGCGATACCGTTTCCCCAAAGAGCACCGATCGCGATGCCGATCGAAAGGAAAGGTCCGAATGCAAACTTTGAATTGCCGGTGACAAACTTGTTTATAAGTCCGGCAACAGCGGCAACTACAATGCCGATCAATGCTGAAACGATAATAGCTTTTGTTCCGAGGAGAGCACCCGCTGCAAACATCAGTACGGTATCTCCAAGCTCGATAGCACGGTAATCCTCACCGGTCTTCTTCTTGATGAAGACCCTGCTGATCTCACCGATTATGTAAAAGGGAAGACTTATTGCAAATGCACCGATTATGCGGTGGAGCAGAGTTGACTGGTCAGTGAGCAGTGCCGAGGGGATCGCAAGCAGGAACACCATGCCGACGATTATAAGGTCGATCTCCATTGTGTCCCAGTCCATGAAGCCGATGATTATCAGAAGCGACATCAGAACGCAGGTTATTATGGATCCAGCATTAAAGTCCATAACGAAAAAGGTCAGAACATAGAGGAAGCCGTTAAGGCTCTCAACTATGGGATAGCGCGGGGAGATCTTCTCGCCGCAGCTATGACATTTGCCGCGGAGCATGAGCCAGCTGAATACCGGTATCAGGTCGATAGCGCGTATCTTGGCACCGCAGGTCATGCAGTGGGACGAACGCTTGATGAGCGATTCGTGACGCGGTAAACGAAGGATCACAACGTTAAGAAAGCTTCCTATGCTGATCCCGAAGAGGAATGCCACGATGTAGAATGCCGCGAGAAATACGGGGCTGATATCACTGTCGTGGAGCATATTGAAAAAATTTGACATTGGGTGAAAACCCTCCTTACATTATTATTGCTAATTCATATTATAGCATAAATCAAATAAATTTCAAGTCTATTCTTCAATTAAAATTTTAAAAAGCGGAGGTTTGTTATGAGAAACGAGAGAATTGGTGACTACTTAGTCAGCCAGGGGCTTATCAATGACGATCAGCTCCAGAAGGTTCTTACAGCTCAGAAAGAGTCCAACGGAACCAAAAAGTTCGGCGACGTTGTCGTTGAACTCGGCTTTATGTCGGAAGTGAACTTCACAAAGGCACTCGCCGGCAAGCTGAGAGTACAGTATGTTGACCTCGATAATACCGAGATCAACACAGAAGCAGTTCAGAAGGTTCCGGAGGCGCTGGCAAGAAAGCACACCGTAATCGCGATCAATGTTCAGGGTAAACGTCTTACCGTTGCTACCAACGATCCTGTTAACTTCATCGTTCTCGAGGATATCAAGGTTTCAACAGGTATGGATACCGTTCCTGTACTTGCAACAACATCTGCTATCAATAAGGCTATCGGTAAATGCTACTCAATGCAGAACGTTGACAGCGTTCTCGAAGGCGTTAACGCAATGGGCGGCGACCTCGGCGAAATGAGCGCAGAGGACGCAGAGGCTAAAGACAGAGTTGAAAATGCTCCTATCGTTAAGCTCGCTACAACTATCGTTGAAAACTCCTACAGAGCAGACGCTACCGATATCCATATC
>CACXEJ010000095.1 GCA_902766595.1 Ruminococcus flavefaciens | reverse complement strand
TGAGGGTAGCCGCCCTGTGCATACTGGTTATGATTGTTCTGAGGGTAGCCGCCCTGTGCATACTGGTTATGATTGTTCTGAGGGTAACCGCCCTGCGCGTACTGGTTCTGATTATTCTGAGGGTAGCCACCCTGTGCGTAATGGTTATGATTGTTCTGAGGGTAACCGCCCTGTACCGGCTTTTCAGCCGCAGGATTTTTCCTGTTTTCCGGGCGCTGGAACATCTGCGTCTCCTCATAGTAAGCCGGTTCCTTGTCGGGAGCTACCTTGCCGAAGTTCTCGTCTCTGTTCTGCGGTCCTGCATCATCAGGCGAACCGTAAAAATCACCGTTATTGTGATCGTTTTTGCCGAACATATCGTGCCTCCTTTATTCTTCAATAGTAACTGTCTTAGTATAGAGTACCTTGTCGCCGTAGATCCAGTCAACTGTGACCGTACCTGTCGAATGTACTATGAACGAGTCGTCATCGGTAAATTCGATAATGCTCGGATCTCTCGAAACACGCTTGACCTCTTTTCTGAAAGGTCCTATTCTGCGGACTCTCACCTTCAGCTTATGGATTATGCTGCTGTCACCATTGCGGACAGTGAGCACATAGTCCTTCTCCTGATCCGCGACCTTTGCCGCATCTATCGTGATGACATACTCGTCTCCGGAACGCCTTGCCTTGATTATAATATCCGAAGGTGCTTCAATGCAGAGCTTTTCGGTGGAGTCCTCATTGACCTTAACAACGAGGTCGCTGTTATCGGCACGGAGCGTCGGAGTATCGTATTCATACCCGAACATCGACTTTATATCGTCTATCTTTATCACATCGGGACAGTCCACCGACTTTATCGTAACGTCCTCCCAGACATCTATGTCAATGGTATCGGTGTTGAGTGAGATTTCGGTTATCGGAACATACTGCGATGATATTGAAGAACCGCTGTCGTCTGACTTCTCGTTGAGGAATTTCAGGCAGAACATCACTGTTGCACCTATTATCACAGCCGCCGCTGCAAACGCTATCAGCGGTATCGGGTTGAACTCCTTAGACTTCGGGAATTCAGCCGGTTCCGGAACGGCATACTCCGCCGGATCATAGACCTTCGGCTGTGATGCAGGCTGCTTATCCTTCTTCCTCAGTGCCTTGAGGTCGGAGAGCATATCGCCTATCGAGGCATATCTCTCCTCCTTTTTAAACTCGCACGCTTTCAGGATTATGCGCGTGAGCTCCTCAGACGCCCTTTTCGGCGCCGGGAGCTGTTCCCCTGTCATTCTCCGCATAACAGCATTCTTTGCGTTAGAACCCTCCTCAAACGGGAGATAGAGGTCGTTCATAAGCTGATACAGACAGATGCCGAATGAGTAGATGTCAGCCTGACAGGTATAGGCAGTTCCGCTCTGACGCGCGAAATACACCTCCGGAGCAAAGTAGCTCCTCGTTCCGGCAATATCGCGCGAGTCCTCGGTCTGCTTGGAAATATTGAAGTCTCCGAGCTTATAGACGCCGTTCTTGTCGATAAAGAAGTTTCCGGGCTTGAGGTCGCGGTGTATGATACCCTGATCGTGAGCGGTTTTTATAGCATTTCCGATGTCGCAGGCGAGCTTCAGGATATTCTCCTCTGTCAGCTCGTACTTCCGCTTTTTCAGCAGGTCGCTCAGGCAGTTCAGATACTCCATTCGTATCAGGAAATAGTAGCCGACCTGTTTGCCGTCGATCACCAGTTCGCGCAGGTCTTCGTCCTCGTATGTAACTATATTCGGACAGTTCCTGAGAGAGTACATTATCGTGGACTCATTCTCAGCAAGTGCCTTCTGCTTTTCCAGAAAAGCCTTGCGTTTCTCCTCATCAGCAGCAGTCTCATCGTCAGGGACGATAGGTTCTATTTTCAGCGCTGAAACGTCCGTGCGGTTCATACGCTGCGCCGTGACCTTATATACTGCGCTGTAAGCTCCCGAGCCTATTTTCTCCTTGATATACCAGTTTTCCCAGAGGGGCTGGCGTATCTGGCTCAGAATATCTTCGCATAGGGACATTTTTGACATTTTTTCCACTTCTTACTACGTCTCCGTTCTGTTTCTTTTTCCTCTTCGATAAGGAAAGCCGGTTTATGTATAACGGGAGTGTGACGCTCCTCCTTCATACCGCGGATAACTTCAAGGATAAGGTCGCGGTTCCTGATGCGTGTGTCGGCTCTTCCGCGCGTGAGCGTCCTGAGAACGCCTGCGTCGCCGGCACAGTTTGCGAGGTGCCTTATCATACGGTCAACGTTCGTCGAGGTCGTACCGTATCTGTCGGCAGTCGCCGTGTAGACGTCCTTTATGACGCTGTGTATAAGGAACTCGTTCTGCATCACTATCTCGACACAGCTTATGAGGTACTCAAAGCCCTTTGTGTCCTCACGAAAGCCGAATATACGCATAAAATGAGCTATATCAGGTCTGACGCTGCCCTTTGGCTGTTCAGCGGTCTCGCCTATGGTAACTGCGGTTATAGCCGGGTGCAGGTCAAAGATATTGAACACCCTGTCAGCACCGGCAGTCATAAAGAAGTCCCTGATCCACTTCATACGCTCGAATACCAGACACAGCTTGTTCAGCTCGGGGTACTCGTCGTTAAGGTACTTCATAAAGCGGAGCTCGTAGACATAGTTCGTTACCGACTGGAGCACGAACAGGTCAGGCTGTTCCAGATCTATGCGGTGGTAGATGTCCTTATCCTCCGCCTCGCAGGTAATGACCTCCATTCCCAGCTTTTCCATATAGGCGATGATCCTCTTGGTCTCGCCGCGTCTGACATTGCATATCATAACTTTCTTTCCGGTTCCATAGCCGGAAATACTCGAGCCTTTTTTCATTCTCATAGGATCGCCTCCAATACCCACATATATTATACCACAGATCAGCACCAAATAGCAACAGTCCCGGCTGAATATCTTCTGATTAAGGAAAAGGACAGTCTTTCCGGACTGTCCTTCTGTGAATGCTTAAACGGGGAGCTTCTTGATTATTCCCAGTTTGAACTTCTGTATGCAAAGAGCATCACTGTTATTGAGTCCCTTTACAGAAGTGTCAACATCGGCATTTCTCTCGCCCTTAGCGGATATGCTCTTATCGGATTTGCCCTGGGCATATCTGTCGGGATTGGTAACTACCTGCATTACCAGTACAGCGTCCGCGATATTTACATTGCCGTCACAGTTAGCGTCGCCCCAGAGAATATCTTCGTCCTCTGAAGGAGTAGGATCTTCCTTCTCAGAAGTTGTTGTTGAAGTCGTTGTGGTGGTTGATGTGGTTGTTGTAGTTGTAACTGTCTGTGTGGTAGTCTTGCTTACTGTTTCTCCTGTATCGCCGAGACCGTCCTTGTAGGTGCCGTCCGGCTCGTAGCCGTAGTAGAGCTTGCCGTTTACATATACAGGGATATAGGGTGAAACTATGCCCTTGACCGTGCCGTCTGCGGTAACTGCTGTCTTGCCGCCGAGGAGGTCCTTATTGGAGAAGTCGTTAGTAGCGTCCCAGCCGCTGCCGTAGTCGGGCATAACGATAGCGATTATCTCCTCGCACTGGTGGCTTCCCTCAGAGATCGGGAGGATAGCTCTTCCGTCGGGGAATTTCACTTCGATGTAGTAGATGTCGCCGTCATACTGAATGGGCTTGGAGATCTCTGCCGGCTTTACGCCGCTGTACATCTGAGCCTGATCGCGGTCGCAGCGGATAACGAGATCCTCGGGCTTCTTGCCAGCCTTGGTTACCTCGCTGAGATCCATATAGTAGCGGAACGAAACGTTGTCCTCAATTCTTGCAGGCCATGCAGTGTGGTTTGTCAGCTTGAAGCTGATAGTGATACCCTGTGCATCTGCACCCTTTGAAGATGCTTCAACGAAGAACTCAGGCGCGTCGTGTACCTCCTTGGGCGGGAAGTTCGGATCTACCTTGCCGCCGTAGAGTTCCATCATCTTGCAGAGCATTGCAGTGTAGCCTGCATTGTAGTCGGTAGCGACCTCGGTGTAAACGTAGTCGTTGCGGTCGTCGTTGAAATAGCCCTTCTGGTCAGGTCCGCCTACGAGACCGCCGTAAACCATATGGCGTGTCTTTTCAGGTACCTTGAAGTCGTTCTTCCATGAACCGTGAGCTGTTCTGTGGTGTGGGTTCTGAGGATAGTTCTCGCCGTAGCCGACAACATAGCTGAAATTGTCGGGGTTGTCTCCGAGAGCGTAGTTTATCTGAGTCTCAGCGAAATCGGTGTAAACGGAGTTATCCTGTCCCTTGAAGATAGTGTCGCTTGCGACCTCTGCAACGAATGCAGCTGTGCAGGCATATCTCAGGCTGCCCCACTCAGTGAGCCAGCGGAGTCCGCCGGGAAGAGTTGTCGGCTGACCTTTAGCGTCGAGCCATACCTGAAGGTGCTTCTTGACGTGAGCGATAGCGTCCTTGTCGCCTGTGTTTATAGCATAGAGGAGCATTGCGCCCTGAAGGTTGTCGTCCCAGCAGTGGCACCAGCCGTAAGCGATAGTGTTGCCCTCACCGGTCTGTTTTTCGAGCTTGGGGATATAAGCCTTTGCCTCGTCAAGGTAGTCCTTATCACCGGTAGCCATATACAGCCAGTTTGCTGCATAGAAGAGCTGATCGTAGTAGTGGCGTGACTGATAGAAGCCCTGAGCATCGCTCTTATTGTATACCGAGTCGTTAGGATCGGTAGCTGCTATCTTGTAGATATTCTTTGCGTGCTTGAGGTAGTCAGCGAGCTTGCTGTCGTCAACTCTGCCCTTGAGTGCGGCACAGCCTGATGCGAGTGCAGCAGCCATTTCGCCGAATACAGCCGTACAGCCCTTCGAGGACTTGAGTGCGGCACGGACCTCTTTCCAGTCGTGTCCGTTGTCCTCCATACCCTCCTTGAGGAGACCGACAGGTCCCCACCAAGTATGGTCGTCCTTACCGCTTCCTACCTGATAGATGACCTCATCGCCGAGGTCGCAGGCTGCGATATAATCGAGAGCAAATACGAGGTTGTTCACATAGGTGTCCATAAGACCTGCGTCCTCGACTCCCTTGGGGTACTGATAGATGCCCCACGCGAGCATTGAAGCCGAATAAGCCATAGGCAGATTGAACTTGACGTGGTCTCCTGCGTCATACCAGCCTCCGAGGACCGGATCGTCCATAGTGGAGTCGCTCTTCCACTCGACTCTGTTCCATTCCGGAAGAGGTCCTGCCTGCTGTATCTCGTAGAAATACAGGGATTTGTCCATTAAATCCGCATAGTTATGCTTAGATGATGCGGCATCAGCTGTTACTGTATCTGACACTGCCGGAAAAGGGGCAGCTGTGAACAGTAAAGCTGCGGACATAACGCCGCTGATGATCTTCTTGAACATCTCTGATACACTCCTTTAAGTTTATTTCACTTATATATTATCAGGTTTTCCTGATATAATTCGTACACTATTATTATGTCACATTATTCATAATTTGTCAATAGTTTCGGACAAAAACAACAAAAATCGGGCTGTCCGCAAACAGCCCGATCATTGATACATAAATATTCTTATATAAGGGAACGCCTTCACTTGCAAGGCGTTCCCTCTTTAAAAACAGTCCACCGGACTGCTTTTCAATTCACTCTTTGCGAAGAGCTTGAACGCATTGCAGGGCTCTGGACTCTGCCAAAGGGATAACGTCCCTTTGGGATCCCATTATTGGTTTTCCGATGTATCTTCCGTTGTTTCTGTGGTCTCAGCCGTTTCTGCCTGAACCGGGACAGTCATACGCTCCCTGCGCTGATGAAGAACGAGCATAATCGTGATGCCAGCTGCAAGAACTATCGTTGTGAAAATGCTTCCCTCGATACCGAACTTTCCGCCTGTCAGAGCAGCGTTCGATGACTTTTGATATGTCCTTACGAACGATTCTGACTTACTGGTGCCGCTGACGCTTATACCGAAAATATTTCCCTGTGAGAAATTCCAGAGAGAATGTATACCGCATACGCCCCATATGTCATCGAAATATATCATATACAGAGCTGCAAACACTCCGAAGAGTATAAGGTTTATGAATGCAAGGGGCGTAACACCGGGATTTGCAAGGTGAGCACAGCCAAAGGTCACCGCACTTACTGATATTGCTGTAACTGTACTGTGATTAGCTCCGACAGTCGTCATTAGATAGCCTCGGAAGATGAATTCCTCACTCATTCCCTGTACAAGGAACGCCAACAAATACAGTGCTATCAGACCGTAATTCAGATCACTGACCTGCTTTATGGAATTTGCTCCGCAGACTACCGAAAGCAGAGTTATCGCGCTCATCATCAGTATGCCGACAACAACTCCTGTGCCATAGTGAACGACAGCCTTTCCCTTGTTCCAGCGCACACCCATTGAGGTAACACGGCGCATCTCAAAGAAACGGCAGTAAAATATACTTATCAGCGTACCGAAAACCGTACACAGAAGTGATGTTATCATTATTCTCGGTCTGCTTGAGATCTCTGTCGCTATCTTCATCGACTGGCTGAAAGTTATCTTCTTCTCGCCGGTAATACTCAGCTCCTCGTTGATAGCGTCCTGCATAGGCTTTGAGGTAACTATCGAAGGTATCAGGGATTCCGCAGCAACTATAACTATGAATACTGCAATAAAATACAATACCAGCCGCCAAAGCTCTTTTGAAGCGTGGGACTTTGCGGATTCATCGAACATTTTCGGTCTGAGTTTAAGCATAATGTTTTTTCACACTCCTCTTACATTATTCTACAACTTTTGCAGCACTGTGTCAAGAAGCAGAATTCACTTCTCTGCCGTGACCGAGACCTTCACGCCGTCGCTGTGAGCGGTTATCGTACCATTGTCAAACGTCGTCCAATAGTCGATATCCCGGCTGTCGAGAGCGTCCTCCGTAAACTTAGAGAATTCCTTCTCCGATGTTGATACAACAGCGTACTCCGGCGTGATACTGTCGAGGAAGTCGTCAAGGTTTCCGAGCTTTCTGCCGTGATACGGCACCTTGAGCAGATCACAGTCGCCTATGTCCATTACCTCCGCGAGCCGCTTGTCCATAGCATCGCCGGTAAACACAAATGAAGTATCATAGTATTTCAGCTTGGTCACAAGCGAGAAATCATTGTCGTTATCAGGACCGTAATTGTCCTCCTTCGGCGCATATACCGTGTACTCAGCTCCGTCAAGCTCAAAGCTCCTGTCAGTCCTGATGTAATCCGGCTCAATGCCGGCATTCTTCATAGCATCGCGGAAATTGTCGTTCTCCTCGCTGAACTCCTGATAATACGGCCCGAGAATTCTCTTGACTTCGAGCTTGTTTATCAGCTTCGCAGCGCCGCCGACGTGATCCTTGTCGTAGTGAGTCACGATGAGACAATCTACGGTGCTGATGTCCTGATCCTTCAGGTATTTCACGAGCTCCTTGCCGTCGCCTTTTTCGCCGCAGTCAATCACGACCGTGCCGTTTTCGCTCTGTATGACCATACTGTCAGCCTTGCCAACATCAAAAAATGTCACGGTCAGCTCGGGGTGTGCCTCTCCCGTACCACTGTTGGGATCTCCGTTTCCGCCGGAGTTCTTTCCCTTTCCGCTGCACGAGACTGCTGCCGCAGTCAGAACCGCCGTGAACAGCAGGGCTATTCGCTTTCCTATCATATCAGCACCTCCATTCCGTTATATCATATCATTATTTCCTTGAATGAACCTTGAAATCCTTCACCTGTAAACTGCATAACCCGACGCCGAGGAACGCTCCACCAGCTCTATCTGCCGCTGTATGATGTCAGGAGACTCTATCCACTCGTTCTCACCGGCAGCTCCTGCCCACTTGTCCGCCTTGCCGAGCTTGTAGGCTCCGAGCCCTGCCACAAGCCGTACATCGGGACAGGTCATACTCTCCCACAATGCGAGAGTCTCTGCAAACGGACAGCTCTCGTTCCGAAAGCCGAAATACAGCTGCGGAACGATGTAGTCGCAGAAGCCCTTTTCGCCGCTCCACAGCCTTACATCCGCAAACTGCGAGTCGTAGTTCCCTTTTATGCTGCCCTGCGGACTTATCCCGAACTCCACACGGCTGTCGCAGCTCTTCACTTCGTCGTACATTGCTTTGACCATACGGGTGCAGTTTGAACGCCGCCATTCTCCGAGATCAGTGCTGCCGCTTGCACCGAACTCCGCTGCATCAAAATCAGGCTCAGCCGTCGGGTAGAAATAATCGTCGATGTGTATGCCGTCCACATCATAGTTCGTGATGAGCTCGCGGATACACTGCCGCAGGAGGTCATCGACCTCAGTGTAGGACGGATCAAGATACCACCTGCCGTTTACCAGCTTTGCAATGCCGCTCTCCGTCCACTTCTTAACCGTGAAGCTGTCCGGCAGATCGTTCATCTGTTCTGCGGTCTGACAGCGCAGAGGGTTCAGCCATGCGTGTACCGAAAGCCCCAGCGCGTGAGCCTCCTCAAGCATTACCGCAAACGGATCATAATCGCCGTCCCAGCTTGTACCGCGCGGAAAAAGCTCCGAGCGGTAGTATGCATCTCCGCAGGGGTGAACGTGCAGATAAAGAGTGTTCACGCCCTCCGACTTCGCCGCATCGTACCTCTCCCGGACGCTCCTACGGAACTCCTCCTCGCTCCTGCCGTGCATATACTCCTCATATCCCATATACGGGAACCACTCACCAGTCATATGCCGAAAATTCACCGGAACATAGCCGTCTGTAAGTTCTCCGAGCTGTTCCCTTTCCTGCTGGATAAATGTCATACCGGCAGTGGTCTCAGCCGTCCCGGAAACGCTCTCCTCTGCACCGCAGGACGTGAATAACAACACAGCAAGAAATGCCGCCGCAAAACGTTTCATCATATCGCCTCCGGAATAGTATATGCCGCTGTCCCGGAGATGATACCGCAAAGGGACACCGTCCCTGCAAAACGCAGCGTTATTTCCCCAAATAGTAGGGGCGCCGTTCCGGCGCCCGCGCTATTGCTTCATTATTTTGAACTTTATTAACAGTCTCAGGAAGACAAATGAGTGTCGTTCCTTTGATTATCATAAGCTCTGAATGAGACCAAGCTTGAACTTCTGAATGAGAAGCGCGTCTGCGTTCGAGAGTCCATTCTTGCCGTCAACATCTGCATTGACCTCGCCCTGAGGCTTTATGCTGACATCTGTCTTGCCCTGACCGTACTTGTCGGGGTTAGTCGCAACCTGCATTACGAGCACAGCGTCCGCGATATTCACCTGCTTATCGAGGTTTGCATCGCCCAAGAGAGTAGGAGCCATCTTGATCGCTGTAGCTATCTGTGTGTCTGACTCGCTCTCGGGCTCTGAAGTCGTTTCAACGGGCTCCATACTCGGCACACCGTCGCCCCACCAGTCCCAGCGGTTGTCGGTGCGGTACGGAGCCGCTGCCGGAGACTCAGTCCAGGTGAACACGTTGTCGTAGAGGTGTCCCTCATTGTAATAGAACTGCGCCATTGCACATATCTCATCGGCGTATGTGCGGTAAGCACCTGCGTCCTCCGCCATATACCACCAGCCCGTATTGAAAGCCTTGAGGGAGTTCCTGATGACCTGATAGCCGGTCATTTTCTCCTCGTCGATACAGAGCTGAACGAAGTGGAGTATCTTTCTGATACCCATATGATTTGAGATTATAGCATCGTAGAAGTTGGACTCGTTGAAGGTGTACTGGTACATCTCCGGAACGTTATCCTCCTTCATAAACTCAGGGTTGCAGTCCGCAAAAGCCGTAACGGCGGTCTGCATAGTACCGTAGGCGTGGGCGGAGTTCACACCGAAGCCGTCAAGATAAGCCGTTTCGAGGTCGGCACCGTCGCCGTTTCCGCCGAGAGTGGACTCTCTTGTGCCGAGTCCGAGGAAGAGCGCATAGACCTTCTCACGCTCGGTCTGACCGATACGCTTTGAGATGAGGTCCCAGTGCTCGTCGATCTCCTTGTAGAGAGCGTACTTGACCTCCTGAACGGACATCTTGTGGTTTATAGCGCGTATCTCAGCCGTTGAAGCGTTTGCCGGAGTATTTCTCTCGCCGTAGTTGAACGGGTTGCCGACGCCGTACTTCTGAACGTCGCGCGAAGTATCGTGAGCCGGATCACATTCGCTGCCTGCCCAGTCATACTCGGCATAGACGTAAGTATCTGCCGAAATATAAGCCGGAGCTGCTGAACACATCATTACTGCTGCCATAGCTCCGCATACCAGTTTTTTCTTCATCATAACTGTCACCTCAGAAATTGGAGCCGTTCCAGCCCCAGTTGGAAGTTTCGGAGTATTTTATGTATATTCTGTCAGTCGGGACGCCGAGCTGCGTACTGATTATGCCTGTAATGTGGCTTGTGAGCATAGAATAGGCACTGTGTGAAGCTCCGCCGAAAAGGCTCACCTCGACCATTGCAGCTTCCTCAGCCGTTCCCTTGAACCACAGCCTGCGTTCGGACTCTATCTCGACCATGAGCCACGCTTCCGACTTTCCCGGGATAGCTGTGATAGCCTGACCGAAGAGCGACTTTATCGACTCAGCCTTGTCCTCGGTCACGGACACATTCGTTTTCACGTTGATAAATGGCATCTTATTTCCCTCCTGTTCACTGAAATTTCCTGTGCGGATCCCGCATCAGAAGTTAGAGCCGTTCCAGCCCCAGTCGTTCGTACCCGTATATTTCACATACACCCTGTCAGACGGTATGCCTATACTGTCTGTGAGAATGCCTGTAATGTGACTTGTGAGAGTCGTGAGCGCATTTGAAGAAGCGCTTCCGAATATGGACACCTCTACCATTGCGGCAGGAGCGTCCTCGCCCTTGAACCAGAGATCGTACTCAGGCTCGATACCCACCATAAGCCAGCTCTCGGACTTTCCGGGAATAGCTGTGATAGCGCGTCCCATAGCGGATTTAATGCTTATTTTCTGCTCGTCGGAAACAGAAACGTTGGTCTTTACATTAATGAATGGCATATGCTTTCCTCCTTTTCAGCTTGAAGTTCTGTTAGTTTTTCAGGCGTTATTATTTGCCTGCTGCTTTTTGAATTCGATGAATTCCTCATAGGTTCCCTGACGGTCTATGCAGCCGTCGGGAGTTATCTCAATAATGCGGTTAGCAGTAGTCTGGAGTATCTCGTGGTCGTGCGAAGCGAGAAGAACTACGCCCTTGAAGTTTATGAGGCTGTTGTTTACTGCGGTTATGCTCTCGAGGTCGAGGTGGTTTGTAGGACGGTCAAGAAGGAGCACGTTTGAGCCGAAAAGCATCATTCTCGAGAACATACATCTCACCTTTTCACCTCCGGAGAGAACATTGACCGGCTTGTACACATCGTCGCCCGAGAAGAGCATACGTCCGAGGAAGCCGCGGAGATAGGTCTCTGTCTCGTCCTTGACGGAATACTGTCTTATCCAGTCAAGTATGGACATCTCGCAGCCGTTGAAATACTCGCCGTTGTCCACCGGCATATACGAAGTAGTTACCGATACGCCCCACTTGAAGCTGCCCTCGTCAGGCTGCTCCTCCTCCATAAGTATCTTGAAGAGCATCGTGATAGCCTGTTCGCTCTCACCGATGAAAGCGACCTTGTCGGTGCGTCCGAGGGTGAAGCTGACGTTATTGAGCAGCTTTACGCCGTCAACGGTCTTGCTGATGCCCTCGACCTGAAGAACGTCCTTGCCAAGCTCCCTGTCCATATCAAAGCCGATGAACGGGTATCTTCTGCTCGAAGCCGGAAGCTCCTCAACGGTCAGCTTTTCGATGAGCTTACGCCTTGAGGTAGCCTGATTTGATTTTGACTTGTTTGCAGAGAAACGCGCGATAAAGTCCTTGAGCTCCTTGATCTTTTCCTCGTTCTTCTTGTTCTGCTGCTTTATCATACGCTGTATGAGCTGGCTGGACTCGTACCAGAATTCGTAGTTGCCGACGTACATCTTGATCTTGTTGTAGTCAATGTCAACGATGTGGGTGCAGACGTTGTTGAGGAAGTGTCTGTCGTGGGATACGACGATGACTGTTCCGAAGTATTCCGAGAGGAACTCCTCGAGCCACCTTACTGCATCTATGTCGAGGTGGTTGGTAGGCTCGTCGAGGAGAATGATGTCGGGGTTGCCGAAGAGAGCCTGCGCAAGGAGCACCTTTACCTTGTCATTACCGGAAAGTCCGGACATCTGCTGGTAGAGTATATCCTCAGACAGACCGAGTCCCTGTATGAGCTTTGAAGCGTCTGACTCAGCCTCCCAGCCGTTGAGCTCTGCGAACTCTCCCTCGAGCTCCGAAGCCTTTACGCCGTCCTCCTCGGAAAAGTCCTCCTTGGCGTAGAGAGCGTCCTTCTCCTGCATTATCTCGTAGAGACGCGCATTGCCCATAATTACCGTGTCAAGGACCGTGTACTCATCAAAGGCGAAGTGGTCCTGCTTCAGAACGCTGAGGCGCTCCTCCTTGGGCATAACCACCTCTCCCGAAGCCGGTTCGAGCTCTCCGCAAAGCACTCTGAGGAATGTGGACTTGCCTGCACCGTTTGCGCCGATGACGCCGTAGCAGTTGCCGTTTGTGAATTTGAGATTGACGTTTTTGAAAAGCGTTGTTCCTCCGAACTGTACGCTGACATTGCTTACTGTTATCATAATACCTCCGCATTTTTTCATTCATAAATGATTATATCATACTTTCCGGAAAATAGCAACAGCAAACCGCAATATTTCACCATAACTTAACGTTTTCCGCAATAAAAAGGACGGCACATATGCACTGTCACCAGTTTACCTCAAAGCTGCATTTTACATATTTATGCGGGACGTCGGGTGACTCCCTGTTGTACAGGAAGATGTCACGGAATGACAGAGGGTACGGGCAGCTGTTAGCTGCGCCCTCCACTACAAAATCAAATTCAAAGCATAGGCAAATGTAGGGGCAGGCGCCCTCACCTGCCCGTCAATCATACTATATCTGCGCGTGCGGCGGAACGCCGCCCCTACAAAATAACGCGTTATTCTCACAAAAAGTAGGGGCGCCGTTTGCCCGCTATCCTTAACGGAACTTAATAATTTCTATGTAACCCGAGGGCATAACGTCCTCGGGTTTTGCTAT
>CACXEJ010000094.1 GCA_902766595.1 Ruminococcus flavefaciens | reverse complement strand
TAAAGTCGAATTTCTGTGCAATGAATGCTGCTCGTTTTACTGCAAAGACAGAAAAGCGTGCTACGAAAATGTAAGCCGGAAAAATCTCGGAGAAAACTGTCCCGAACACATCTGTACCGCACCTGATGCCGGGGACGGATACAGGTTTTCAAAGGCAATGAAAAATCCGGGATTTATCAGTATAGATGACATCATCAGCACCTATCTGCCGCTCGGTTTTTCTAATTTCAAAATAGAAGGCAGAGGGCTGGGAAGTGCTGTTAATCTCGAATTTCTGCTTTATTATCTCACAAAGCCGGAATACCAGCTTACTGTCCGTGAAGAGATCTATCTCGACAATATGCTGGATCTGTTCTGAATATCAAGGGGGGAATATATTGGATACAATAGTTATGCAGGAAGAATTCTTAAAACAGCAAAACGAGCTGCGTGACAGGATAGAACCTGTTGACAAATTCGATATGGACAGCGTGAAGCTGGTCGCAGGCGTTGACCTTGCGTACTGGAACAAGGGCGATGAAGAGTATGCGGTCTGCTGCATCGTTGTCATAGACTTTCATACGCATAAGGTAGTTGAGAAGCAGCATTACAGCGGAAAGATAGAAGTGCCGTATATGCCGGGATTTCTGGCGTTCAGAGAACTGCCGCTTATACTTGAAACAGTCGGATTGCTCGAAACTGCTCCCGATATTTTCATATTTGACGGCAACGGCTATCTGCACCCCCGTCATATGGGGATAGCTACTCATGCGAGCTTTTACCTGAACAAGCCGACAGTCGGTATCGCAAAGACTTATTTCCGCGTTGATAAAAAGACCGACTACACAGAGCCCGAAAACGAGTCAGGCAGCTATACGGACATCGTAATAGACGGCGAGGTCTACGGCAGAGCTCTGAGAACTCACAAAGATGTCAAGCCGGTATTCATATCTATCGGAAACTTTATATCCCTTGACACTGCCTGTGCTCTTGCATTGCAGCTGACAGACAAAGAGAGCCATATCCCTATTCCTACACGATTGGCTGATTTAGAAACACATATTGCAAGAGATGCAGAGAGAAGCTGAAACATTTTCTGAATGTACTCACTTCTTTCTTGCTAACGGAAATGCTTTTAGAAGAAATGGAATAATAAAAAAGGCGGCAAGGAGAGCAGTTTTCTCCTTGCCGCGAAATATATATTTTAATATTATTGGAGGAACCGTTGATTTTGAACAGATTGTCTATTCAAGAAATCAGAAACCTGAAAGGGGAGATGTTTTAACGTTGCCATAACGTACTCTGCACCTTAAGTTATTACAATTAGCAAAAGCGTAATCAGCTACGGTAATATCTCCTGCGTATAACTGAACGCACGGAATTCCCGAATACTCGAATGCAGACACGCCGATAGTCAGCGGACCGGCGCCTTTTCTGTTTTCAAAAATCATCTTCGAGGCGAGCTTTGAGTCGCCGAAGAACGCATAATTTCCGACAGATTCGATCGACTCCGGCATATTTGTAGATTTTAACGAAGTGCAGTCTCTGAAAGCACTTGCGCCGATGCTCTTTGTATTTGTAAGAGTGAGATTTTCAAGGGCAGTGCAATATAAGAACGCATTGTCACCGATCGATGGTGAGTCGATTTTGGCTTCCCTTAATTTTGTACAGTTTCCAAAGCAGTCCGAGCCGATGGAGGAAGCCTTGAAGTTTACATAGGCGAGATCCTTACAGCCGCAGAATGCACCATTGCCGAGTGTTTTGCAGGTTGCAACGTCAGACCAGTCTCCAAAGGAGGTCATACCGCTCCTTGAAAATGCTCTTGTACCGATATTTCCATATTTCGGATCAATAGTATTGTTTGAGGAATTATAAAACTGGATATGAGTAAACTTATCGCATTCGTAAAATGCGTAGTCACCTACATTAAGTTCTTTGTCGCCTATAAGAATGTTAGCAAGGTTTGTGCATCCATAAAAAGCTCTGTTGCCTATTTTAGAGATCGAGCTGCCGCCTTTGATTATCAGCGGGCCATAAGACGATCCGCCCGGATGATATGTGGTTCCGTACACAGTATTCTGACCGTAACAACGAACCAAGAAGATATTGGTCTGATCCCTGAACGCATTATCAGCTATTGCTACAACGTCCGCGCCGTCTATCTGTTTAGGTATTCTTATGGTCGTATTGCATTTTCTGGTTTGACAGCCTGTGATAACTACACCGTTGGAGTCTTTCGAGAAGAAAAGCTGAACACCCTCGTAGTAATCGTAATAAACATTTCCTGTGTATTTTCCTGATATTTGCGAAGTGCATCCCTCAGCTGCTGAAGCGGTGATCGTATTAACATTGATGTTCGGGAAAGCAGTTGTCATGCTGAGCGGTGCGCAGAGAGTTAATGCAGTAAGTGTGGCAGCAAGGCTGCGCTTGATCTTGTTATTCATAATACTTATTCTCCTTATCGTGTTTTTTAATATTGATCCCTTATGGAATATTTATAAAATCGTTACTGTAGAGCGCGCTTTCTACATATCAATTGATTACAGGCATATTATACAATCTTTTTTCTCTTCAAGTCAACATAAAAACAGTAAGTTGCATTCATAATGATGTAAGTTGTTCGTTTTCGCGGGTAAGTTGCGCTGAGCATTATGTATATATGCCGGAAACAACCATTGCCGGAGATGTTAATGCTGACGGCGAATTCAGTATTGCTGATGTTGTGCTACTGCAAAAGTGGCTGCTTGCTGTTCCGGATACTAAGCTCGCGGACTGGAAGGCTGCCGACCTTTGCGAGGACAATAAGCTCAATGTTTTTGATATGTGTCTTATGCGTCGTAAGCTTGTGAACGGCTGAAACAGTCTGAATATTATAAATGAAAAACTCCCCGGTCACGGGGAGTTTTCTCATTTTATGTGCATTCTTGTTTCAGCTTTATAACATATCTGTCCGGCTTAACGGTTGACTAAGTTTCAGCTTTCGGTTATAATTGATTTATCCGAAAAAGCTTTTGTGAATAGCAATATATTTGACTGGAGATGATACAACTTGTCGAAGCTGATGAAATACTTGCTCTTTACTTTCATTACTGCGTGGATACTGGGAGGGATTGGCAGCTATAACGGCAAACTGGGCAGTGTCCTGCCGCTGTGTATGTTAATGCCGACAGTTGGAGCGCTGTTAGTAAAAGCGGATATAAAGAAAATGGGTTGGAGACCAAGATTTGATAAGAACTGGAAATACATACTCTTTGCATGGCTGGCACCTACATTATTTCAGATCGTTGGCGCAGTGTTCTACTTTCTGGTGTTCCATGATGACTTCGCCCCGGCTGAAGCGTTTAAGCGGAATTTCTCACCAGAAGGTTACAAGGAGTTTCAGCAGGACGGCAGCCCTTACGCCGCCGTAATTTTAAGTGAGATTTCCGAATCGCTGAACCCCTTTACAGCATTCATTCCCGTTATTTTAGCAGTTGGTGAGGAGATCGGCTGGAGAGGCTATATGTATCCGATGCTGAAAGAGGGTTATGGCAGGACTAATGGACTTCTTATCGGCGGTGTGATACACGGCGCGTGGCATTTCCCGGCAATGATCCTTGCCGGCTTTGAGTACGGCAAGGATTACATAGGTGCTCCGCTGCTGGGACTTGTTGTATTCTGTATATATACTGTGGCTATGGGGATTATAGCGGATTTTCTCTATGTAAAGTCAGGCAGTATATGGCTGCCGGCGATATTCCATGCGATGATAAATGCGGAATTCAGTCCAGATATGGTATCGGGCAAAAGCCACCCGGAGCGTTCGATATTCGGACCGGTTGACATCGGACTTATCTCAATGATTCCTATGGTGACGTGTGCGGCATACCTGTTATGGTATCAGTACAAACGAGAGCAAACGGAGATAGAAGAATGCTTTTGTGACATAACGTAAGTGATTATTTTTCTGTTGCGGAGATTTATCCATTACGAATCAAAGAACTGCTGACCGTCATCTGTTACAAGACGTTCTGTTTTCGGATACTCGAATATCAAAGCATTACCGGCATTTGCCTCAAGGTAATCAGCGTATTTTGCAGCATACCATTTTGCCATAGGAAGATTGTGCATAAGGTAGTTTCCGCAGTTCTTTTCCTCTGCTCCGGGAACGACCTTGGCGTCGTCTACAGATCTGAAAGCGTTTAACATAAGACCGTGTATCTCCTCAGGCTTACGGCTTCCTTTGAGAATGAGGTAAAAACCTGTAAGGCAGCCCATAGGTCCCCAGTAAATGACCTCATCTTTCCAAACAGGATCATTTCTGAGAAAAGTTGCAATGAGATGCTCAAGCGTGTGCATTGCAGCAACGTCGATCGCAGGTTCTCTGTTGGGCTTTGTGACTCTAACATCGTAGGTGGTTATTGTTTTGTCATCGAGATTGTCTACTCGGCTGGTAAAGATGCCGGGTACAATTTTTGTGTGGTCAATTGAAAAACTTGCTATCAGTTTCATTTTTTCCTCCTATTTTCCTGCATAATATGCAGGATTAAGCGTTTTTACAGCAGAGCCGCAGCTGCTCTGTGATATTGCAGTTGACTCCTTTGTCACTTTCGTAATGAAATAATATCTAATAATATTATACCACTTCCGGGCGAAAAGTCAATTGTTTATGCAAGTTTAATGGGCGGATAACAGTGGACTATCGTAAGTTTACTTTTCTTCGATGAACATTCCTGTCAGCTTCGGGACGTTGAAACGTTCCGTGAAAAGGCTGCATTTGCACAGAAATTCGTAGAATATGTGTCTGCCCTGTCCTGACAGCGACTCATAATTGCCCTGACCTTTTGCGAGTATAATGTCGGAATTATCGAGGACTTCTTTTGCATTATCAGGGAGCATTTCATAGACAGTTCCTGCGATAGCTTCACCGTTGGAAACTATCTCAGCAACGGTATCAAGTCCGGCATAGCAAGCATCTTCGGCAGTCGCATCGTTCAGAACTTCTCCGCCGCGGACCATAGCTCTGACAGTAAGATGCGGAAACCTCTTTTTCAGCTGTTCGACCATAAGCTTGTCAAGAACTACCTCTCCGCAGTTGTCGCATATAAGAAGAAACGTTTTTGCATTGGCACATTCGCGGAGAAACGCTTCGTAGGTCCTGCGATCATCTTCACGCATTTCGGTGTTACGGAACAAGTCAAGAAATTCATTACTGTCAATACTGTTCATCGCTCCGAAGTCTATGTAATTGCCAATACGCGACATTATCAGCGCAGCTGCAAGCGGATCTTCGGCGGAGTTTATCTTACGGCGGAGGCTGTCCTCCATAGACAGTACAAGATCATTGTACTGTTTTTTTATTTCACTGTAATCCGCGCTTTCGCCGAAATACTTCAAGTGTACTTTATTGAAAAGATAGACCATATACGGGCTTGTATCAGTCTCTTTCCGGTTATCGAGGAGCAGTTTTATTTCAGCGAGGTATTCGGCGTTATTGGTCTTATTCTTCTGGCGCTCGTACAAACACTCGGCGCAGCTTTCTGGAATTCTCATTATCATAAAAACTCGACCTCGCCGCTTTCAAGATGATAAATAGCACCGAGTATCTTCAGTCCGTATTCGCGCTCGTCCTTTTGTATCTGAAAGCTGTGTTCGATGATCTCGCAGCTGTGCTTGACGTTGAGACAGCAAGCCCGGACCTCGTCTTTTTCGTCACCGATAGCCTTGACTATTTCGTCAGTGATGTACTTGATATAGCCGTCGGGTTCGTGGTTTATAGCGGCGTCAACGGCTCCGCAGTGGTCGTGACCGAGGACTACTATAAGTCCTGTACCGAGATGCTCTGCGGCATATTCAATGCTTCCGAGCTGATGAGAGTCGATAACGTTGCCGGCGACTCTTATAACAAAAAGGTCGCCGATACCAGCCGAGAATATGAGCTCGGGAACTACTCTTGAATCCGAACAGGTAATGATTATAGCATAGGGCTGCTGACCGTTCTGGCTGAATTTCAGCAGATTTTCAGGCGAAATATCGCTTTTAAGTTCGCTCAGCTCAACATATTTCTGATTGCCGGTCACGAGCCTTTCTTTGGCTTCGTCGGCAGTAATTCTGTATGACTGCATAGATGTTACCTCGCTTTTAGGGTTAAAGTTCACAGCATTCAGCTGTATTCTGTACTTTAAATATTATATCATTTTTCAGCTGTGTTGTAAATGAATTTTTGATATGCAGCAATGATAAGAACAATGGTGAAAGAGTTGATCGTGAAAGTGGCTGAGGAATTACTCAGTGAAGCTTGAATATAAATATTTAGCGTGATATATAAATTTTATATACTTAAAAACGGAAAGAATATTGACATTTTAGGAAAAATGTTATAAAATACTATTTGTTGTTATTTGTAGATAATATACTGCGAATTATATTTCGCGGACTTTCTGAAGATGATTTTCTTATATTTACTTCAATTACAGAAATTGATATAACACTTATAATTAATTTTTTTATAAACTTGTATTTGCTTTTTTGCTTGACAAGATTAAAATATTGTGCTATACTTGTAAAAGTTGATTTGCTATCTATCAAAATTTATATATATTATAAAATATGGTGAGAAATGTGTATTACTTAAAGCGAAAAGCCTATATAGTGCTCTATATGGAATTTCAAAGAATAGTTACATCATAAATAGGCGATTTACTAAGAATTTACTATGTATTATGCTATTAGCAGACTAAGTTTTAATTAACCAATAAATATATTATTAAGTGAGGAAAAGAATATGCTAAGAAAAGAAGCAGTAGAATGTTTTGATCAGATCGTTCGCAGCAGTTCGGCTGCTTGTGCGGCAAAGGCGGCTTTTGATCGTGAGGCAAGTTTTATCGAGGATTTAGGTTTCGATTCCCTTGCGTCCATAAAGCTCATTTCTGACATTGAAGAAAAGTTTGATATTGAATTTGATATAAACGAACTGGTTTATGATGTTATCGGCTGTTACGGTACTCTTCTTGACAATGTTATGAGTAAGATTGAAAAGAAGGGCGACATCAATGAATAAGTATTTACTTGATATTATAAATTATGCTTACAATAACTCCGCTTTTTACAAAAAACTCTATGATGAAGCAGGTGTAAATCCCGCTGAGATACGCTCAGAGGAGGACATAGTCAAGCTGCCGGTCGTAACTAAGAGTATGATACAGAATAATCAGGAGTCTGTGATCGCAGAGGAATTTACTGTATACCCGAAGTCATCACATCTTGATGTTGAACGTACATCAGGTTCGACCGGAAAATACCTGAAAGTTTACTGGTATGACAAGGATGAGACCAGAGCTATGGTGCCTGTATGGCTTATCCGCAGCAGGAAGTATAAAGTGCTGCCGGATATGAGATTTAGTTCGTTCTATTCAGCTGTCTATAAGGCCAATAATATCGTTGATATGCAGGAAATAACCCGTGAGGACAACTACCTCGGTTTTTCCAAGCTTGATCTCACATATGAAAAGATGGTCGAGTATTACAAGATGCTTATTGATTTTAAGCCTCAATGGATGATGCTCCAGCCGAGTATCGCGTATATGATGGCGGAGATCGTCAAGAGGGAAAAACTTCCGCCACTGCCGGGTCTCAGGCATCTTGAGCTCACAGGAGAATACCTGTTTGATGAATACAGAAAAGAAATAGATGAAGTATTTGGCATAAAGTCTGTGAATATGTACGGCTCTAATGAGACTAAGTGTGCTGCTATTGAACTTGAGGACGGAAAAATGCACGTCATCAAGGAAAATGTATTCGTTGAAGTATTAAAGGACGGAAAACCGGTTTTTGATGAAGAGGGTGACATTTATATCACGTCCCTGACTAATCACGCGATGCCTGTCATCAGGTATGAAACAGGTGACAGAGGTGTCCTTTCTGATAATAACGGCGACCTTGTACTTGATGTTAAGACCGGACGTGTAAGTGAGTATATCCTTCTCGGAAACGGTGAAAGGCTCAACAGCTATACTATTTCCGGTGCTATGGAATACACCAATGAGGATATGCAGAACGTTATCAAGCAGTATCAGGCTGTCCAGACGGGAATAGATGAGTTTAAAATGATAATCGTCATTGATCCTAAGTTCAGCGGCTGGAAAGAGGCAGTTGAAGAATGCTTCCTTGAAAATATCAGCAAAAATCAGCTTGCAAATACTAAGTGGACATTTGAATGGACTGATATGATCTGCCCTGAAGCTGATACAGGCAAGTACAAATTTTTCAAAAATGAGATAGTGAACAGATAATGAAAAAAAGGATAGAAGATATAAAAAGCCTTTTCAGTATTATCGCATTTTGTATGAAGATCAGCTTTAAAACTTCTAAGCTGTACTTCATTCTGAATATTGTAATATGCGCCTTCAAGGCGGCTATACCCTTTGCCCTGATCTATATGAACAGCAGGACGATAGCTTACATTATGGAGTGCATCATAGGTGATAAGACTCGTAATGAGATGATAAAAGACTATGCTTTCCTTGTCGTTATAGCTTTGTTCCTTAATGTGTCAGATAATGCATTGCAGTCTGTTTCAATGTATATCAGGAGAATGTATACTGAACATATCAATTCACAGATAAAAGTTGATATTATGAGAAAATCAGCTTTTCTGGAAATGAAATACTTCGACTCTCCCGATTTCTTTGACACGCTCAATGATGTTAATTACAACAGTCATATGATCTCGGAAATGGCGTTTGTTATTTTTGAATTTTTCAGGATAATAGTTCAGCTGACGGTGGCTTTTGTGAATATCGTAGTCTGGAAATGGTTTGCACCGATAATAATTATTATTACATACGTTCCGGCGATGATCGTCAAGAGAAAAGAGATCAATTCCGAATACCTGTTTCAGAAAGACAATATGAAATATGACCGTCAGCTATATTACGTTACAGATATTGCAGTTGACAGAGATTTTTCATCAGATGTAAAGATGTACGGACTGTTTCCGGAGCTTAAACGCAAGTATTCCAAGGTCTGGAGAGAAATGTTTGACAAGAAAAGAAAAATGATAAGAAAGTATACGGTGTTTGCGGTACTGTTTGACTGTCTGCCGTATATCGTTATGTCAGGTTTTCTGGTAATTCTCGGAATAAGCGTACTTGACGGCAAAATGACTGTGCAGAGTTACAGCTACATAAATGGTCTTTTATATCAGTTCGGTCCCTTAATTCTTGCAGTTATCATCTATTACGGTACAATTTTTGACAGTAAGATACGCCTTAAAAACTTTATGAGTTTTATGAATATGACTACTGAAGAGGAGAACGATAACGGTGAAGAATTCACCGGCAGTCATTTTGAACTTGAATTCAGGAATGTATATTTCAGATATAACGAAAAAAGCGATTATGTATTAAATGACCTGAGTTTTAAAATAAACAGCGATAAGACCTATGCACTCGTTGGTGTGAACGGCTGCGGAAAAACTTCTATAATCAAGCTGATGCTGCGTTTTTATGAACCGACTTCCGGTGAGATACTTATTAACGGAAAGAATATCAAAGACTATTCCATAAGCAGCATAAGAAAGCTGTTCAGCCCTATGTTCCAGAAATACAATAACTATGCTTTCACCGTTAAGGAGGACATTTATCTCTCTGATATCGAGAATAAAACAGATGACAAGAAAGCTGTTTCGTCAGCTGTACAGAGCGGAGCAGATGAATTTGTCAGTGAATTTGATGAGAAATATGATACATACCTCACAAGGCAGTTTGAGGACGGCGTAGACCTTTCAGGCGGACAGTGGCAGAAGATAGCGCTTTCAAGGACTATTTTCAGAAATTCTGTGATGTATATACTCGACGAGCCTTCCTCCGCACTCGATGCTGAGTCTGAAGATGAGCTCTTTATGAGTTTTGATAAGCTGTTTGAGAGATCCGGAGCAATTATGGTCTCTCACAGATTGTCGAACGTCAAGAACTGCGACAGTATAATCGTTATTGATGACGGCAGGGTCTTAGAAGAGGGGACGCATGATTATCTGATGGAGCACCCGCATAAATATGCTCATATGTTCCAGCTTCAGGCAAATAAGTATCAGTAACAGAGGGTGAATAAGTGAGTATGCTGAAAGCGGCTATTATTGATGACGGTGCCGCAGAAACACTGTTTGAAAACGTGAGAAGTCTGGCTGTAAGTGAAAACCTGCAGCTGAATGAAGATGTCGGTTTTACAAATGAACGCAGTCATTCTTCGATTTGTATTAGTATCATAAAGAAGTATGCTGATATTAGCGGCGTTGAATGGTTGAATATCAATATTATGAATTCCCAGTGTAACAGCGGTGTTGACAGCTTTGTAAAAGCACTTGAATACTGCCGCGAAAATAATGTAAAGCTCATTCATCTCAGCATCGGAAGCAGGAACTTCAATGATTTCAAAAAACTGAAAGACGAAATAGATCTGCTGCTGAAAAATGATACGGTAATAGTTGCTGCACTGGCAAATAATGGCGAATTTACTGTTCCTGCCTGTCTGGACGGAGTTATCGGAGTCAAGCGTTCTGATGACCTAAAGGATAATGAACTGTACTATCTTGATGATGCTCCACAGAAGGTAAACTTTCTTGCGTCGTCAAGGCACCTTCTCAAAGTTGAAGGAAAGCCGGAGTATTCTGCGATATCAAGCAGCTATGCAACGCCTGTTGTTACAGCAGCGGCAATTGATGTTTTAAAGGCAGAACCGTTTCTGAACGCCGCAGGTGTCATTGAAAGAATAAAAGCCAAATCTAAGAAGGATTTCTGCTGCTCTGAAAAAACAGAGCCGTTCATAGAGGGAAACGCAGATATGCTGGCTGTACCGGTAGTTCTTGTCAGGCTCAATGATACTGCGCTTCAGAGCGAGCTTGTAACTTCGCTTAAAGAGCTTTTCGTGCAAAACGGCTACAACGCTTTCTGCGCTTACAGCAATGTAGCCAGTGAAAATCTGCTGCCTGAGAAAAAACTGCTGAATTATCTGCTGTTCATTCAGGAATTCTACAACAGTGATATTATTATCCTTGGATATACAGACGAAAAGCTGTTTTCGGATTTTCAAAGCTATGATGTCATAGTTTCTGACGATAATGATCTGAAAAATTCTTCCGCAGCCTTTGTACATTATTCAAAAACGAACGATCTTAACACTCTTTATAATAAGATACTGCACATATTTAATGAAGGAGAAAATCAATGAATAGCACCCCATATATAAAGCTGCTGAAAACACCGTTGGGCAAGTATTTCTACGATGTAAACAAAAACGATGTTGTAAATATCAGTGATGAGCTCTATGAATATCTTGATACGCACGGCAGGAATGGTGAGCTCTCGGAAACAGCTGCCGAAGAAATGGAAGCCCTGAAGAACAACGGATATCTTTCATCTCACAGAGTCAGGGAAATAAAGCATCATCTGACTGATAAAATAGAGGATTATCTTGAAAGGAAATGTTCCAAGCTCACTCTTCAGCTCACTCAGAACTGCAATTTCAGATGTTCATATTGTCCCTACTCAACAGCTGAGTTCTATACAAATCGTTCTCACAGTTCCAAGAGAATGAGTGAGGAAGTTGCAATTAAAGCGATTGATTTCTATGCGGATCATTCGTACAGTAAACAAGCTGTTATGATCGCTTTCTACGGCGGTGAGCCGCTGCTTGAATTTCCTCTCATCAAGAAGCTCGTTGCATATGCGGAAGATGTGTTTATAGGAAAAAAACTCAGCTTTTCGATAACAACAAACGGCTCACTTCTTACGGAAGAGATAATGTCTTTCTTTGAGGAGCATAATTTTGAAGCTGTTATCAGTATTGACGGTTCAAAAAAGGTCCACGACAGAAACAGAAAGTTTGCTGCAACAGGCAAGGGAACATTCGATACTATCGTTAATAATATAGAGGGCTTATACGACGCTCATAAGGATTACATCAACAATAAAGTGCTTATAAATTCAGTTATGGATCCGCGTCTGCCTGCCCAGGAATACTATTCTCTTCAGGATAAGAATGAGATGTTCCGCAATGTTAGTATAAGGCGTACAATTGTCGATGACTTTACTAATACCGGCAAACACGCAATTGATGATAGTTTTATCGAAGAGAATGCTATACTTGCGTTCAAGGCACTGATGTCAATGATAAACCGTTACCCGATGGAGAAGGCTGACAGTAATATCATTCAGGACGAGCTTGTTGAAAAGAGAACCGCGGATACTTATGTAAAGCCCAGAAAAGAGGTTCCGGATACAGCGGCTCCTGCCGGTGCATGTGTTCCGGGAAGCAAATTGTTTATTGATGTTGACGGCAATATACATATCTGTGAAAAGGTCAGCGAAACTTCCAAGGCATTTGTGCTTGGTAATATTTATGACGGCTTTGATTACGAGCAGATAAAGAAGCTGCTCAATATTGGCGCACTTACCGCTGAGAAGTGCAGGAACTGTTTTGCATTCAGTCTATGTTCTATCTGCCAGAGATTTTGTAATGCAGGTGATGAGCTTTCGGCTGCTGCCAAGACTGAATACTGCGAGTGGTCAAAGAATTATGCACTGCACGTTTTCTATAACAAGATTTTTTATAGTGAACTGGGCGGTATGTTCAACAAGGGAGGCGAAGTATAATTGAGAATAGCAGTTTATCCCTTTAATCTCGAATGTATGGCTTTTTCGGAATTCAAGGACTTGCTTGATGCTGATTATTGTCTCAGTGAGGCAGCTTCACCGCGATGCTGGGGATTTGCCGGCAAGGACATTGAAACTGTTGACGGTCCTGAAAAGATTAAAAAGTCACCTAAAGAATTTACAAAGGAAAATGATATACTACTTATTCCTGATTTCACGATAGAGCCTGATGCTGCAAAGTCTCTGATAAAGGAGATAGTTAGCTATATACCGCACGTCAGGAAGGTCATCTGCTGTGCTTATTTTATAGATGAACAGCTTGATGAGATCAAAGAGGCTTGTAAAAAAGCCGGTGCAGAGTTTATTTATCTTCTGGATTTCAGTGCAGCTGAAGAAGAGTTCTCGTACTATAAAACAGCCGGAATAAATGAAGAATTCGCCATTAAAAACAGGAACGACAAAGTTCTGAAAGAAGTCGTGGAGATTAATGCTCCTATTTGTGCAGTGTCGGGAGAATGGGAAGCAACAGGAAAGTTTCCAATTGAACTCAAGCTCCTCCGCTGTCTCAGAGCTCAGGGGTATAAGGTGTCGATGGTTGGCTCCAATTTCTGCTCACTGTTCTTTGGCGTACACCGCTTCCCTGATTTTATGCTGAGCGGCGCAGTTGATGAGACTGAAAAGCCCTATGTTTTCAGCAGATTTTTGAGTCAGATCGTTCTGAATGAAGCACCGGATATTATGATCGTTGGTGTGCCCGGCGCTATGCAGCGTTTTAACGATCAGGAGACAAACAGATTTGGAGTTCTTCCGTATATAACTTTTCAGGCTATGAAACCGGATTATATGGTCCTTGCCGCTCTTTACAGAGAAAACGGCAAGTTTGCGATCGAAGAGCTCATTAATAAATGCAGATACTGCTATGGCGTTAAACCGGATACGATACATATGTCAAACGAGGAACTTGAACGAAGTGATGTGTTTGTTGATTGTGTTGACACCGATCATGTAAATATAGATATGGTCAATTCAGTGATAGCTAATGAGTACGCTGACGCTGATGGTTTAGTAGTCAATTTTATGGCTGATGGCTGTGACAGTATTGTGACTGAAAGGCTTATAAGTAAACTCAGCGGTGCAAGTGCTGCGTCCGATCAATAAGGAGTATGTGAATATGGACAATATAAGAGAAAAAGTGAAAAGCATACTTAGAAATGATTTTGGTGTAAAGGACGATATAGTTATAGATGATAACACATCATTATTGGTAGGCAGTATAGCACTTGATGCTAAAATGCTTGTATATCTTGTTCTTTGCGCTGAAAGAGACTTTAACATAAAATTTTCGGATAAGGATTTTGACGACAATAGATTTTATAGTTTTGGCGGCTTTTGTGATGCGATCTCAAATTACTGCGATAACAAAGCAATGTCATACTGATATAAAATTTATATAGTAAGATCTATTCTACTTAACATTATTCTGCTTTCATTTTCGTGAGTCGGGCGAAATTGAAATATATTAAATTCATAACACTAAGGAGTAATAACTATGAGACAGTTAAAAAAAGTAAACGTATCAAATAATTCTATCGAGATGTATTCAGTTTGCAGCGATTGGAAGCAGTGCAGACCTGAGGTCAACCACATTCAGTCGTCATCAATGCAGACAAATCAGAACTACGCTGGCACAACAACTACAACTACAACAACTACAACAACTGGCGGCGGCAAGCGCAGAAACAAGTAATTAACTACTTTATAAACCATTAAACTTGATCCGACTTAAGAGTTTAACTGAAAAGAATTGAGGGCAAACCTAAAAATTTGCTCTCAGTTTTTTTCTGATAATTGGAGTATTTTTTTGAATTGATTTTGCCAAAGATTAGGAGATCTTGAAATGAAAAGTATGGGAAAAACAATTACTGTTGGGGTAATATTAGATAAAAGAGGTGACCCGCCCTATGTCAGTGTTAACAAGCTGTGGCGGGATACAGTTGACACAATATCTCAGAAATATGATACAGTAGTTTATGAAGTAGAGTCCTATTACGTTGAAAACAACGATGCCTATAAGGAGTTTGCCGATAAGATAGATCTGCTGTTTCTTTTATCACCCTATTATACAGTTGACAGAACTTATAAAGAATTTCCCATTGTGTTTTATGGGTTAGGTTCTATGCAGAAAGGTGCAGCATGGCTTGCGGATAATCATAATACCTTCAGGTGCTATGACAAGGCTATCCTGAATTGTACAAGCTGTGTGAATATTTTTGATAAGCTCGTAAAGGATCAGTCGCTCAGCAGAGTTATGATCCCTTTTGGTGTTGATACAGATATATTCAGACCTGCGGCAGATAAAGCTGTACTCAGAAAAAAATACAACATACCGGAAGATGCCTTTATTGCAGTATACGCAGGAAGGATCAATCATCAGAAAAACCCCCTTGTTCTCCTGAGCGCTCTCAGGGAGCTGAGGAAAAAATATGATGATCTGGTATTTATGTTTCTTGGATCATTTGATGACTTCTATATACCTGAATTCAATGAAGGCAGGGTAAGTGATATAAAAGAAGTGTTTATGTCTGAAGTGGAAAAATTCGGACTCGGCTCTTCTGTCATTCTGTTTGATACTCAGAATGATACAAATAAATATGCGGAATTATTGAGTCTCGCTGATATTGGAATTAATGCTACAACTCTTATCAGTGAGAATTTTGGATATACGCCTGTTGAAATGCAGGCTTGCGGTCTTCCTGTTGTTGGTACAGCATGGGGAGGACTTAAAGATACTATAACTGATGAAGCAGCAGGCTTTAAAATAGAGACAGTACACAGTAAATTCGGTGCAAGGATAAATACCGAGCAGTTAAAAGACAGAATTGAATTTCTGATAACACATAATGACATAAGAAACACTATGTCAAAGAGCGCAAGACTTAATGCAGCAAATAACTATTCTCTGAAACTCTTTGCAGAGAATATTAATGATATAATAAACGAGACCTACTATGATTACATCGGGCGTGACCGTTCTGATACTGATTATGCCGTTGATGATAAAGTATTTGAGATCTCAGAAAAGATACATAATAAATACGGAAGTCAGAAGCGTCATATAAGCTGGGAGCATCTTCATCCCGATCTTGACAGCGAATACTATGATATGATAGCTTCGGAATGTGCTGATAAAAAGGCTGAAGATGCAGTATGGTTCAGTGACAGTATCGTCTCGAAGGGATTTGACTGGGAATACAGTAACGGTGAGCTCGTTTCATATGACTCAAGATGGAATGACAGCTTTGAACTTACAGGCTGTAAGCTGACCGGTTCTGAAAAGCGCGTTATGGAGAATATTATTTCCGGCGAAACAGTTCTTGACCTTGAAAACAGAGTGGATATTTCTCACGATGACCTTACAGACCTTCTTTACAGTCTTACTGACAAAGGCTTTATTATGCCGTGGAACAGGATCAGTACAGTTCAGATCTCCGCTGCTGCCGTTGTGATACCGCATTACAGCACCGGTACGGAGAACGAGCTCCTCTGGCTTAAGAATGCGCTGAAAAGCGTACAGGTCCAGACAGACAAGGACTGGAAGATCATAATTGTCGATGATGCTTCTCCGGAGAGCAGCGTCAAGAATTTCCTGAGAACTATCTCAAAGGAAAGCCGCAACAGGATCGAGACTATTTTCCTCAGAAATAACAAGGGACCGGGAAATGCACGAAATGTTGGTATATTGAGAGCGTCTATGCTTGGCTGCCCGTTTATACTTTACCTTGACTCTGATGATGTAGCTTCTCCGGAGAGAATTGAAAGGACAAGAAACGCTTTTATGGCTAATCCGTCTGTGGGAGTCGTTTACAGTTCCTTTGATGTTATTGATGAAAACGGAAAGTATGTGGAGAATATGAAAATTCTCCCGTCCATTCGTGAAATTCAGGAACAGCTGAGATCAGATCCGCCGCAGGGAAGGGGAGTATGGCGCAAGATAGGCATTGAAACAGGCTACATAAACCTGACATCTTCAACTTCTGTCAGGACCTGTGTGGCGCTTAAATACCCGTTCCCTCAGGAAAGAGTTTCAGAGGATTATTATACATGGCTCGTCTATTCAGCAAGCGGCTGGGAATATATGTATCTTGATTCGCTCTGCACCAAATACAGGATACCGCAGAATAAGGACGGTTCAAGGACTCGCAGTCTTGTCGGCGGAAATCATATGTTCAATCTCAAGAAAAGTCTTATTGATGTCAAGGGATTTCAGAAGGCTCTTGAGCTTGCCTGCAATAACGGTGAGATCAGCACCGACGATAAAAACCTGCTGATGATCGCTTTCCTCAGGAAAAAAGCTGAGTCAATGAAAAAAGACGGCGAAGATGAGATCGCAAGAAACTTTATCCGAAAGGCTGACAGTCTCAGGCATAATATAGTCAGTCTCGCATAAAACCATACATATTAAATGCTGTATAAGCGCAGCAAAACCAGAACAGGAGAATAATTATGGCTTTTTTACTTACAAATTCGGTTGCTGTTGCCGGACATGAAAAAACAATAAAGCTTCTGAACGAAGGCGCTTCTTCTTTAGATGCGATCGAAAGCGGAATAAGACTTGTAGAATCTGATCCGGAAGTCAGGTGGGTAGGCTTCGGAGGACTTCCGAATATGCTCGGAAAGGTACAGCTCGATGCCGGAATAATCGACGGTTCAAATATGCACGCCGGAGCGGTCGGAGCTATTTCAGGCTATGCTCATCCTATTTCTGTTGCAAGAAGAATGATGGACGAGCTTCCGCACGTTCTTCTTGTCGGAGAAGGCGCAGAGAGATTTGCACATGACATAAATGCAGAAAGATCGGATAATCTTACAGATATTTCGGTCGCTGAATGGAAGGAATGGCTTGATGAGCACCTCAATGAAAGCGAAAAGAAAAACTGGCCGGATATATCTCTGATAAGACCTTCACAGCTCACTGCAACAAACAAGACTGCAAAGGGAACTACTGTTTTTCTTGCGATAGATAATAACGGAAACATAAGTGCAGGTTCGAGCACGAGCGGCTGGAGCTTTAAATATCCCGGCAGACTCGGTGATTCTCCTGCTATCGGTTCCGGTATTTACGCCGATAACAGGTATGGAGCTGCTGCTTGTACAGGAATGGGAGAGCTTACTATCCGTTCAAATACTGCACATTCGGTAATACTTTACCTTAAAATGAAAATGAGCCTGAAAGAAGCCTGCCTTGAAGCTCTTAATGATCTCAGAAACGTGCAGACAGATTTCCGCGGCGGAGTCAGCATCTATGCTATGGATAAGAATGGCGAATACTGCGTCGTTTCTGCAAGATCAGAGCAGGACGGTCTGCCTGAATGTGATCCGTATTTCTGGTACTGGAACGGCGTTGATCCTTCTGTCAAGAAGATAAATGCAGATATGCACGAATGGTGATTTGGTGAGGTTTTGATATGTCTAAGGAATGGTTGAACGCGCATTTTTTCAGAAACAGCTCCGGAGCTATAGATACAACGGTTGACTCACTCTCCGACTGTCTCTCGCAGACTTCTTACGTTATCGGAAAACTGAAATTCGGTATTCCTGATTTTTACAAGGCTTATTTGAATGAGACTACGTTAAAGCTGGCTATCAGGAATGATGAGATAGTGTATTTCGGCACTATTGATAACGTGTGGATAAATGATATGATAGACATACTTCTGCATAATGAGGGGGAGACTCCTTCCGAAAGAGTATCGGCAGTTCTGAAGAACGGTGAGCCGGCGATAATTCACCCGATAGTTGAAAGACTTCCGTTTCAGGAGCTTTATGATCCGGATTATAAGGACAGCAAGCCTAAGTCTGACCACTATTTTTCAGTCATAGGCGAGGACGTGGACAATCTGTTTTTTGTTGATAATCCTGCCATTATCAATATGGAGCGGTTTACTCCGTATGAAGAGAACAGCGAAGTCGGCGTCATAAGCAAAAAAGAGTTTGATGAGGCTATGGCGGATTTTTGTGAGGTCGGAGAGTTTGTGTTCGACTTTGAAAAGCTGAAAGCTGCATCGGATAATTGTGAAGATGTTTTCAGGCGTTCCTATGATAATTACAATAAAGAAGCAACATACGATGATGGTATATACACATACTATGGCGCTGAGGCGATAGAGAAGCTCGCGGAGCTTTTTGAAAAGGGCAATATGTATTTTTCGCAGGACGCTCCGTCCCACGACAGAGATACTATGAAGTTTTTCCTCTGGAGGATATGGCACATAAAGGGAAGAAGAAATCTTCAGGTGCAGTATCTGAAAGATACTTACAGCAATGACAGCAAAGCGGCTTCGGAGCTTGTTGATGCACTCAATAATTCAGTCAGAAACTGGGATCTTTTAAACAATAATCTGTACAAGGATTTCCTGAAGGGCAAGGAGCGCATAGACTCGAAATATGTTCAGATAACAGACCAGATCTTGATTGCTGAAAACAGAATGAATAAGGCGTACTGCGGCTTTATAGAAGCTGTCTGAGCTATACAGGGAATAGAGTGGTATTATATGAATAATGTTATTGAAATGATCGAAAAGTCGGCAGAGATCTATGCTGACAGAATAGCATTTTCTGACCAGAAAAGTGAGATCACCTATAAGGAACTGACAGAAGCTGCAAGATCGGTCGCGCAGTATATTCTTGACAACGATCAGCAGCACAAGCCGGTCGTCGTTATCACAAGGCGGGACATAGAGTCGGTTATACTGATACTTGGCGCGATATACAGCGGAAACGTTTACATTCCTATGGACAGCAGCTATACTGATAAAAAAATAGTATCCGTTCTTGATAAAGTAGACAGTAACATTGTTTTGTGCCAGAAACGTGATCTGCGTGTCTTTTCAGACCGGTCTGATATACGTTCTTTCAGTTATGAAGAGGCTAAGGAATGTAAGGCTGACAGTGATGCGCTCAGAAGGATAAGAGAGAATACTGCGGCTTCTGATCTGATGTGCTGTTTTCTTACGTCAGGCACAACAGGGGAACCCAAATGTGTAATGAAATCCCATTTCAGTATTATAAGTATGGTAAAGGCGTTTACAGAACAGTTTGATTTTTCCGGAAGCGATGTTTTCGGCTGTCAGACCTCATTGGATTTTGATTCCTCGAATAAATCGGTCTTTATTTCGCTTTATCTTGGCGCTCAGGTCTATATCATTCCGAAAGAAATGTTTATTTTCCCCGGCAGACTTGTTCCGGAGTTCAACAGCAGGAGAGTATCCGTTCTGATATGGTCAGTATCGGCACTTGCACTGCTTGCGAGAATAAAAATTATGAAGAATGAAAAGTTCATCTATCTGAAAAAGGTTATGTTTTCGGGTGAGGCAATAGCCTGCGATACGATCAGTTACTGGAAGGATAATCTTGTCGGAACTCAATTCGTAAATCTTTACGGACCGACAGAAATGACAGGCAATGCTCTTTTTTATGAAGTCGGGGCGGTCGATGAAAATAAGCCCATACCGATGGGAAGTCCTATGCCGGACACAAAGGTGTACCTGCTTGATGAAAACAGAAGGCTCATTACTCAGAATAACGTAAAAGGCGAGCTCTACATAGGCGGAAACTGCCTTGCAGCTGGCTACTACAATGACGATGAAAAAACAAAAGAGACTTTTATCAAAGATCCTTTTGAGCCGGAGCGTTCAGCAACCATATACCGGACAGGTGATATGGGTTATATAAACGATGACGGCGAATATGTTTTTTCCGGACGCAAAGACCTTCAGATAAAACGCAACGGATACAGGATAGAGCTTTCTGCAATAGAGACGGCAGTGATGCGGTCGGGACTTGTATCCGTATGCTGCTGCGTATTCAGAAAATCAAAGGAAGAGATCTGTCTTTACTATCAGTCGGAGAATGAGTGCTGCGATCAGCTTTATAGTTTTATGAAAAGGGAGCTTTCATGGTATATGATGCCGAACAAGATCGAAAGAATAGATCATATCCCTTTAAATTCGCATGATAAACCGGACAGGAAAAAACTCACGGAAATGGAATAACCCACAGAGTGAGTATCTTAATAAGCTGAAACAGCATAAAAAGGAGAGCCCTGCGGCTCTCCTTTTTTGTATACAGTATTTGCCGATATATCAGCTTATCTCACTGCCGCCCCATTCAACGACCGTAAAGCCTTTTCTTTCAAAGGTCACGAGCTGCTGCGGCTCGATATCAACGGCTTTATTGAGCGGTGCATAGGTCATAAATACGCGGAGCAGGCTGTCCGGCTCGGGAGTGATGTTCAGCTCTGCTGAATTTGTATAGGCATCGCCTTGGAACGAAATAAGATTGTACTTATTATGCTCCATTCTCGGCAGCCAGTATACTATGAACTCGTTCATTTCCTGTTCGGTCAGTCCCATATAGGTGAGCTTTTCTTTAAGGAAGCTCTCAGTATCGCTGCCTGCAACGCAGAAGCCCTTGGATAGATCGTATTTTGTATTGCAGTTTACAGCGTCCCAGAAGAGGTATTTGTGGTGAGTTCCGTCAGCCTTGTTGAGAAGAGTGCCGTCCGGGGAAGCTGTTACGTCCCAGCCGTTGTTGTACTTCGGGTATGTTGTGGCAAGGTCAGCATCTTTCAGGTCGAGCTCAACGTGAACGTCGGTCTCCGTTTCGGGATAGAGGTAGATGACAGGTTTGTCATAAACGAAGCTCGAAAAAGTAATATTCTTGCTGCCGTCATCGAGGTTCACCCTTACCCAGCCGTGTTTTCCTTCATATTCTGTATATATCCAGTCATCATTATCCTTCATATAACCGTATTCATAGAGCCAGTCCCTGTTATCGGGGATAGTATCTATCACACTGTATTCAGTTCCGGGACCGCTGTACATATTGAAGTCTTCGCCTGAAATGTAGAACCAGTCCTTTGTTGTTGGATATACGGCTATATTCGGCAGGACTACTCCGTGATTTTTGTTGATGAGCGCACGTTTCATCATAATGAGGTCGAATACATTGAGCTTGCCGTCGTGGCAGAAGTCAGCTTTTTCGCGGTCAGCGATCCTGAGGTTGTGCGAACCCAGCAGCCATTTCTGTAAATGCACCATATCAGCAACATTGAACTCGCCGTCGCTGTTAGCGTCACCGCTTGGTGTGTATTTCAGCTTGAAAACAACATCAGCAGAGCCGTTGTCGAACCGGCGGAGCGTAATGCCGTCTTTCGGAAGCAGCGTTCCGTTGAAATATCCCATTTGCGCTGCATCATCAGGGAATGAGTAACCGGCTGGCAGAGCATTTTTGTCCAGATAAAACGAAAAAGAGTCCGCACCGAAGAAGGTGATGTTGTCGTGTACCGAGGGATTTGTTTCCAGTGGGAGGATAGGTCCGGTAGACATCGGACCTTCCGGTTCATAGAATGTGATATTTGTTGATATACCCGGTATTGTATCTCCGCCGTAGGAGAGAGGCTTGCCTGAGTCGTAGTCTGCGAGAGTCACGCGCATCTGACCGGGCAGCAGAATTGCCTGTGCGTCATCGAAAACGGCGCATTTAGCAGTTTTGTTCTTTAATGACTTGCCGTCGGGATCAAGCGGCATAAGATCGTATGAAACAGTGGTATTGCCGTCCTTGACAGCCTTGTATAAATGTATCTTATTGACAATGCCGCCGTCACGGGGCATAAGCTCAAACGGGCTGCAGTCACGGACTTCTGCAAGCTCCAGACACTTATCGCCGGTAACGGTCTCAGTCCATTCGTAAGGAGTGCCGGCGTTGCTCTGAAGCAGGAAAGCGAGATAGTTGTCGTTTGCCATTGCATCTTCCTGCTGCCGCGCATTGAATTCTGATCTGCAATCGGGGAGCCAGCTGTAAATATCGGTCTCAACAGTAGTGCCCCACTTGTTTTCAAAGGTAAAGGTCTCGGTCGTCTTGTAGCCGTCGCCGTCCTTCTCGTGCCATGTTACTGTAAGGTCATGTCCCTTTAGCACACGGAAGAGCTCGACCTCGAACGCATACTGCGTTTTGCAGCCTGAATATGACTCAAAGAAGCTGTAATTATCGGGATCGATTCCTATTTTCCAGCATATATCTTCATATGCCATTACTGCTGCCGGATCGTCAGGATCAGGCTTTTTCGGTGTCTCAAGCTCGTATATCTTAGGATCGCCGCCGGCAGGCGTATTTATCATAGTCATACTGCCTGAGATAGAAAACTCATAATCGTCCTCTTTATATTGCAGCATAGGTCTTACAAGGCAGATGATGTTGTCACTGACATAGGATTTTCCGTGTGAATTGTAGAATTCCATTGCATCGGGAAAGCTCTGCGGCACCCATTCGGGCAGTGTTCCGAAAATACCGTTACTTGCTGCTTTATCAGCAGCTTGTATGGGCTGCATCGGCACAGCAGCTGTCAGCATGATCGAAGCTGTCAGCATAGATAATAGTTTGGTTTTCATATCAATTCCTCCGTTCTGTAATAAAGTGCTTTTGGGCAATGCCTGTACGGGCATTTTTACGTTATTTTATTGCCATAATTATACAACGCAGCCGGAGGGGTTGTCAACAGAATTTAAGTAAGTTGCATTTTCAGGGGGGTAAGTTGCATTGATTGATAGGTTATGCTTCATTATTTACAGACGGAAGTGATAGTATAGCCCGTAAGGATCCTTATTTATTCAGCAGTATTCTTATCTTTGATCGCATCGCTGATGTAGCGTTTTTTGAGCTGCTGATTCATAACAGTGGCGTGTTTCCTGTCTACCAGATAATGTACAAAGCAGGTAAAGAAGTAAATGAACACAACCGCTGCAAAAGTCAGCAGCACAGACAGCGGAGTTATACTGCACCAGCCAAACATTTTTAGCAGAAGCAGTGTTATGAGGAAGATCGCCAGAAAGTGCATTATCCATAAAACGACCGATTTCTTGACGCTCTTTGAGTCGAAGCAAAGAAGTACAGCCGTAGGAAGAGCGGTTATAAATCCGCTTAAGAGTATTTCCCACAGCAGAGTTTTATGCGGTGTCTGACCTGAAATTGTCAGGTAGAATGCTGCTGCAATGAGAACAGCAGTAGTAATGTCTACAAAATAGTGTAATAATGAGATAAAGAATTCCTTGATCATCAGTTTACCTCCTGAATTCCGAGCTTTGCTTTGAGATTATGCACATACTGTCTTGATATGATTACTTTCTCTCCGTTTTTCAGATGAGCTTCGAGCTTGCCGCTGAAAAGCGGTGAAATACATTCGATCTTTTCCATATTCACGATCATTGATTTTGAACAGCGTATAAAATCAAGCGGCGCTAAAAGCTCCTCAAGCTCATAGAGCTTATATTTGACCTCATAGACATCTGAATGATAATATGCAAAAACACGGTTCTCATTTGCCTCAAAATAAAAAACGTCCTGATAATTCAGACGGACTATTTTGTTCTCACAATAACCTGTCAGCTCGGTCTTTGCTGTCTGGAACGAAAGCAGCATAGAGATCAGGCGCTGATCCGGTGAAGCACAGCGAACGATCACAACATCTTCGTCGTTTGGCTGAGGTGTTTCAATAATAATTCTCATTGTTATTCTCCGATGTGATGGATTGGTTTATACTATGTAGCTGATCTGTAATGTCATAATTCAAATGAGCCGCCGTGCCTTAGCTTGTAAACGGCTGCATATTGCTGAAGATAACGCTCGAATTCCGAGGTATCCACTTCAGAACTGAACGGCGGGAAGGTGTCATCAAAATGCGTCAGCATAACAGCTTTGGGTTTCAGCTTGCCATATATGCCGACAGCTATCTCATACAGCTTATCCGAGCCCTGATACGGAAACAGTGCCAGATCCACACCAGTCGGATAATCAACATTCTCAGCAAGTGCAAGGCTGCCGAGAATAAGGATACGCTTTCCGAAAGCCTCCACGAGATAGCACAGCGACTCCTTCTTTTCACGGCAGGCTGCGATTTTTTGCAGTTTGCGGAATATGCCCTTCCTGTTCCGCAGCACTCTTCCGCTGAACAGTTCTTTCAGGATATTCAGTCTGATATGATTTCCCTTATAAGCCGTTATCCTGAGATCGCCCACTGTAAATGACTCACCTGCGTCTATAAGATGAAGTATGTCCTTACTTACACCTTTTCTGCTAAGAGTCCTGTAAGGCGTGCGTGTGCAGTAAACTGCTGTTTCGGGACCGGCTATCTCACTGACACTGCTGATATGATCGAAATGTCCGTGAGACAGCAGGATATGTCTGCAATTGCCGAAAGCATTTTTCCCGATCCTGATACTGCTGTCCGGAAACGGAAAAAACGGATCTATCAGGATATTCGTATCACCGGCGGCGATACGCACCGAAGCAGTTCCGTACCATGTTATCTCTATTTTGTTCTTATGCATATTCGATCTGCTCCTTCGCAGTATCCTGAATTCTCTATGATACAATTATGGGTATGTTTTACATCTCATACTATATGATAACACAGACTGTGCAAAGAGTCAATGCAGCTTACCGCCGAAAAAATGCAACTTACCTGTTTTCAATTCATCACTTGCGCGTTTCCGCTGACGAGCATATCATAGGTCACACCGTACTTCTCGGCAATGTCCCTCGCATAGGAGGAACCCTCCGGCTGAGCCAGTGCCACCTTAAAGGAACGCTTGCCCTCCTCTGTCCGCATAACAAGCGAGGCAGCTCCTGCACTGCTGCTTTCACGGGTAAGCTCATCAGCGTCCTCTCCCAGCTTGTGCATATGGGTATTGTAGATCGTTCTCACGCCCTTTGCCAGAAGCGCTTTCACGGAGTCTCTTGCTATGTAGTAGCCCTCCTCAAAAGAGGTGGTGGAGAATGTCTCGTTAAGCAGCACTATACTTCTGCCTGTTGACTTAGAGAATATATCCTTGAAGCGAACGCACTCCTCGCCCAGTCTGCCCAGATCCAGTGTCTTATCCTCATCAGCAGGGAAATGGGTGTAGATACAGTCGCAGGGAACATAGCGGAAGCTCTCTGCCGGAACGAAAAGACCTCCCTGTGCCAGAACGAAAAGCTGACCGGCTGCCTGAGTTATCGTAGTCTTTCCGCCGCGGTTTGCGCCGGTCAGGATATAGACTGTCCTCTTCTGATCGAATGAAAGGTCATTCGGCACGATGTCACTGACGTCCTCCATAGTCATTGCAAGCTTCATATTATAGAAGCCCTTTGCCTCCATTGAAGCTCCGCCCTCAGCAACAGGCTGTGCCTCACAGAAAACGCAGCCCTTTTCCATAAGACTGCCGATAAATTCCGCACATCTTATGTAGTATATAAACTCCGGCACAAGTCCGGAAACATTCACGATCGCTACATTTGCATATTTGGTAAGGGTTTCACGGAGCTTCTTCACAAGCGAACCGAGCATTTTGTTGATGATCGTTTCAAGGTAGAAAGTCGAATTGCCCGTACCGTCGCCGTCGGGAGTTTTCACGAGTGTTGAACGGATATGTCCGTCAACCATCGGAGTATTGCGCACAGCAGAAAACCCGGCGAGCTTTTCGAGAAACTCTCCGGCATTTGCACTTTTTTCCTTGTCGATCAGCTGATAGTGCATATCGCCGTCCCAGTCTGAGGTATCATTTATCTTGTCCTTTGAAGCGATAGCGTCCGCAAAATTGCTGACGATACCGGATTTCTTAAATGGCTTTCTGTTGACGGAGACCAGTCCTATGCTGACGGCTTCAAAGCGCTCGTTGACATTGATGCCGAGGGTGACGCTCTTAACATCAGACGCCTTTATTTTTAACTCAGCGATGTCCTTTTTCATCTCAGCAAAGCAGGCGTCCTCGTAAAGCTCATCTATATAGTCCCTCAGCGATTTAAGTCCCTCGGAGCATATCCTCTCGTCGGAGAGGCAGTCCCTCATAGTCTCGACCGTCCTGATGTAGCTGTCCAGCTCGTCGAGGCGGTGAAACAGATGCCATAATCCCAGCTCTTCATCGGAAGTTTTGTGCATAGTAGAAAAATCACGCATAAACTGTATCCTGTCGAAGAGCTCCATCATAGTCTTTCTCAGCTCAGGCAGCCTGAATATATCACCGAAGATCTGCTGCCGGTAGACAGCGACAGCCGGATCGGGCGAGAGCTTCGAGAGCACATTTGTGATAAGACGGCGTTCCTTGCTGTCACCTGATATTTCAGCGCAGAATGTGTCAAGTCCGAGATCGTGCATCACATTATCCGGCAAGATACGGTATTCTGCGTCTGCTCCGGCTGGCTGCATAAGACTGAAACCTGTGCTTCTATCCATACTAACACCTCACACTTTATTTAAAGGGATACATATATATGTGACCGGATCTTCTGAATTCGTCAGATAGCATTCAAGCGAATAATTGCCTGCGAGCGTGTAGCCCTGAAGCGACGGCAGCCATTCCGACCAAATCTGTGTATTGACCTTCTGCATACTGTCAGGCAGAGATCCTCTGCACGGGAACAGTGCCCACAGACCGCCGGGTATCTGATATGTTTCACAGCCCTCCGGGATATCCTCCCACGGCAGATACAGGTCAGCTATCCAGTAGTCAAAGGTCTTTCCGTCCATATCCGAGCAAACGCCGAACATTCCTTTCAGACCTTTCATATCTGACTTCCACTCGTCCCAGAATTCCGGAACTTCCTTGTAGCTCGTTTCAGAGCTGAATCTCTTTTTGATGCCCACGACCGTAAACGGAGCTTTATCAACGATTTTGTAATCCAGCATATTTCCGCCCTCCAATGTTATCCTGATATGCAGCGGAGCGAATGATCGCAGATTTGCCCCGGGCTCCCTTGCCTGTGCCGGGGTGATGCCGTGGAAACGCTGAAACGCTTTTGCAAAGCTGTCAGGTGAATCGTAGCCGTACTTCAAAGCAATATCTATCACCTTATTGTCAGAGCAAGCCAGTTCCTGTGCTGCCATAGTCATACGGCGGGCACGAATGTATTCCCCGACGGTCATACCGCAGAGTGCACCGAATATACGCTGATAGTAGAACGGCGATAATGCAGCCTTCTTAGAGATGTCCTCTATGTTCAGCTCCTCCGGCAAATTCTGCTCAATGTAATCTATTGAAGCCTGAAATCCTTCCATCCAGCCTTTCAAAACGGCACTTCCTTCCGCTGTGATCTGAGTATACCATATTAAGGTGCTGCTGTCCCGACTTTTTCTGCTCTCTTTGTCGGACAGGCAAAATATGGTCGTATCACCATTAATTCTATAAATAGTATAACACAGAACTGCCTGCAAATCAACAAAATTCTCATACCGGCAGCTGAAAAGCCGGACTTCACATAATAAAAAAAGGAGAGCCCTGCGGCTCTCCTTAAAATATTTTGACACAATTAAAGTGCCTTGTTTGTGAACTTAGTGATCTTTGCTAAGAGGTAATCCTGAAGCTGACGAGCGTCATCTGCATTGATCTTGCCATCGCAGTTGATGTCAGCCTGAGCCTTCTGTGTAGCATTATAGCTTGTGCTGCCGTTGATGATCTGCTTGAGCATTGTAAGGTCCATTGCACTGAGGCGCTTGTCGCCGTCGATGTCGCCCATGACCTCTGTATTCTTGCAAACGCGGACTCTGTTGAAAGCAGTCTTTATCTTTGTGAGTCCCGCATCACGCTTGGTGCCGCTGAGAACCTTGTTAGCTGCCTTAACAACTGCGTCTCTGCAATCTGCAAATGAAGCAGTGCTTGTAAGGTAGTCAAGAGAAGTGTACCAGATGCGCATAGCATCGCTGTCAGCTACACCATAGTAGTGCATAAGATATGCAACGTGTGAGATGAGACGTGAACCAGCGTGGGGTTCAATATCATTGTAATAAGAAGCGGTATATAAATTAAAGTCTTCCTTTGTCAGATCTCTGAGGTAGTATGTCTTCTTTTTGGAAGTATTCTTGCCAGTATTTTTCAGATACATATCTGTACCGATCTGCCACTCGCGTGTTGTATCGCAGAACTCACCAAAGATGTCGCTGTATGCTTCATTAAGAGAACCTGCTTCGCCGTAGCTTGCACCCCAGCCTACCTTTGAACCTGTTAAGCTGTGAGCAAATTCGTGAGCGATAGTGTCGAGGTCACTTGCAAATGAGGTAGTGGAAGAACCGTCGCCCTCACCGAAGCTGAGAGTGTTTCCGCCGGAGCAAGCGTTAGCCCAGCCGTGCTTGTTGCTTCCGTTCTTATTAGCTTCCTTGAGAGTAGGAACGATGTACATTGTGCCGTTCTTTCCGTTGTAACCAGAGAAATTGAAATTATTCTTGAAGAAGTCGTATACTCTTTCAACGTTGTAGAGACAAGCTACTGCGTACTGGTCATCGTGGCTTGAGAAAGAACTGTCAGTAGACTTCACTGTGTAAGAAGTATTGCTTACAACATTTGTGTGCAGGTATCTTCCTTCCCACCAAGCATACCATGAAGGATTATTGATAACGTAAAGGTTTCTCTTCATATCGTGGAACTTATACTTGCCGCTCTCAGTAGCAATGTCGATATTAAAGCAATATGCTGAAGCGGGCAGGATCTTGTTATTCCAGTCAAGAAGAATGGTATTATAGTATACAGTGTGACCATTGTCAGCAGTGTCACCATTTACCTTGTTATTGAGTACCTTGCCTGTATTAGCGTCTACATAGTAAACCTGTTCGCCGATGAATGCACCGCCGATAGCCCAAGCAAGTGTGAAGTTCTTGTTGTCCTCAGAATAAACAGCAAGAGTGTGTGAAGAAGCGTTATTCTGACCGATAGCAGCTGCAACGGCATCAATAGCCTGCTGAGCTGTGATAGAAGGAGTTGTATCAATAGAGAAGTCAGGGATAACTGAGCTGTTGAGGTACTCTGCCTCGCCTGTCTCCTTGTCAACTACTACCTTAACGTAGGAGTTGACCATTTCGAGTCCCTGATAGTACTGCTTGAATACATAAACTCTGTTGTATTCGCTCTCAGTAACGTCGCTGAGACGGATCTCACGGTTAACGTTGTCGATACCGAGGAGCTCTGATGTCTTAGTGATGATGTCCTTAGCGTCGTTGCTGTCGTTTACAGTATCTTCGGAAAGAAGTCCGTCGATCTTTGTTACCTTGTTGTTGTCATCAACTGAAACTGCAAGATCAGAGTCGTTGAGATCGATAAGGTCGGAAAGAGCGTCCTCAGCTGCATCGCTGTTGAGCTCGAGTCCGATAGACTGTGCGTAGTCTTCTGCTTCACTGGGTGCGTCTACTGCACCTGCAGGCATTGCAACAAAACACTGCTGTGCTGCGATGAGAAGTGAAGAAGTAAGTGAAAGCATCTTTTTAGTGTAAGATTTCATTTTTATTCCTCCAGATAATCCAAAATAGTTTTAGCAATTAAAAAAATCGACTAAAAGTTAAATGTTTTGGTAGTTTGAGTGTCGTATGATACTAATATTAGCTAATTGAAGTTGCAACTTTCATTTATTATATTACCTTTTTCGGTCGTTGTCAACCACTTTTTTGTTAATTTTTAATTTTTGGATATAATGTATATTTTATGCACATTACAGTGCTAAAAATGTATATTATCGCAGTTGCCGGAGACTCATTTTCTGCTATGTTATGCCTGAAACGCCGCCTGCTGACCAAGTGAGAACATCTTTGTTAACTTATGCTAATTGCAATGCTGACAACAGAAAAATCCCCTCTGTAAGTGAAACTGACAGAGGGGACGTAAGCAATCAGGTCGGCTTTTTTATACTGCCTTGAAAATATATCTCAGGAAGTTGTACATATGGGCTCTTACGGATATTCCGCCGTGATCGCCGTCTGTGAGCTCGTGCCAGATATGCTCTGCACCGTTGCTGGTGAGGGCGTTATGGTAGGATTCGGGAGCATCGCCGACAGTTCCGTCAAATGTTGTGCAGGTGAGCATAAGCACATAGGGGCTCGGTCCGGAGCCGAAGCCGAATTCGCTCGGGGACATACAGCCTTCGTGAGTCATATTGCCGTCAACAGTCGGGAAAATACCCGGTGCAGCGCAAACGCTGCCGACATAGCCGTAGAGCTGAGGTCTTGTGACTCCGACGTAGAGAGCTTCTCTGCCGCCCATTGAGAAGCCTGTTACACCTGTATTCTCTCTGCCGGTCTTTATGGAGTAGTTTTCAGCCATACTCTTGCTGATCGCACAGAGCAGCAGGAACGACGCTGCGAGCACTGCAACTGTTACGGCTGCCTTGAAAATTTCGTAGTTCACGCGGACACCTCCTGTTCCTCAGACCGTTCCTCGATCCACTTCATCAGCTTACACACAATTAAGCCAATATATCGGCAAATCTAAAAAAATAAGGCGCGTAGAATTGGGAAAAAGTCCGTTCTACGCGCTACATATTTAATGATAGATTAATTATAACATCTCATAATATAAAAATAAAGTCATTTGTTATATGTTAAGCCAGCAAGCTGATTTTCGGAGATTTTTACAATTCAGGCTGGGACTATTTGTCAAAGATAAACCAAAACGGCAGAACAGCTTGCACTGTCTGCCGTTTGATACTAAGTTTACTTGATCTCCTGAGCCTCGTAGCTCATTTCGTATGTGTTGTTGAAGGAGAAGCCCTGATATGTGTCAACGATACGCTGCGAAGCTACCTTTGCACCCTCAGCGTCAGCGCCTATGAGTATGGCGAGGAGGGAGTTTCCATATATTGAAACTATATCTCCGCGGCGGAGGCAGGTCTTGACGATGAGGAAAGCCTCCTCAAGAGCGCCCGGTTCAAGCGGCTCGTTGTTGGGACTGGTGAAAGAGAACTTGACGAGACAAGCGGGCTTGTCCATACGGTCAAGCAGACGCTTCACGAATCTGTAAAGGTTGGTGAAATTGGACTCGTGAACAACGAAGGCTCCTTTCTGGTCATCGAGAGCAATTACCTTGGCGAAGGTCTCAAATCCTGCGTCAGAGCCTATTCTCTGTGAGGAGAGCATAGCAGTGATGTGCTTGAGAAGGAGTTCATCGGAGGTGGGGAGCACAAAGACGTCTGTTACGCCGCTGCTGATGAGATGAGCTCTGTTTTCATCTGAGCCGTCAAACGTCACAACGGCACACGGTATGCCGCGCTTTTTGAAAGTCTTTATTATCTCGGAGACGCTGCCGCCGGAATACTCCTGAGATACGAGCACACACTCGGTATCGGGGGCGACGTCTGGTGAGTCGGTATAGCTGAACGTAATATTTTCCGTAGTCGGAAGAGCGGTTTTAATGCGATCATCATTATTGCAGAGCAGAACTATATTATACATAAATCCACGACCTTTCAAAGCATAGTGTCAAAAAATCCGGAAGCTTTATTTATATTATTATATAACATATTATCATAAAAAGCAATGAACAAATAATGAATTTTTCAGTTTTTTGCAATAAACTTAACGAAAATATTTTTCTGCGAGCGGAAATTTCTTGACAAACCCGTCAAATCTGAGAAACGCAAACTGACTGCTTTTTGCGTTATTCAGTCGATCAGCGGCATTGGCTTAACTGAGATAAGAACAGGAATAAACCTTGTTCGGACTGGTTTTGGTGACATTTTACAAAAAATACATTAAAAATATGTAAAAAACTACTGTTTTTTGATAATTGCTTTACTTTTTTGTTAAATGTGGTATAATATAATAAAGTTGTTATCGGTATTCCCGATAGATATGCTGCAAACAGACGTAATAAGAATTTCACAATTGATATTGCCTTACAGAAAGGAAGTATTGAATATGCGGATAAGAAACAGAAAAGTATCAAAAATGCTCGCAGGCTGTCTGGCTATGATAATGGCACTTGAAAGTGCCGGTGCTTCTTCATCAGCTCTTTGGGCTGGCGCGGAATTTGAGTCGTATTATAGTGATGACATCAAGCCTGTTGAGATAAACGAAACAACTTTCCCTGATGATAATTTCAGAGCTGTTATTTCCGGACCTACCTATGACCGCGACGGAAATGGCATACTCGACGAAGACGAGATAATCCTCGCGAGAAATGTCTGGTGCAACAAAATGGGGATAAAATCTCTTAAAGGTATCGAGTACCTCGTAGAGCTCCGTGGACTTTACTGTATGGACAACGAGATCGAAACTATGGATCTCAGTCACAATAAACTTCTTCAGGGTATATGGTGTTCGGGCAACAAGTTCAAGACGCTCGATTTTACGCCAAATCCTGAGCTGATATGGGTTTACTGCTTCGACTGCGAGCTCACCTCGCTCAACGTTGCAAACAATCCTAAAATGGCATATATCGAATGTAATACCAATCCGCTCACAGAGCTCGATGTATCCAATAATCCTGAGCTGGAGCACCTTATGTGCGGTTCGTGCGAGCTCACAACGCTCGACCTCAGCCACAATCCAAATCTCCAGCACCTTGACGCCTTCCGTAATCACTTCAAGACTCTCGATATCTCCAATAACCCTAAAATGAAGCGTCTTGATATTTGGGACAATGCCGGTCTCGGAAGCATAGATATAAGCAATGCTCCCGGCTTGCAGTACTATAACTGCGCCAATAACGATGTCGAGATCGTTGATGTCAGCAATAACCCTGAGCTGAATAAACTGATATGCAGCTATAATAACATCAAAAAGCTTGATCTTTCCCACAACCCGAAGCTGGTCTGCCTGAACTGTGAGGATAATCAGCTCGAGTCGCTTGATCTCTCATACAACCCTAAGATGCGCTATTTGCAGGCTGCTATAAACAACTTCTCAACACTGAATATCGGAAACAATCCTTACCTCGTCCAGACCTACAAGGAAGGCAAATTCGAGGAGGAGTGGTTCGGAGTTTCGTGGACGATAGACTACGGCGGAGGTGATTCCACCGGAGGAGATCAGAAATTTCATATATGGGTAAATGACGATGTTACCATAAAAAACGAGCAGACAGTTCCGCTGCCTGAAGATGACGACAAAGAAGAAAACAAGGAATACACTCAGCTTGAGATAAAGAATATGCTCAGACGTGAAGCTGTGGTGCAGGTGCTGTATGAAATGGCAGGAAAACCGAGCGTCAGCGGGATCAAATCAAGATTTACAGACGTAGAGTCCGGTTCGGAGTATGAGAACGCTTTGCTCTGGGGCGAAAAGAACAGTATATGCGTGGGTTACCCGAATATCTCATCAAAAACTTTTGGTGTCGGCAAGTGGATAACAAGACAGGATCTTGCTATGATGCTGATGAGGTACTCAGAGTATAAGGACTACGAGAGATCTATCGACTTCGGCAGAAGCGATGATTACATTGATTATTTCGACATTGATTATGACCACTGGGAAGCTATCTGCTGGTCGGCAACGTGGAACATAATGGACGGCAAGGGTGAACCCGGTGCGCCAAAGTCCGAGCAGAGGATAGATCCCTATGGCAAGGCAACTCACGCAGAGTTCAAGGAAATGCTGAAAAACCTCTATGAGGTGAACAAGATCTCAGCTCCTCTGCCGGTGATACCATTTGAGTATACTCTCGGCGACGTCAACAAGGACGGATATATCAATTCAGTAGACGCATCGGAAGTTCTTACCTATTATACTAAGGCTGCCTCCAATAAGGACGGCGGCTTCAGCAAGGCTCAGAAGGAAGTTGCTGACGTTGACGGAAACGGCGCTATAAATGCCGAAGATGCTATGTCTATCCTTTTGTACTATGCTTACCTTTCAACGACAAAAGAGTCAGCTCCTAAGTCGATTGAAGTATTTGTCAAGGAGCAGTAAGGTATGAGAGCCGTGTTACAATATGCTATCCGGGAGGAATTTGTATCAAAAAGAAAATACTGCTGAACTTACTGAGAGTTTCAGCGATAGTATATGTGTACAAGGTATTGATGCTGACGGTGCTGTTCAGACCGGATCTGGACGTTTACATCATTGCACCCCCTTTTTGGGAAATTTCGGAGCTTGTTCAAGGGAACAGGGAAATGTGTTATGAAATCGCAGAGAATATAATAATGTTTATCCCATTTGGAGTGTTATTGCCGGTATGCTTCAGGAAAGCTGATAAAATGGGGATAATTGCGCTGACAGCATTACTGTTCTCATTCATTATCGAGATAGCTCAGTTGGTAACTGCCCGCGGTTTTTTTGAATTTGACGATATGCTGAACAATACTATCGGAGCGGTCATAGGTGCATTTATAGGCTGTCCGCTCGCAAAATGGCTGTACTCTGATTGTAACAGCCGCAATGAACAATAAACGAAGCGCTGCTTTTAAAAAGCAGCGCTTTTTTGCTGTGATGTCAAAAACATTGAGACTGTGACTATTTTTGAAACGAATTGAAAGAATTATCAATACTATTTTAATATAGAGCAGGTATTTGACGTTCTGGATACCGGCAGAGTTTTCAAGCAGCAAAACATTGTGATATATAGCCCAAACGGCTTTTGTGTAAACTTACAAAAAGTATTTTAACTATTGACATAGAGACCTAAATATGATATAATATTAATTCGACAATTACGAATAGTACATAACAAATTTAGTTATACCACACGTTATAAAAATTAGTTTCAGAATACGCTTTAGAATAAAATTTAATATGTTTCTGTATTATCCGGATATTAGGGAGGAATATATAATGAAAATTTCGTTTTCACCGCCTGATATTTCAGCTCTTGAGATAAATGAAGTCTGTGACGCATTGAAGTCGGGCTGGATAACAACGGGACCAAAGACTAAGCGTTTTGAAAAGAATATCGCAGAAATGATCGGCGTTAACAAGGCTTGCTGCCTTAATTCTCAGACTGCCTGTGCTGAAATGGCACTGGGATTGCTCGGAGTCGGCGAGGGCGACGAGGTCATTACTACTGCTTATACATACACTGCAACAGCATCAGTTGTATGTCATGTTGGTGCAAAGCTCGTTCTTGTAGATACGATGCCGGACAGCTTTGAGATCAATTATGACGAGGTCGAAAAGGCTATTACAGAAAAGACAAAAGTCATCATACCGGTCGATCTTGGCGGCGTACCTTGCGACTATGAAAGACTTTTCCAGATCGTGAACAGCAAAAAGTCTTTATTCAGACCTGCCAACAAGATACAGGAAGCTATCGGACGCATTGTCATAAGTGCTGATGCAGCCCATGCTTTCGGTGCAGAATGGCACAATACACACGTCGGAAATATAGCTGACTTCTCGAGCTTCAGCTTCCACGCTGTTAAAAACCTTACAACTGCCGAGGGCGGTGCTCTAACTTGGAGAGCCATTGACGGCATATCTGATGAGGAGATATATCATCAGCTCCAGCTTTTCAGCCTTCACGGTCAGAGCAAGGACGCTTTCCAGAAAACTCAGCTCGGAGCTTGGGAGTACGATATCATCGGAACATGGTATAAGTGCAATATGACTGATGTTGCTGCGGCTATCGGTCTCAAGCAGCTTGAAAGATACCCGGATATGCTCAAGCGCAGACGACAGATCATTGAGCGTTACGATGAGGCTCTCCGTCCGCTCGGCATCGAGACTCTTCCGCACTATACCGCGGATCACACCTCCTCCGGACATCTTTACCTGACAAGGATACCGAATATTTCCTGCGAGCAGAGAAACGAGATAATCACGCGTATGGCAGAGAAGGAGATCGCTACGAACGTTCACTACAAGCCGCTCCCGCTGCATACTGCATATAAAAAGCTCGGTTTTGATATTGCTGATTTCCCGAATGCCTATGCGCATTTCGAGAACGAGGTAACTCTTCCGCTTCACACCTGTCTTACCAGTGAAATGGAAGAATATATCATTGAAAATTACGTCGGCATAGTAAAGGATTACCTTTGAGACTGCGCCGCTGGGAAGAACTGCCTTCATTTATGAGAACGGATGAGGTAAGACCGTATTGGGAGGCATTGTGGAAAAAGCGCCGGCATCTTGCTCTGAAAAGAGGCTTTGATGTCGTAACAGCTTCGATACTGCTTATGATAGCGGCAGTACCGATGATAGTCATTGCAGTGATGATAAAGCTGGACTCAAGAGGCCCAGTGCTCTACCGTCAGGAGAGAGTAACTACCTACGGAAAGCGTTTCCGTATACATAAATTCCGTACAATGGTCCAGAACGCTGACCGTGTAGGAACAGCTGTCACTGTCAGCAATGACAGCAGGATCACGCGCGTAGGCTCTATGCTGCGCGGTCTGAGACTTGATGAGCTGCCGCAGCTCATTGATGTGCTTCAGGGTACTATGAGCTTTGTCGGTACTCGTCCGGAAGCACTGAAATATGTGAAACAGTACCGTCCTGAATTCTTTGCGACACTGCTTCTTCCGGCAGGGATAACAAGTGAGGCTTCGATCAGATACAAGGACGAATACAAGCTGCTGAGCGCTTCCGAGGACGTTGACAAGACCTACATTGAGCAGGTTCTCCCGGGAAAAATGGTCTGGAATTTGAATTCCATCGAACGCTTTTCGTTTTTCCGTGAGCTCCTGACTATGGTAAGAACAGTTCTGGCTGTTTTGGGAAAAGAATATGATTGAGGAGTTTGCCGGATGATTACTATCAGAAATATGTCGGAGCAGGAGAAGGGAAGTATCCGGAAGCTCTCTAAGCTGCATACCCGGGCTTTTCCTGATTTCTTCCTCACACAGCTTGGTGTGAATTTCCTCGATGCTCTGTACAAGGGCTATCTGAGCGATGAGAGATCGGGTATAATAGTTGCCGAGAACAACGGCAGACTCGCCGGATTTATCGCATATTCCTACGACTACCCGAATTTCTATAAGGGACTTATGAAGAAGCATCTGCTGCGCTTTGCGGTCTGCTCAATGGGAGCTGCTCTGAGACACCCTTCATTTATAAAGAGGCTTCTTGGTGCTTTCAAAAAAAGTGACTCGGTAGTCAAGAGCGAAAAATATGTCGAGCTTGCATCTATCTGTGTTGATCCGCGAATGGGAAATCACGGGATAGGTTCAAAGCTGATAGATCACCTCAAGGGTATGGTCAATCTGGATAAATATGCATATATTAACCTTGAGACAGATGCAGTCAATAATGATGCCGTGAACCGGTTCTATGTGAAAAACGGCTTCAAGCTGGCAAGAACTTATTTCTCCGCTGAGGGAAGAAAAATGAACGAATACAGATTCGGAGGATAATATGTCAGTGAAAATGCTATATATTCTGAATGTTGCGGAAAAAGTGAATAATTTCTCATATTCCGCAATGATAGCTGCACAAAATCTCGGTATCGAATTCTCGATAGCCGGAAACTGGAGCTACCCTGATGCTGCTGCAAGAGAAGCTGATGAAAAGAAATACGGTATAAAGATCTATCAGGTCGATTTTATCCGTGCCCCGTATGATCCCCGGAACAAAAAGGCTTACCGTCAGATAAGAGCCATTATTGAGCGTGAAAACTTCGACCTGATACACTGTAATACACCTATCGGCGGTATTATCGGAAGAGCTGCCGCTGAAAAATGCGGTGTGGACAAGGTCATCTATCAGGCGCACGGCTTCCATTTTTACAAGGGCGCGCCGTTTATCAACCGTACTCTTTTTTACAATATCGAAAAGTATTTTGCAAGGTATACAGATGTCCTCGTAACTATAAATAGAGAGGATCTCAGCTCTGCAAAGGCTTTCAGATTAAGAAACGGCGGCAAGCTCCGATACGTTCACGGAGTCGGCATCGACCTTTCAGAATACTGCGGCGTATCTGAGTTCAGGGACGATAAGCGCAGAGAGCTCGGACTTAAAAATGACGATATTGCTCTTATATCTGTCGGAGAGCTCAACAAAAACAAAAACAATATTGCAATAGTTAAGGCTATGGCAATGTTAAAGAATAAGCGCCTGCACTACTATCTCTGCGGCGTAGGTAAGGAACAGGAAACGATAAGCCGTTTTGCTTACGAGCACGGTATCGGGGATAATATACATTTCCTCGGTTACCGAAACGACGTAAAGGAACTTATGGCAGCCTGCGACATCTTTGTTATGCCTTCGTTCAGGGAAGGGCTTTCACGTTCGCTTATGGAGGCTATGGCTTGCGGCTTGCCCTGTGTTGCTTCGGCTATAAGAGGAAACACTGACCTCGTCAGAAAGGGCGGCGGCTTTCTTTGCCCGCCGAATTCACCGAAGAGGTTTGCCGGTGCGATAAATAAGTGTCTGAGATCAGACAGAAAAGCTATGGGCGAAGCAAATATGCAGTCCGTGAAAAGCTTTGATCTCGGCATAGTAATTGCAGAATGGGAACAGATATATAAAGATATATTATCATAAGGAATTATTGTTATGACCAGATCGGATAATAAAGCAACATTTACCGTATCGTCGGTATGCTTCCTGATATATTTTCTGTTAAAGCCGTTTTATCTTTTTGCGAGCGGTACTTTGCAGCCGGGAGACTTCTTCCTGCTGCTGTCCTTTGCATTTCTGGTATATGAGCGGAAAGACGGCATCAGAAACGATGATTACATATTCGGAGCTTTCCTCGTCTGTGTAATTATCATCAATCTGATCTACTTCTACATATATCACGCCGGCGAATTCCTGAAATCCTGCCTGTATTATGTGTTCAATTACATCGTGATACTGTGCTTCCGGGAATTTATGTATGATAAAAAATGGCTCAGGGCTCTCGGATTAGTCTGCAAAGCGAATATCCTGATACAGCTTGCGGTATTTGTGCTCCACAGGGGAAACTACTGGGAGGGCACGTTCAGATATATGGGTACCTACACGGATCCGAACCAGATGGGCTTTGCTGTCGTCTCGACCTTAGCCATTCTGTTCCTGCTGAATGACCGGTGGAAGTATCTGTTCGTACTGATAGCAGCGGTGCTCATAGTTCAGACCTCTTCGAGCGGTATGCTCATCGCACTTTGCATAATGGTAACGTTTGACTCTATGATAATGCTGAAAAAGGCTATGCAGAACGGCGGTATCAGCTACTCGGTACTTTTCCTTGCCATATTCGGTATGGGAGCCGTTATGCTGCTCATAATCCTCGATGTTATCCACATCGACTGGGATCACTTCCGACTCTCGAATAAACTGAGCGGCAACAATTCCGTGCTCCAGAGCTTTATCAATGACAGAGCGCTGAATATCGCTCAGGAGCATCCTGAATTCTTCCTGTTCGGCTACGGTGAGGGCTTCTCGTTCCCCAGATTTGGACACAGTGAGGAAATGCATTCAACGTGGATCTCAATATGCTTCTATTACGGTATCCTGCCTTTCTGCATACTGCTCGCGTGGATATATTCAAATGTCAGAAACGCAAAGCCCAAAGCTGTCCCGGTCTACTGTGCGATATTCCTTGAGGCTTTCACGCTTGTAAACCACCGTCAGGCTTCATTCTGGATGATAATCCTGCTTGCAAATGTCTGCTTCCGTGAAAGCGAAAGCAGTGCTGACGAAAATAAAGAAGAAATAGAAATTGAGGGATAATAGTGGATAATTGTTTAGTGACGGTGTTCTGTCTCGCATACAATCACGAGAAATACATCAGAACAGCTTTTGAAAACCTGATCCGCCAGAAGACTTCGTTCAAGTTCAGGATACTTGTACACGATGACGCTTCAACAGACAGTACACCGGATATCATAAGAGAATATAAAGAGAAGTATCCGGACCTTTTTGAAGTGATTCTTCAGGAGGAAAACAAGTATCAGCAGGGGATAGACGTTGAGGACGAATATGTCCTGCCTGCGATCAATACGAAGTATGTTGCCTGCTGTGAATGTGATGATTACTGGACTGATCCTCACAAGCTCCAGCTTCAGGTGGACTATATGGAAAAGCACCCGGAGTGCAGTCTGTGTGTGCATAATACAGAGAGGATACTTGAAAACGGCAAGCCTACAAAGACATTTTTCAATATCTCGCAGAAACCGAGAAATTATACTATGAAGGACATCATAACCTCCGAGCCTTCCGCGTATTTCCATTTCAGCTCGATGATGTGGAGAAACGATACGCTCAGAAAGAAAAATCCTGCTTTTGAAATGGACGGCATCGGTGATTACCCTATGGCACTCTATTTTGCCTCTATCGGGTATATCCACTACATACCGAGAGTTATGTCAAGGTACAGACTCAATGCAGTTGGTTCGTGGTCGAATGTGATGAACTCCGATGTCAATAAGAAGATCGGACAGCACAGGAATATGATAGCCGGTTTCAGGTCGATAGATGAGTATACGAACCACAGGTATTCAAAGTATATCAGGAAGGCTATTGACCGCGAAGAGGCTAAGATCAAGTTTATGGAAAAGGATTATGCGGCTCTATTAAGGTCACCGTCCCGTGCAGCTGCATTGCTGAAAACGCTGACTCATAAATCTGTCAGAACTGTTTCTGCAAAGGTTCAGGCGGTGCGCAGCAGATGAAGAGAGAAACAGTAGTCAAAAACCTGTTCTGGAGACTCGGTGAGCGTTTCGGTGCAAAGATGGTACAGTTCCTTGTGCAGATGGTGCTTGCGAAGCTGCTTGCGCCGAAGCTCTGGGGCACGATAAGTCTTATACTTATCTTCATCGAGATATTGCAGATATTCATCGAGAGCGGTCTCGGAAATGCCCTCATACAGAAGAAAGATGCGGACGATCTCGATTTTTCGAGCGCATTTTACTTCAACTGTGTGATATGCGGTGCAGCTTATCTGCTGATGTTTTTCAGTGCGCCGCTGATAGCTCACTTTTTCGGAAAGCCCGAGCTCATATCTGTCATAAGGGTAATGAGTCTTGTGCTCATAGTTTCCGGACTGAAAAACGTTCAGCAGGCGTATGTCAGCAGAAATATGCTGTTCAAGCGCTTCTTCTTTGCGACACTGATCGGTACTGTGACAGCTGCCGTTGTCGGAATTGCAATGGCATACAACGGTATGGGACTCTGGGCTATCGTAGCTCAGAACCTCGTAAATGTCACGGTTGATACTATGGTGCTCTGGCTCACAGTAAAGTGGAGACCGAAGAGATGTTTTTCGTTCCAGCGCCTGAAATACCTTTACTCCTACGGCTGGAAGCTCTTTGCATCATCGCTGCTCGAAGTCATCTACCTCAAGCTCAGAGGTCTTATCATCGGTAAGAAATACTCCGAGGAGAGCCTTGCGTACTATACCTACGGCGAGTATTTCCCGCAGTTTATAACAAGTATCCTGAATTCGTCGATAGACAGCGTACTTCTGCCGTCGATGTCGAGCGTACAGGATTCGCACGAGAACGTCAAGAATATGACGCGCCGCGCTATCAAGATAGGTACATTCATACTTATGCCGTTTATGGTCGGAATTATGGTGTGTGCAGGAGCGGTAGTCAGGATAGTCCTGACAGAGGAATGGCTGCCGATAATACCCTACCTCAGGATACTGTGCATCTCCTACGCTTTTATGCCGATACATACTGCTAACCTCAATGCTATCAAGGCTATCGGCAGGAGCGATACCTACCTCAAGCTCGAGGTGCTGAAAAAGATAGTGGATTTTGCTGCGATCCTCGCAACGATGTTCATATCTGTAAAAGCTATCGTCTACGGAGTTCTGGTATCGTCCGTCATAAGTCAGATCATAAACGCTTGGCCGAATAAAAAGCTGCTCGGCTACAGCTATCTGGAGCAGGTCGCAGATATGATACCTCAGATAGTCGCTTCAGCTATTATGGGTGCAGTGATATTCTCTGTCAACTTCCTCCATATACACTATCTGCTGATGCTGGCTATACAGATACCGTTAGGCATCGCAGTTTATGTTATATGCTCAAAGCTGATGCATATCGACAGCTTTGAATATCTCATTGATACTTTCAAAAGTCTTTTAAACCGAAAGAAGGATAAAAAAATATGAAAAAACTTATGATTCTCGGCGGATCTGCTTTCATAGTACCCGTCATCGAAAAAGCTCACGAGCTTGGCTGCTATGTTATAACCTGTGATTTCCTTCCCGATAATATTGCCCATAAGTATTCCGATGAATACTGCAACGTAAGTGTTATCGACAAGGAAGCTGTTCTCGAGGCTGCCAGGAAGCATAATATCGACGGTATAATCTCCTTTGCCTGCGATCCCGGAGTCGTATCGGCTGCCTACACTGCCGAAAAGCTCGGACTTCCTTTTCAGGGACCGTATGAGTCGGTAAAGATACTTCAGGACAAGGGGCTTTTCCGCAAGTTCCTTCAGGACAACGGCTTTAACTGCCCTCACTCAAAGAGATATACTGACAGGAAGGCTCCGTTCAGCGATATTGATTACTTTGACTGGCCGGTTATCGTAAAGCCGGTCGACTCTGCCGGAAGCAAGGGCGTTAAGAGAGTCGATGATCCTGCTGAACTCCCCGCTGCTATTGACTATGCTCTCGGTGAGGGACACAACGGCGCTTTCATCATTGAGGACTTCATAACCTTCAAGGGCTTCCACAATTCCGGTGACTTCTTCACTGTTGACGGAAAGGTCGTATTCGGACCTTTTTCAGATCAGCTGTTTGACAAGAGTGCTGTGAACCCCTATACTCCTTCAATGCTGATCTGGCCGTACTCAATGGCTCCTGAGGACTACAAGGTCCTCCGCGATGAGATACAGAGACTGATGTACGCTCTTGATATGAAGACCGGTATCTATAATATCGAAGCTTGTGTCGGTGAGAACGGCAAGCAGTACATTATGGAGGTATCACCGCGAGGCGGCGGATGCAGGATCGCTGAGATACAGAAGATGGCTTACGGTGTTGACCTTATCGAGAACGAGATAAGAAGCGCTGTCGGTCTGCCGCTTACCGAGATCAAGGAAGGCGAGGCTGACGGTCACTGGGTACAGCTTGACGTTCACTCAACAAACGACCGTGAGGGTATTCTCAAGTCTATCAGCATTGATCCCGAGATCGAGGAAAAGTACATAAAGTACAAGATGATAAACGCTCAGCCCGGAGACGTTGTAAAGCCGTTTACAGGTGCAAATATGACACTGGGAGATATGTTCCTGAGATTTGACACCCGTGAAGAACTCGACAGAACTGTTGCGAATTCCAATGAATGGATCAAGATCGAACTGGAATGATCTGTATCCGATACTAACGAAGATTTTGGAGATAAAGACAATGAATGATAATATTTTGGTCACCAGATCCTCAATGCCGGATTTTGAGGAATACTGCAATGAGATAAAGGAATTCTGGGACAGCCACTGGATAACAAATATGGGCGATAAGCATATGCAGCTTCAGAGTGCCCTCGAGGAGAGATTTGGCGTTCCTCACGTTACTCTTTACACTAACGGTCATCTCGCGCTCGAAAACATAATCGCCGCTATGAATTTCCCAAAGCACGGTGAGATCATAACCTCTCCGTTCACATTTGCCTCAACTACTCACGCTATCGTCAGAAACGGTCTTGAGCCTGTTTTCTGTGACATCAACGACAAGGACTACACCATAAACGCTGATCTTATCGAGAGACTCATCACCGATAATACCTGCGCTATCCTTCCCGTTCACGTTTACGGAAACATCTGCGATGTTGAAAAGATACAGAAGATAGCTGACAAATATGATCTGAAGGTAATATATGATGCCGCCCACGCTTTTGACGTGACATATAAGGGAGTGAGCGCAGCCTGCTTCGGAGATGCTTCTATGTTCAGCTTCCACGCAACAAAGGTTTTCAACACGATCGAGGGCGGAGCTCTCTGTTACAGTGACGACAGCCTTGTCCAGAAGCTCTATGATATGAAGAATTTCGGCATACACGGTCCGGAGGACGTTGCCTACATCGGCGGAAATGCCAAAATGAACGAATTTCAGGCTGCTATGGGTATATGCAACCTCAGACACATTGATGACGAGATCGAAAAGAGACGTAAGGTCACCGAACAGTACAGAAGCCGTCTCGGAAATGTCAAGGGCATAAAGCTCTGCGAGCCTCAGAAGGACGTTAAACCAAATTACGGTTATTTCCCGGTCGTATTCGATGAGAAGAATTTCGGTGCGACAAGAAATGAAGTCTTTATGGCACTTGCAGAGAACGGCATCAATGCAAGAAAGTATTTCTATCCCATATCCAATACATTTGAGTGTTTCCACGGCAAGTATGACGTCAACGAAACACCTGTCGCATTCCACATAAGCAAGCGCGTGCTTACACTTCCGCTGTATGCAGACCTGAGCGCAGAAGTAGTTGACAGGATATGCGATATAATCCTTGGCTTGGCAAAAGCTGATTGATCCTCCCGGAAGCGATAAAAATATGATTGTTCAGAAAGGCTGAAACCATTATGAATGCTGAAAGAAGCGTAATCAACTTTAAAGAGATATTCTCTCTGATCTTCAGAAAATTATGGCTGATAATCCTGTTTGCAGTATGCGGAGGCATAATAGCTTTCTGCGTATCCAAGTTCTTTATCTCACCTAAGTATGAGTCACACATCAACCTGTATGTTCAGAGCGACTCCACTGTTATAAAGAAGGGCGACTCGTCCGGCTCTGAGGAAAACAGGGAAGACGTGAATGACCTCAAGCAGCTTGCAAATACCTATATCGAGGTCCTCAATGACGATCACGTAATGGACGAGCTCAGCAAGGAGCTTGTAAGCAGCTTCGGAGACGAAATAAAGGACGCTTTTACTGTCGATGAGGATAATAACATTTCCGCAGGACAGCTCCGCAGCTCTATCATTATTGAAAGTATCCCGGATACTCTTGTTCTCAAGCTTCAGGCGATAACCAAAAAGCCTGAGGTATCCGCAGCGATATGCAACTTCTTTGCTGCTAATTCCGATACTTATATAAAGAAGGCTATCAGTGACGGCTGCAAGGTCGAGCATATGACGTGGGCAAAATACAACGACAGCCCTGTATCACCGAGTATGGTCAAGAACACGGCTCTCGGCGTTGTTACTGCTATACTTCTGTCACTGCTCATAATATTCCTTTCAGACTTCTTTGATGATTCAGTCAGAGACATAAATGCTCTCGGAAACAGGCACGACATCAATGTTATCGGTGAGGTCGGACATTTCAGGAAAAAGTCCATAAAGGGCGAGAAGAGCTCCGGATATGTCAGCCTTTTTGATAAGTACGTTCCGTTCACCGTCGTTGAAAACTACAAGGCGGTTCGTTCAAGTATCATATATGCACTCTCTTCCTGTGAGAAGAAGGTCATATCAGTTTCATCAGCAGAGCCGTTTGAGGGCAAATCGGTAACTGCTGCAAATATTGCGATAACTCTTGCTCAGGGCGGAAACAAGGTACTGCTTCTCGATGCGGATTTCAGAAACCCTGCACAGCATAAGATCTTCCGTATGGGCGAAAGAAACGGCCTGACGAATGCTCTTACTGATATTTCAAGGCTCGACAGCTGCATAAAGAAGACCTTTATGGATAAGCTGGATATTCTTGCCGCAGGTCCTGCTGTCGCAAATCCGACTGAGCTCATCGCTTCAGAGAATATGCAGAAGATACTCGAAAAGCTCGAGGAAAAGTATACCTATATTATTATAGACACCCCGGCTGTAAACTACTTCACAGACTCAGTTGAAATAGCAAAAATGGTTTCGGGTATGGTAATGGTTGTAAGGTACAATGAGACTTCATCAGCAGATGTTGACTCGGCTATAAGAAGAATTGAGTTCTTTGAGGCGAACGTTCTTGGCTTCATTCTCAATGATAACAAGAATGACAAGAAGTACAACAAGGTAAAAACAGCGGAAAGAAACGTTCAGCTCGACAACAAGAAAACTGACGCTCAGAAAGCTGCCGGTAAAACCAATAACAGAAAAAATAACTGATCTCAGTCAAAAGCACTATGCAGAGCATAGTGCTTTTTTCTATGGTATTGAAAATAGTTATATGATGTGATATAATTGTAAAAAAGTTATGTGAGGTGCGATATGAGATTTGAGTATTACAACCCGAGTGATGAGAGCAGAAGCTGTGTAGTCAGGACTATGACCAAGCTGACCGGCAAGGAATACAGCAAGGTAAAGACGGAGCTTGCAGAACTTGCGCTGAAGCTCGGCTGCGAGACTTATAATGATGAAAAGGTCTTTGAGAAGTATATGGCTGAGCACGGTTTTCGTAAGCTAAGAGAATATGACGGCGAAACGGTCGGTGAGATCGAACTGAATGACGGGACTTACTGCGTTCACTGCACAAACCGTGAGGGCTTTCATCATCTTATGCCTGTTGTGGATAACGTTATCTTCGACCGCAGAGATGACAGCCGCGGACTCTATCTCGTAGCCGTATATAAGAAGGCTTGACCGTCAGGCAGTGGCTTCCGGCGAACTCTGTTCGCCATTATTTTTTATTCAGAAAAAAATTCTGAATTTTTTTCCACCGGAGCTGTAACACTTGCTTGCAGCTTTACGATTGTTGTTTATGAAAGGCCGACCTTAACAAATACAACGCAAGGAGGAATGAAAATGACAAGCAAGGAACTGGCAGATATGATGAAAAGTTCACCTGCCAAATGCCATAAAGCACTCGTCAGAGAGTATGGCAGATATGTTTATGCTATCGTTTACAATAAACTCAGAGGCTGCGGTACCAATGAAGATATAGAGGAATGTGTGAGTGATGTCTTTGCTGACCTGTTTATGAAGTGTCAGTTTGATATTTCATCTGAAAATGACATCAAGTACCTCATTGCCACTATTGCCAGAAGAAAGGCGATCGACAGCTTCCGGAGATTATCTGTCAAGGCTAATCATATGACCGATGCAGATGAAGAGTCTATGGGTGAGCTTGTCTCGGACTTCAGTGTTGACGAACACGCTGACCGTTCTGAACTCCGCCGTGTGCTCCTCGATAAGATAGACCAGCTCGGTGAGCCTGATTCAACTATCATTATCCAGAAATTCTACTATAACCGTAATTCAAATGAAATAGCCGAAAGCGTTTCGATGACTTCAAATGCGGTCAGGGTGAGATGCAAAAGAGCTATGGACAAGCTGCGCGCGATGCTTGTCGAAGTCGGAATTACTATATGAGGAGGGGAGCAGCTATGAAAGAAAAAGAGTTATTTGATGTCCTTGAAAACGCGGAGGATAATTCAATGGAGAGACTTATCGAAAAGTGTCCTGAAATATCTGATAAGCAGCTTGACAGGATACTTGCAATGAGCGAAAGGAAGTTCAAAATGAAAAATAAAGAAGCACAGAGAAATATCAAGAAGACCGAAAACAATGTCGTTGAAGGCGTAGAGCGTGTAAAACGCCCTGTATGGCTCACACCGCTCAGTACGGCTGCATCGCTGATACTCATTGCGGGTATCGTTATCGGCAGCACAGCTATTATCAAGAAAAGCGGCAAGAAGTCCGGCGATGATGAGATCACCAAGCCTGCCGTGACAGCTGCCACAGAAACTACAACAGCGACCGTTACAGAGACAGTTACGACCGTAACAGTCAGCGGAACAACCGCAGGCGTTACCACATACTATGACGCATATGTTACTGATGCTCTGACTGCTGAGACCAATGCACAGCTCACTCAGTCCGAGGTCACAGAGGAAGAAACAACTGAGTCCGCTTCACAGACCGAAACTTCAGCATCAGAGGTGTCCGCTGATACGGAGCTCGCAAAGAAGTTTGCAGGAAAGTGGACATATCAGGAGCTTGACGACAGTGTCCAAACAGAACCGCCGCTTTACAATAATATCGGCACGATAGATATAAATGAGGACGGTTCTTATGTAGCTTCCAAGATCTGGGGCACTTTCGCCGGCGGTATTGTCACCAAGGGCGAGGACGGTTTCGTGAACGGCAGAAACGTTCCTACCATTAATTTCAATATCGGCGACAGCGATGATATAGCATTAAGCGGCTGGTACAATGAAGATGACCTCACTGTGATCTATATCGGAAACGGCGGTTCTGCGCGAATTGTCCGCGATACAGGAAACAATAGCGATGTTCCCGTTGTGACCATAGCCGAACTTGCCGGTGAATGGAAATACCAGTTCTCCGGTGACAATAATGAACAGAAGGACGGCGGTACAGTGGTTATCAAAGCCGACGGAACATATGCCTTTGATATGGACGACGGAGAGGTAGAGGCTTATGAAGAGGGTACTGTGAAGATAGGTACTGAGGAAATAGGCGGTGCTGTATTTACGACAGTAGGCTTCTATGAGGGAAATAATTTCTCATTCGGCGGCTACTACAACGAGAGCAAGCCCGATGTCATTTCTCTCGGCAACGGCGATGTAAACCGTCTTGTGCGCAAATAATCTATGAAAATGAAAAGCTCTCAGGTGTATGCCTGAGAGCTTTTGTTAGCATCAGCCGATCAATAAAATTTCGTAAAAAATATAATAGCTGTCTAATGAAGTGGTTTTACCCACTCTGGCGCTTAATGCTGCATATTTATATTTGGAATCAAGTGTTAAACTTGAAAAACTGGTTGGATCTGAAGGATTACCTTCAGTCAGTTCTTTTACAAGATCTTCTGCAGTTGTATAAGTATATTTAAATCCTTTGCCTTCAAATGAAAAATGCGCACATTGTGTAAGGGGTTTTATCCAATTAGCTTTCAACTTGGATCTTTCAATTCCACAGGCTTCGCCTGCTTTATAAATATCAGGCGCTTTAGCATCCATATCTACATAATAATTGTCTAATTCTTTTAAATACTGCTCAAGAGCCGGATGTGTTTTCAGTGGTGCGATACCTTTTTTGGCGCGTTCTTTATTAATTCCATTGAGTATTTTTGCCGGGTAATCAGAAACGTTCAGTTCGTTCGGATCAGCTAATTTATTGCCGACCTTGATGCCAGCCTTTGCGCACTGCTGCTTGAACTCATTGCTCATAAGGAAACCATTGAATACATATTGGAGCGAATTACTTCCTATAACTATACTTGTATCCCAGTTTTCAAGTCCTGCCGAGTCGGGCTCTCTGCCAAGAAAAGCACGATAAAGATCTGTGATATAATTCTTTACTACATTGTAATCCTTTTGGATCAATGACATATGCTCATTACTGAAAACAAAGCCGTATCCGACCTGAGAACCCGTTTTACCGCTCTTTATCTGCTTGCACCAGTTTTCAAGTCCTGCACCGTCGGGAGTTCTGCCGAGGCAGTTCTTATAGAGTCGGTAAACGAAATACGTTCTCTCGTAGTTCTCGTCCTTAGCAAGGCGGAGATTGATAGTACCGGGCTTGATGCCGTAGGTCTTGCAGAGCCCCTTGAATTCGTTGCTGCCCACAAAGCCCTTGCAGATAGCCTGCATTGACATACCAACATCGAAGCGCAGCTTCCAGTTTGCCTTGCCGGTCGCATCAGGTGAGCGGTCGAGCATAGCCTTGTAGCAGTCAGCTATCATCTCATCGGCAGACTTCTTCTTGCCCTTGTACTCGTCGGAGAAGAAGAAACCGTCGATAAGGTCAGCGGCAGTTTTTTTGCCGCTCTTGAGCTGAGAAGTCCAGTTCTTGAGACCTGCTGCGTCGGCGTTTCGGTTGAGCGCGACGTTGTACATACGCTGAACAAAGCCCTCAGCGGTCTTTGCATAAGCCGTACCGGTGACATCTGCTGCCGGGGTATTGATGTCATAGGCAATACTGGCGGAGCTGAGCTCCTTGGCGGACGCGGTCTGGCAGGCAATAGCAGAAGTGCAGCTCGAAGCTAAAACTGCTGCTGACAAAATGCCTGCGAGTTTTTTTGTCTTCATTGATAATTCCTCCCTTAAACATTCTTTGTTGTGAAAACGCCGTTCGGTGTTTTCCATAATTAATTGTACACCCTGTTATATGGAAATTCACGAACATTTTGTGAACAAAGCTGCAAAGGCAGTTTTTTCGTCAGACTTTACAATCAGGCGCTACAGAATTTGGAAGAAATGACAACGGTTCAAAAAGCGATAGCCGCGATTACAAGGAAAATGCCGATGACAAGCGACATAGCAGTGGGAATGAAGAGGAGATTTCGCACGAATTTCGGGTAAACGACGTCTCGCTCCACGAATGCTTCCTTGGGATCATCGGGATCGTAGTAAACATCGACCTCCCTGCCGATAGGGTAACGCTCATTGAGATCCTTCTGTGCAGGGCAACTGTTGCCGGAGGAGTTTGTGATCATCGGGAGTTCGCCTTCGAGCGGGATATTGCTGCCGTTAGGACCGGGGACAGTGTTTATTGTATTTACAACGCTGCTGTAACAGCCAGCGAACTTCGGACCTCTTATCGTATATGTCTGGTCATATATCTGGTACTCAACTAACGGCAGGAATAGGTTGTTATACATTATGGAAGTCCTGCCGACGACTTTGCCGTTTGTGTGGGCGGTAATACATTCCTTACGGCGGCGCGGTCTTGTGAAAAGGTTGTAGTAGACGATGAGAGCGGTTATAAAGCTTACAAAAATGAGAAAAGAGCCGGTTATCAGCAGCATTTTTGACTGAGTCATAGCAGACCTCCTGTGAAGCAGTTTTTTTATATTATAGCACAAAGTTCCGATGATAGCAAGGTACAGACAAAAAATGAGCGTGACCGCATTTCCGGTCACGCTTGGTAAGGAAATAGAGAGATACCACTATGGTGTGTGGCAGTGGATCGCGTTGTCAATTTGCGTATGCGTGTTCGCACATACGCTGCTCGGAAGTTTTTCTGACCGCCGAATGTCTCATCACTGAGAAGTATGCGGACATATTCACGATGAGAGCGCCTGTCCACGCTGTTGCTTCAGCGAAAGCAGTGGCAGTAAAACCGAGACTGCCTATGAATGCGAAGATAACTGCTATTCTTAGTACCATTTCGAGTATTCCTGATACCATAGGGAGCATAGGTGCACCCATACCCTGAACGCAGCTCCTGAACACGAAGAGGAGATCTACTGCGAAGAGCATAGCTCCGCATATCGGGAGAAAATCAGCTGCGAGCGAGATTGTGTCCTCGCCGTTGAGCATAAATGACGCGAGAATTCGCGGGAAGAATACCATAAGCGAACCCAACATAACGTAAGCGGCAAGAGCTATCTTTACGCAGACTCTCATGCCTTCTCTTATGCGGTCAGTGCGGTTTGCACCGTAGTTCTGTCCGGCGAATGCAGACATAGTGTATCCGGCTGTAACTCCGGGGAGCATAAACATATTTATGTACTTGCTGCAAGCTGAATATGCCGAAGTATAGGCAACTCCAAGTCCGTTTACGAAATACTGAACGACTATGCAGCCTACAGCTGTAATAGAGTTCATCAGAGCCATCGGGAGACCGTTTTTCAGGAGGTCGCCATAGAGCGCCCTGTCTGTATGGAAGTCGCTGCGAGTGAGGGAGAGTTCTTCGATCTTCATAATTCTCCTGATACATACGCCTGCCGAAATGCAGGTCGCTGCAACAGTTGCGATAGCTGCGCCCTCAACGCCTGTATGCAGTACGAATATGAACAGGCAGTCAAGTATAATATTCAGAACAGAGGAAATAATTATTGCTGTGAACGGCGTTTTGCTGTCGCCGAGAGCTCTCAGTACGCCTGCGCTGATATTGTAGGCGATAGTTGCGATGAGTCCGGCGAATATGATATAGCCGTATCTGAGACTGTCCTCGATGATCGAGTCAGATGTCTGCATAGCTGTCATTATTTTTCTCAGGAAGAGCAGACTGACTGCTGTGAGTACGACTGCTATCATTGCCGCGAGCTTTATTGATGCGGCAAATGAACGCCTCAGGGCTTTTATGTCCCTTGCACCGTAATTCTGTGCTATTATTACCGCGAAGCCGTTTGCCATTCCCATAGAGAAACCGATTATCAGAAAAGTCAGGGAGGACATATTACCGACTGCTGCGAGTGCCGAGTCGCCGAGTCCCTTTCCGACTATTGCAGTATCAGAAAAATTGTATACCTGCTGGAGAAGATTTGTCATTAAAAGCGGCAGAAAAAAGCTGAAAATGGTCTTTGAAACTTTTCCGGTAGTCATATCATTTGTTCTTGCCATACTATCATCTCCTTCTGATAAGATTATAGCTCATTTTTCACTCCAATTATATCAAAAACATTGTTTTTTTATAAAAAACGTGCTATAACAGAGAGCAAGTCCTGCTTTTTTTGCCGCAATGGTTGCTATTTAGCAATAAGTGTGCTATAATTTTGGTAAACGGCAAACGCTTTTCATAACTTGGCACATTTGTGCGGGAGGTGCTTATGAATACCGGCAGGGAACTCAATTACAGACTATACGTCCAGAAGATGAACGGCTTTACACGTCTGCCGTTCAGCAGCGAAATGGCGCGTTATATCGACATTCAGCAGGGAAACGTCGAAGCGGTCAGGGAACGTTTTTCAAAGGTCAGGAAGAATTTCAGCGAGGGCAAGGGACAGCTCTCCGATGATCCGATACGAAATCTCAGGTATCATCTTGTGGTATCTGTTGCCGTTATTGCAAGAGTCTGTGTTGCCGGCGGAATGGGACACGATGAGGCTTACACTCTCGGCGACATATACATCAGAAAAGCTGATGTCTGCAACGACTATGAGGGCATTCTCGACATCTTCGAGGAAATGCGCATAGACTACGCTCAGCGTATGCACGATATGCGCAAAACTACCGTTATTTCCCTCCATATAAGGAAGTGCATCGACTATATCTACGAGCATCTCCACGAGGATCTTTCCGTTAAGACTCTATCTGCTGTTGTCGGACTTGAAACCTCTTATCTCTCAAAGCTCTTTTCAAAGGAGACAGGTTCGACTATCAAGCACTTCGTCACAAAAGCCCGTATCAATACCGCCGAGAACCTCCTGAAATACTCCGATCACCCCTGTTCCGAGATAGCCTTTGCACTTGGTTTTTCGTCACAGAGCGCGTTCATCAGCGTGTTCAAAAAGGAGAACGGCATCACTCCGAGACAGTACCGTGAGCAGTATTACTCCGCGACCGGTCTTGTATGATGTGTAAGTGCATATAAAAATAACAGCCCCGGAGCAGTTTATAGCTGCCTCGGGGCTGTAACAGTTATTATCGGCTTTGGGTGAGGAGCTCAAGCTCCTCTGCGGTAAGCGCACGGTATTCTCCCGGACGCAGTGAGCGGTCGAGTTCAAGACTGCCAATCATATCGCGGCGCAGATAAAACACGCGGCAGAAAACCTTCTCCAGCATCAGCTTCACCTCGTGCTTTTTTCCCTCGTATATCGTGAGTGAAGCCGAAAACGCGGCTCCGTCCGGATTTTTCATATAGCGTTCGCGGCGGTCATCAGGCATAAAACGTTCGAGGTCAGCGATGCGGTATTTCCGAATCTCTGACAGGGAAGCGGCAGCTGTCGTGAAGCCTGCCATTTCAATGCCGGTTTCAAGACGCCGCTTCTTTTCCTCAGTCATTTCGCCGATCGCATAGAAGAAGTAGGTCTTGCTGATGTGCTTACCCGGCTGCATTATCCGCATATCGAGGTCGCCGTCACTGGTCAGTATGAGCAGCCCCTCGGTGTCCTTGTCGAGCCTGCCGACCGGGTGGAGCTTTGCAGCAAGCTCGGTTGGGAAGCAGTCCATAACAGTCCTTTGAACAGCGTCTGAACACGCCGTTACGCAGCCGCGCGGTTTGTTGAACATATAGTACAGCATCAGATTATCTTTGTGGACCATTCCTCGATGTTCCAGATGTTGTCAGCGATGTCCATATAGAATTCCGGCTCGTGGCTGACGATGAGGACCGTTCCCTTGTAGTCCTTGATAGCCTTTTTCAGGGACTCCTTTGCGTCAACGTCAAGGTGGTTCGTCGGCTCGTCGAGGACGAGAAGATTGACATCTCTGAGCATTATCCTGCATATCCTAACCTTGGCATTCTCACCACCGGAGAGGACTCTCATCTGTGATGTTATGTGTTCAGTAGTGAGACCGCACTGTGCAAGAGCCGCACGGACCTCAGCATTGGTCATCGAGGGATATTCCTCCCATATAACGTCAAGCGCGGTCTTGGAGGTGCTTTCCTCCTCCTGTTCAAAGTAGCCGTATTCAACGAACTGGTCGTGCTCAACGTAGCCGGAGATCGGGGGAATGATCTTCAGTAGGGTTTTCAGCAGAGTGGACTTTCCGATGCCGTTCACACCGCGGATAGCGATCTTCTGACCGTTCTCGACCTTCACCGAGATCGGCTTGGTGAGCGGTTCGTCATAGCCGAGAACGACGTTCTTGCAGTCGATGACGACGCGTCCCGGAGTACGCGCCTTTCTGAACGAGAAGGTCGGCTTGGGCTTTTCGCGCATAAGAGTTATCTTGTCCATTTTGTCGAGCTTCTTCTGACGGGATTTAGCCATATTTGTAGTGGCGACACGGGCTTTGTTCCTTGCGATGAAGTCCTCAAGGTCGGCTATTTCCTTCTGCTGCTTTTCGTAAGCCTGTTCTATCTGACGCTTTTTCAGCTCATACATACGCACGAAGTTATCGTAATCGCCTGTATATCGCGTCATAACGGCGTTTTCGACGTGGTATACAACATTTATAACGCTGTTCATAAACGGCACGTCGTGCGAGACGAGGATGAAAGCGTTTTCGTAGTTCTGGAGGAAGTTTGTGAGCCAGCGGATATGGTTCTCGTCGAGAAAGTTAGTGGGCTCGTCGAGAATGAGTATCATCGGGTTTTCGAGCAGAACCTTTGCAAGCAGGACCTTTGCTCGCTGACCGCCGGAGAGCTCCGCAACGTCCCTGTCGAGTCCTATCTCATTAAGACCGAGACCGTTTGCGTATTCGGAGATCTTAGCGTCGATCGTGTAGTAGCCGCTGTAATCGAGAATTCCCTGTATCTCGCCGACTTCCTCCATAAGTTCGTTCATCTCTTCCTCGGAGCAGTCGGACATCTTTTCGTAGAGCTGGAGCATTTCCGCTTCGAGCTCTGACAGGTGATTGAAAGCCTCGCGGAGAACTTCGCGGATAGACTTGCCCTTTGCAAGGGTGCTGTACTGGTCGAGGTAGCCGGTGGTTATATGCCTGCACCACTCTATCTTGCCCTCATCGGGCTGGAGCTTGCCCATAATTATGTTCAGAAATGTGGACTTGCCCTCGCCGTTTGCTCCGACAAGACCGACGTGCTCGCCTTTCAGCAGTCGGAACGACGCATCGTTCAGTATCTGTCTCGCACCGAAGCCGTGCGTAACGTGTTCAACATTAAGTATGCTCATATTATCCTCCGTTGTATTTCATTCGTCCAGCTCGAAAACCGAGCCGCGGTTCAGGTCGTTTTCAGTGAGGTAACTGTCGGCTATCCGCAGCAGCTTTTCTGTACCGTTTTCATCGCGTACACGGACGCTGCACATCAGTTCTTCGCCGTCAGGTATGCCCTCACAGCCGTAGTCCTCATCGTAAATATCAAGTATCGTGTATCTCATAAGTAATTCTCCCTGAGGTGTGAAAGAAGTGCAGTGCAGCCCTCTTCGATGTCGCTGTAAGCAGTTGAGAAATCGCGGCTGTACCACGGATCAGAAACATCTCCGCCGCGTCCGGCAAAGGTGAGAAGCTTGTATATCTTTCCGGCGCTGTCGCTTCCGAAGATACGGTTCATATTGCGGATATTAGCGGTGTCCATACCTATGAAGAAGTCGTACTTTTCATAGTCGGACTTTCTGAGCTGAACCGCTGTCTTTCCGGAGCAGCCTATGCCGTGCTTTGCAAGCTCGGAACGTGCCGGCGGATAGACCGGATTGCCGAGCTCTTCGCTGCTTGTGGCGCTTGAAGAAATGTATATTTCACTTGTGTATTCAGCGTCGGATACGAGCTTTTTCATTATGAATTCCGCCATTGGTGAACGGCAGATATTGCCGTGACAGACGAACATTATCCTTATCATTTTAAACCTCACTGTGCAGTTATTTGCATAGATAAGTATATCATACCGGCAGTTGAATGTCAAATGTCCGAAATCGGCTGAAACTATTGCCAAGTACGGTTGCTTGTGGTATAATATATCATAAGTTATGGAGGAGAACAATGTACAAAATTCGCAGACACATTATATTTTACGGCAGCGTTCAGGGCGTCGGCTTTCGCTGGAAGGCGAGCCATACTGCCCGGAGACTTGGTATTTCAGGCTGGGTGAAGAACCTCTACGACGGCTCGGTCGAAATGGAAGCCGAGGGTTCGCCGCGTGACATAGCCGACCTCATCGAAGTCCTCGAAAACCACTCTTGGGGCAGCGTTGAGCGCATAGAGACTCAGGATATTCCCGTTCACGGGGACTATTCCTTTGAAGTCAGATAAAAAGGAGATTTTGATATGGGACTTCTCGACAAGTTCAAGAAAAAACAGGAAGCTCCTGCTGAAAACGACGAAGAAATGGTCGAATTCGAGAAGCAGGAGATGACAGGCTGGGACGCTATAACAGAAACCTTTGAAAAGCTATACCCCGGGCAGACTGATCCGAAGCATTACGGCGTTCTGATACCATGGGAGCTCGGCGGCAATGATCCTCTCACGGGCATAAGCATTTACGAAACTGATGAATACTACCACTTCGTGACCTACGGTCTGAGCGAGATCTACGGCAAGGAGACCGATGATCCCGATATAAGCGGCTACGGTATGGAGTTTACGATGAGGCTGAAAAAGTCCTCGATCGCTCCGGCAGACGAAGAAGCGGAGCTCCGCTGTGTGTGCGGAACAATGCAGAAGATCGCACGGATAACGTTCTCGAACGGCGAGCTTTTCCGGGCGAACGAGTACATCTACACAGGTCAGACAACTGGCATCGACCGCCATCAGAGCTCGGCACTTACCGGTTTTATACTGGTGACCGATCCGAAGGCAGGGGAGATAGATACGAAGAACGGCAGGGTGAGCTTTGTTGAGTTCATTGGTTGTACAGATGATGAACTCAGAGCTGTCAAGGATAAGACTATGACGGTCGAGGAATTGTATTCCCTCCTCGGCACTGACCTCACTGACTACAAGAGAGTTTCTGTACTGAAAAAGTAACAAATAAAGCGGACTGGATTTAAGGGCGATACCAATATAGAGGGACATACGAATTATTGAGGGAACCCCTTTTGAGAAAGGGGCTTCCCTCAAACTCCCTCCCGAAAACTTTTCTCTGGTTTTTGCCGTAACAGTACAAAATTAGCGCTACTGATATTAGTAGCGCTTTGTTTTTAGTATCTTGAACTTATGTACTGTCACGGCAAAAACAAAAATAAAGTCTTTGGAAAAGGGGTACGGGGGAAGAACCTTTCCTCAGAAAGGTTTGCCCCCGGTAAAGTCGAATATACTTCTTTATTAGTATAACTCTAAAACCCTGTCCGCTCTTGTTTTTTTCCGGTATTGAAGCCTAAGCTGTTCAGCAGAGCAAAGTCATCGCTGATACTGTTTCCGGAGGTCGTCAGCATATCGCCGGTTATTGTTGAGTCCGCACCCGAGAGAAAAGCCTGCTTTCCGCAGTCGCGCATAAGGTTTCTTCCGGCTGCGAGACGAATGTTGGCTTCGGGGAGAATGAAGCGGAATATCGCAGCTGTACGAAGAATATCCTCCTCCGTGAGAGATTTTACGTTTTCGAGAGGAGTGCCCTTTATCGGCATAAGAGCATTTATCGGAACGGAATTGACTCCGAGCTCCGCGAGAGTGTCAGCCATATCAATTCTGTCCTCCCATGTTTCACCCATACCGATTATACCGCCGGAACAGACCTCAAGTCCGGCAGCCTGAGCTCGTTTGATGCAGGCTATCTTGTCATCGAATGTGTGCGTCGTGCAGATGTTCGGGAAGTTCCTGCGCGAGGTCTCGAGGTTGCAGTGGTAGCGCTTAATTCCGGCTTCGCGGAGGAGTATGAACTGCTCGTCTGTGAGCAGTCCGTGCGACGCACAGAGATCAATATCACATTCGCTGTTCATTCTGCGGTAAGCGGAGAGAGCCTTTTCAAAATCAGTTCCGGCGAGGGTTCTTCCTGCTGTAACTATCGAGAAGCGGTGAACGCCCTTTTCGGCATTGCGGCGGCACTCAGCAAGAATTGTCTCCTCATCGAGAAAGCCGTACTCGCTGATACCCGTACAGTTGTGCGCAGACTGTGCGCAGAACTTGCAGTTCTCGGAACATCTGCCGCTTCTGCCGTTGATTATGCTGCAAAGGTCGGCGCAGTCGCCCTTGAAGTGACGTCTTATCATATCAGCACCCTTGCAGAGCTGTCCGAGGTCAGAAGTGATGAAGAAGGACTTGTCTTCGGTGTGGGAGAGCCTTTTTCCGCTGATTATTTCTTCTGCGAGTTTTATCATATCCATAGTATCACCTTAGTGCGAATTTGCGGTCATACGCTTCATTATTGGAATAAGACGGCAGCCGAGCGCAGCTGTAAAGAAGCACAGAACGATGTCGCCGGGGAGGGGGAGAAGCAGTCCTGCGACAAGAACAGCGCGGACTGAAACTGAATTGCCGAGCCAAACTCTGTTTATCAGATAGCAGTAAACCACTCCGAGTGCAAATACGATGAAGAGTCCAGTAAGACAGGCGGGGACGAGTCGTTTCATAGTGGGTTCGCCGCTGTGAGCTATCGTGCCGGTGATGTACGCACCGAGCACGAAGCCAATCATATAGCCAAATGTCGGACTGAGTACATAGCCGATACCGCCGCCGCCGGTAAAGACGGGCAGACCGATGAGTCCGAGCATAATGTACAGAATAACTGCCGCTGCACCTTTTTTGCCGCCGAGAAGGACTCCGGCAAGAGTAGTGAAGAGTATCTGCAAAGTTATCGGGCAGATAGGTGTCGGTATCTTGAGGTAAGCTCCTACGATTATGAGAGCTGTGAATAAGGGAATGATTGTGAGATCGCGTGTTTTCATAAATTTCTCCTTAAAAGTTTTTTTGCCAGCAAAAGATATTATATCACAGTAAAAAGCGCTTGTCAACCTTTTTGTGCGAATTGGTTGACGGAACGCTATTGACAAAAATATTAAAAATGGTATAATTATTCTAATGACACACATTATTCATATTCGTTAATCTGAATTCAATGAGAGGTATTGATATGAAAAAATTATTGGCAGCTTCTGTTCTTTCAGCAGCAATTATGATGACCGGCTGCGGTTACGATACAGATGATAAGAGCAGCAGCTCAGCGGCTAAAGCTGCTTCAACAGGCACTTTTGCTTCAACTGAGACCACATCAGAAACAGGCACTACATCTGCCGCTTCTTCACTGACTGAGACAACTTCCGTTACGACCACAACTGCTGAAACTACTATTGCTTCAACTGAAACAACTGTTCAGACTGAGACAGCTTCAGAGAACGAAGCTGCTGATCTCAGCGGACTTGCCGGCTATTGGTATATTGACGGTGATACATCAACGGCTTCAATACACATTTACGCGGACGGCAGGTTCGAGACCTTCTATGCTTCCGGTTCTCCTGAAAATAAGGGTTACATAAAGCGCGAGCTGGAGGATGATCTGAACTATTATTACTATGCTTTCTATTCGGATAACAACGAGTTCATAATGAGCTTCCCCGATGACGGCGAAAAAGATAAGACAGACATTTATATGGGCAACGGCGGTACGCCGCACTATGTAAAGCTATACAGCGAGGGTGGTCTTGGAGACGACGGCAGAGGTTCTGAAGAAGATGAGTCAGATAACGAGTTTGCCGGCATATGGGGCTGTGAACGAGCTACTCTTAAGATAGATGATAAAGGGGAAGGCGTTTTTCACGCTGTGATAGACTGGTCGGACAGCGCCTATGCTTATGCGGAATGGGACTATCCGCTTATCTTTGACGGCAGCAAGTTAGTCTGCGACGGGAATGCTTCCCTGACTTATATCACATACAAGGACAGTTCCTCCGAGCCTGAACGCAAACTTGTTTACAGTGACGGTAAGGCTGAGTTTGAGATGAAGGATAACTGCATATACTGGAACGACCTCAAAGAAAATCGCGGAGAGGGTATGCTATTCAAAAAGTAGCCTCTAAATTTCCAACAAAGGACTTGATTTTTTGACTAAAATGTGATATAATATTTTCAATGTATTTGTATCTTGATCCATTTAGAAATCAGAGGAATTGTAAATGAAGCACATAACATCTGAAATGCTGACTATGCTTCATCAGGAGCATATCGCAGCTTACCTGAAAAAGCAGTCTGCGGAGAAGCAGATCGCTCTTGTGGAGCAGATAAACGCTCTTGATCTCTCCGTGCTCAACAGCGGTGAGACAAGTGAAAAAAGAGGAAAATTTGAGCCGCTTTTTGCTACTACACTCAGCGAGATAGAAGATAACCGCGAGAGGTTTACCAATTCCGGTCTCAAGGCTATCCGCGACGGCAAAGTCGGAGCGGTACTCCTTGCCGGCGGACAGGGAAGCCGTCTCGGCTTCGATCACCCGAAGGGTATGTTCAATATCGGTCAGAGCCGCGTTCTTTACATCTTTGAATGTCTTATCAATAACCTCCTCGAGGTCACAAAGGCTGCCGGAGCTTATATACCGCTCTTCATTATGACGAGTGCTGATAATAACAAGGAGACACGCGAATTCTTCGAGGAACACGACTACTTCGGATACAGCTCCGAGAACGTCTGGTTCTTCGTTCAGGAGCAGCTTCCGACTGTTGATAAGAACGGCAAACTTATGATCTCCGAAAACGGAAACGTTCTCACTGCACCTAACGGCAATGGCGGCTGGTACGATTCTATGGCTAAGACTGGTATGCTCCGCGTCGTTCAGAATGCGAAGATCGAGTGGCTGAATGTATTTGCTGTTGACAATGTTCTCCAGCGCATCGCGGATCCCTGCTTTGTCGGAGCTGTTATCGAGTCCGGTAAGGTCTCGGGCGCCAAGGTCGTAGCAAAGGCTGCTCCGGAGGAAAAGGTCGGCGTTCTCTGTCTTGAGGACGGTAAGCCTTCGATCGTGGAATACTACGAAATGACGGACGAGATGCTCAATCAGCGCGAGCCGGACGGCTCTCTTTCGTATAACTACGGCGTTATCCTCAACTATCTTTTCCGTGTGGATAAGCTCAACAGTACGCTTTCTGTGAAGCTGCCGCTCCACAGAGCTTTCAAAAAGATAAAGTATATGAATGACAAGGGTGAGGTCGTTGTTCCGATTGAACCCAATGCCTATAAATTCGAGACTCTTGTCCTTGATATGGTAAAGTTGCAGGACGACTGCCTTGCCTATGAAGTGGACAGAAATAAGGAGTTCGCTCCCGTAAAGAATAAGACTGGTGTCGATTCTGTTGATACTGCGCAGGAGCTTCTCCGCGTCAACGGCATCGAGCTGTAACTTTGGTTTATTACTGAATAACAGAAAAGGCTGCTGTAAATCACAGCAGCCTTTCTATATGGTGGATGATTGAAGATGTCGAAAAATATGTTCCGGAAACGTCAGTGTACGAGGTATTCGAGAATGACGTAGGGGACGCCCCCGACAGCAGCTGTAACGAGTCCGGCAGCTGCTGTGATGCAGGCGAATTTAATATACACCGAGCTTTCTTTCTTATGCTTAACTGGTGTGATCTCGGTGTTTGCGTTAACTTTCATTTTGTTCCTCACTTTCTGCCGGGCTGTTATTGGGGAAGTCAGCTCTGCAAAAGTATTCTGTGTTTTTGTCTTACATTATATACAATCGTATGAAACAGACAAAGTGTGACAGAAAAATATAAATTTTATTTTTTAATTTATTGCAGCATAAAAAGTAGGGGCGGGCGCCCTCGCCCGCCCGTCAATTATACATTTGTTTGGCTTTGGATACAAGAAAAAGTGCAGCAATTAGCTGCACTTTCTGTTTATATGCGGACGTTATCATATTTCCGCAGCAGCTGCACTTGCAATTCTCGCTGACAGCTCCGGTTTCCTGTTTACTCAGGGTCCCCTAAAAAATGTATTTTAAGAAGAATATAATCAAACACATTTATCTTATTGTCAGCGCATATGTCAGCAGCTTCCGCGTCTGCAAGAGGAGTATTTTTCAGCAGGTAATTCCTCAGAGCAACAAGATCAGCAATGTTCATTTCGCCGTCAGCGTTCACATCTCCGGGTACTTTCTGAGCTGAGAGCGGAATTCCGTACAGCTCTATCTCTGCGATATTGCAGCAGTAAACGTTGTCCTTGTTGTAATCGTTTTTCGGCGCGCCGGAGGGAACTGCATAGCGGACATACCGTGCCTTACTGCTGCCGCTGAATTTCTTAATGTAGTGCATACCGAACGAGGGCTTGTCCTTTATCGTGTATGCTGTTGACCAGTTTGTACCGTCCTCGGAGAAGAGTATCATTGCGTCAGGAACGCGGTATTCGTAGCCGCTTCTTGGACAGTATCCCACTGCGGAGATGTCGTAAACTTCACCGAGATCTGCCTGAACATAGCCGTCACCGAGACCGTCAAAATATGTAGATGTGCTGCCGTCGAAAGCCTTGTGGAAGGTAGTTGCGGAGTCGCTCTTCCACGAATCTGTTCCGGTGAGCATATCTGCGGTCACATTTATCTTGTTTTCGAGAGTTGT
>CACXEJ010000093.1 GCA_902766595.1 Ruminococcus flavefaciens | reverse complement strand
AGTCTTTCGCTTGACCTTTCCTTCGTTGAAAGAAATCTCAAGGGTCGTTACTTTTTTCTTAGCATTGTTCAATTTTCAAGTTGCTGGTCGCTACCCTCATCGGACAGCTTTAATATTATATCACTTATCTCAGCACTTGTCAAGTACTTTTTTCAAATTTCTTTGAAAAATTTTTCCTGACTCTCAGCAGACTTGTCTGCTCTCGTGTGGGACAGTAAATATATTATAGCACTATTTTCGAGCGTTGTCAAGCCAATTGTTGTTGGTATTTCGTCTATCATTTTTGTGCAGCTTTTACAGAGACTGCGCTCCGCGAATGAGCCATGCCGCTGTGAAGCCTACCGTCACCGCCAGCATAACTGCAAACAAATTGATGTTCTTTTTAAGCGCGTCCTCGTATTCAAACTTCTCAGGCTTTTTAGGATCATAGACTATCAGCTGCTTTGAACCTACCTTAAACGGCTGATTATAGCCGGTTCTGTCGTCTGCCTCAACGTTCTTTCCGTCCACTTCATAGCGCAGCCTGTGAATGTATCCCGTTACCTGCTTGGTCTTGCCCCGGACTATCTCCCTGACTTCGATCACCTCGCCGAGCGCAGTAATTCCGTGCTTTTTCAGATAGAGAAGTCCTTTCAGATTTACCAGCGTCACTGCCATTATTATCAGCCCAACGCTGCCCCAGATAAGGTTATGCATCATATCACCTCTCAGCTATCTTAGCATTTTTTAAGCTGTTTGTCAACAAAAACGGGCAGCCGAAGCTGTCCGTTTCTTATTATATGTAGTGTTTTATGCCATCAGCTTGACCATAACAGCCTTCTGAGCGTGGAGACGGTTCTCGGCTTCCTCGAAGATCTCGTTTGCGTGAGCCTCGAATACCTTCTCGGTGATCTCCTCCTCGCGGTGTGCAGGCAGGCAGTGGAGAACCATAGCGTCGCTGTGAGCGAGAGCCATAAGCTCGTCATTTATCTGGTAGCCGTCAAAAGCCTTCTTACGCTTCTCGGCTTCGCCCTCCTGTCCCATGGAAGCCCATACGTCCGTAATGAGAACGTCTGCGTCCTTTGCCGCCTGTTTGGGGCAGTCTGTCATCTCGAACTTGTCGCCGTAGCCGGCAGCAAAATCGAGTATCTCCTTCGGAGGCTGATAGTCGTTCGGGCAGGCGATAGATACTGACATACCAACCTTGAGACAGCCTACGATAAGCGAGTTAGCCATATTGTTTCCGTCACCGATGAAGCACATCTTGAGTCCGTCAAAGCTTCCCTTGAACTCACGGATAGTCATAAGGTCAGCGAGCACCTGACAGGGGTGGCAGAAATCAGTAAGACCGTTGATTATCGGGATAGAGCCGTACTGAGCGAGGTCCTCGACCTCCTTCTGCTCGAAGGTACGGATCATAATGCCGCTGAGATAGCGTGAGAGAACTCTTGCTGTATCCTGAACAGGCTCTCCGCGTCCGATCTGGAGGTCGTTTGAGGAGAGGAACAGCGGATAGCCGCCGAGCTGATACATACCTGTCTCAAACGAAACTCTTGTACGGGTAGAAGCCTTCTGGAATATCATACCGAGAGTCTTGCCCTTGAGGTGGGGGTGGGGGATACCGTGCTTCAGCTCGTATTTAAGCTGATCGGCGAGGTTGAGAATGTCTATGATCTCGTCAGTGCTCAGATCGAGCATTTTAAGTAAGTGTTTCATATTTTCTATCCTTTCAGTCTGTTATTTCTTTTTATTCATATCGCCGAATGTCTTGTCGATAGCGACCGCAAACAGCGGTATATAGTCATCAAAGAACTTGTTGTCGATCTCGATGTCATAGTGCAGCTCACCGCCTACCGTGACCTTGGTCTTGATGTGACCGACCTTTTCGCCGTCACTCGTTATATCGAATTCGTGGCGGTCCTTGCTGACAAGTGCGAATTTCATATTTTTTCCGTCAGCAGTGATAGTGGGATCGAGGAAGAGCGACTTACACTCCATTTTAAGGAAAGTCGTGTCGTTCAGTATGATGCTGAACGCCGGTTTCTTGTCTTCACCGGTCTGGACTATCGTATAGAGGACATAGTTGCTGGTATCAATAAGGTTGTACTTCTGACCGAAGCCCTTCTTCTTGATAGTATAGATGAGCCGCTGCTTTTTATCCTCGACAACATATTTATTGCCGCCCTTTGGCATTAAAATTAGCTCCATGCTCATTCCTCCAGTACGCTTATCAGGATACCGAGTCCGTCTTTAAGCTCGTCATAAGAAATTGTCAGCGGCGGAAGGAGTCTGACCTTATCCTTGGCTGTCAGCACAAGCAGTCCCCTTTCAAGAGCTGTCCGCGCGATATCAGCCGCTTTCTTTGCTTTTAGCTGTATGCCTACCATAAGTCCGAGTCCGCTGACTGACTCGACCTCGCTGCATTTTTCAAGCTCATTCTTTATGAATTCCGCTTTTTTGCAGACCTCATCGAGGAAGCCCTCTTCGCTTAGCCTGTCGAGCACTGCAAGACCGCCTGCACAGGCTATGGGGTTTCCGCCGAATGTTGAGCCGTGAGTACCGGGAACAAGAACGCCGCTGCATTTCTCGTTCATCAGGCAGGCTCCCATAGGAATTCCTCCTGCGATACCCTTTGCGAGAGTAGTTATATCAGCCTTTTTTCCGAAGTGGTCACCGGCGAGGAATTTTCCTGTTCTTCCCACACCAGTCTGTATCTCGTCCGCGATGACCAGAACGTCCTTTGGCGTGCAGAGCTCGTAGATCGCGTCAACGAACTCTTTGCTCAGTACATTGACACCGCCTTCGCCCTGAACATACTCTATCATCACCGCGCACACTGTATCATCAAGTTTTGCTTTCAGGTCGTCAATGTTGTTTGCCTCGACGTTTATGAAGCCCTCAACGAACGGGAAGAAGTAGTTATGGAAAACGTCCTGACCGGTAGCGGAAAGAGTGGCTATCGTCCTGCCGTGGAAGGAATTCACAAGGGTGATGATATTGTGCCTGCCCTTGCCGTACTTATCGAAGCTGTACTTCCTTGCGACCTTTATGGCACATTCATTGGCTTCCGCGCCGCTGTTTCCGAAGAAGATGTTTGTATAGCCGGTCATTGCGCAGAGCTTTTCGGCGAATTCCGCCTGTACCTCTGTGTAGTAGTAATTTGAGTTGTGCTGGAGAGTGCGGACCTGAGCGCATACGGCGTCAGCCCATTTCCCATCGCAGTAGCCGAGCGAGTTGGTGCCGATACCGCTGCCGAAATCTATATATTCCTTGCCGTTTTCATCAACACAGCGTCTTCCTGCACCTTTTTTCATAGCGAGCGGCATACGTCCGTAGGAGTGTGCTATGTGTTTATCAAATTTTTCTATGGTTTTTTCGTTGGTGTTCATATTATTTCTCCTTCCGACTGTGCCGCTGTACCGCTGTACCGCAGCTATAATTCCAAACATTAGTAGATATATATTAATTATACCGCCGGACACGCGATAAAATCAATAACTTTAACATTCTTCCAAGTAAATTTTTTGTTTATAAGTAAATACTTTTTTGTATAAAATCTCTATCAGGTGAACTGTGTACCGATGCCCTCATTGGAGAGTATCTCGATGAGTATCGAGTGGGGAACTCTTCCGTCGATGATGACCGTCTTGTGTACACCGCGTCTGACTGCCTCTACACAGCAGTCGATCTTGGGGATCATACCGCCCGAGATTATGCCCTGTCTCTTGAGGAACGGCACCTCGCTCACGTTGACCTCCGGGATAAGAGTCTCGGGATCGTCCTTGTCGCGGAGAAGACCTGCGATGTCGGTCATAAGAATGAGATTTTCAGCGCCGAGCTCAGCTGCGATGCGGGCAGCAGCAGTATCAGCGTTGACGTTGTAGGTATTGCCCTCCTCGTCAGTCGCAACAGTTGCGATAACGGGGATATTTCCGTTAGCGAGGGCATCGAGAATGGGCTTGGTGTTGACACTTGTTATCTCGCCTACCCAGCCGAGATCCTGACCGTCGTCGGTGGTCTTCTTCTCAGCCATAAGCATTCCGCCGTCGATGCCGCAGAGTCCTACCGCACTGCCCTTGTGCTGTGCGAGGAGCTGAACGAGCTCCTTGTTGACCTTGCCTGAAAGCACCATTTTTACAACGTCAACGGTAGCATCATCGGTGTATCTGAGACCGTTCACAAAACGGCTCTCGATATTGAGCTTCTTCAGCATATCGCTTATCTCCGGACCGCCGCCGTGTACCAGAACGACCTTCACTCCTACGAGGGAGAGGAGGACGATATCTGTCATAACAGCGTCCTTGAGCTCCTTGTTGGTCATAGCGTTTCCGCCGTACTTGATAACGAGTATCTTGTTGTTGTACTTCTGAATGTAGGGCAGGGCGTCGATGAGCACCTGCGATTTGTCCTGATTTGAGATCTTAACCATTATTAACACTTCCTGAATATCTATGTTTGTCAGAGACCGCCTGTGACAGTATCTCCGATACTCCCTTCGGATCTCTTACAGCAAATATGCCGTCATTCTTATTTGTCGCAATGCCGTTGATCTTATATGATGCATGAAAAATAACGTATCCTACATCTCTCGGGCTCGCCTTGTAGTTGATGCCTCTTATCCCATCAAGCGGTATCCTCTTGGGCGTATCACCTTTCATTATGATGAGCGACTTGTCTGTAATTGCATATGTGCGGTTCTTTACATTGGTTTCCTTTGCGATCACGACCGCCATTATTATCGCCGCGATGCTCATAACACCAAACAGAGGGAGCAGCAGTACAGCTATAACTATCACCAGCGCTATTCCGCCGCCTCCGACACAGCCGGTCCCCTTTTCTGCGGAATTGGCATTTTTTTCAGCCTTTGCGCACCAGAGGATATGCTCGCCCTGCTGGAGATACTTCACGAATTTCGCTTCTGCCTCGCTTTGTGCCTCATACGGGGCAAGCTCGCTGTTGAAGTCCTCGTAGGTCTGTTCGTGGCTGTGGGTACATTCCTCGCGCTTTTCCTTGTACTCCCTGTGGGAGTCGTAATTTCCGTAGGTCTGCTCGTGACTGTGGCTGCACTCCGCACGGTATTCCTCGTTTTCGCGGATATAGTCGTCATCATATTTTGCGTTTATACTCTCATTATATTCATCGTAATCGTCGCCTTTTTTTCTGCCGAACATATGCAGTCACCGCCTTTCTCTCAGCTCTGTCCGCCGGTATTGCCTGAATAATTCTTTACGGTCTCAGTCAGTATACGAACAACGCTCTTCGGGTTCCTGACCGCTCTTATATAAGCGTGTTTCTCGGAAATTACGCCGTTTTTCCTCCTGATAAGCTTCTTTACGAAGCAGACGGTCCCGACGTGCCGCTCGCTTATATCATTGACCGTGTGCGCAATAAAGCCGCGTCTGGGAAACTCTATATCGCTCAGCGGCACCTTTCTCAGACGCCTGTTCTTCAGCATAAGAACGTGCCTGTCGGTTATAGCGTACCTGCGCTTAGTCGTCTTTATCCTGAGTAGGAGCAGCAAGCCGAGCAGTATCATCACCGCGCCGAAAACCGGTACGAACCATATAAAAACCAGCGGCTCTATTATCAGAAATGCCGCAAAGCCGGTGCTGCACCCGAGATTTGCCTCCTTGAAGTCAGCCTTCGGAACGGAGCTCTGGCTCCATATCATATGCTCGCCGTCCTCAAGGTATTTCTCCATGAAAGCGGCTGTCTCTGCCTGATCTTCGTAGTCCTTGTCGTCGAAGGTCTCCCTGTAACCGTCATCAAAGTCATCTTCCTCGAAGCCATCGTCTAAGGAAGGATCCGGGTTGCAGTCGAATTCGTCGTCCTCGTCAAGGAACTCATCATCGTCAAAATTGTTTTCCATATTATGAACGGTAGTCGCCGTTTATCTTGACGTAGTCATAGGTAAGGTCGCAGCCCCAAGCCATAGCTCTGCCTCTGCCTTCGCCGAGAGAAATGAGTATCTGTATCTCCTCTTCGCCGAGAACCTTCTTTGCAAGCTCCTCAGAGAACTCTGTCAGACAGCCCTGATGTCCGACTGTTATCTTGCCAGCCTTTGAAGCTATCTCAATATCGACCTTGTTTACGTCGAAATCAGCGTCGGAGTAACCGATAGCGCAGTATATACGTCCTGCATTCGCGTCCTCACCGAATATCATAGTCTTGAAGAGACTCGAAGTGATAACAGACTTCGCAACAGTCTCCGCGATCTTATCGTTCTCAGCACCGGAAACTGCGCACTCGATGAGCTTTGTAGCACCCTCGCCGTCTCTTGCCATCATACGCGCGAGGTTCATCATTATCGCATAGAGGGCGTGAACGAACTTGCTGAAATCCTCGTTCTCGCTGTTAACAGGCTCATTGCCGGCTGTTCCGGAAGCCATAATGCAGACCATATCGTTGGTGGAGGTGTCTCCGTCAACGCTTGCGCGGTTGAGAGTAACCTTTACGATATCGCTGAGGGCTCTCTGTATCAGCTCTGCGGAAATAGCCGCGTCTGTTGTGATGAAGGTGAGAGTCGTAGCCATATTAGGGTGTATCATACCGCTGCCCTTGAGCATACCGCCCATAGTGCAGGTCTTGCCGCCCATTTCAAACTCAACAGCGATCTCCTTGGGCATAGTATCGGTAGTCATAATGGCATCGAGCGCCTGAGCGTTGCCCTCGTAGGAGAGCCCCTTTGCAAGACCGGGGATACCGTTTGCGATGGGCTCTATCGGGAGTACCTGTCCGATAACGCCGGTCGAAGCAACGATAACGTCCTCGGGAGCGATACCAAGCTCCTTCGCGGTGAGCTCGCACATCTTCTTTGCCTTTTCTACTCCGTCGGGGTTACAGGTGTTGGCGTTTACAGAGTTCACGATAACGGCTCTTGCCCTGCCGTTTCTGAGGTGTTCCTTTGTAACGAGGATAGGAGCGCCCTTTACCTTATTTGTAGTATAGACAGCAGCCGCAGTACACTCGTTGTCCGCAACGATCATCGCCAGATCGTTCTTCTGCTTTGCACTCGGGAGCGAATTGTTCGCAGCAGCGTTTGCAGCCTCAGTATCGGTAAGCGGCTTGTGAGCGAGTCCGCAGCGAACGCCGTTTGCGCGGAAGCCCTTTGCAGCACATACGCCGCCCTCTACAAATTTAACATTTCCAACCTGTTTGAGTTCCATATGAAAGTCTCCTTGCTTATTTGCCAGCCTCAGCGATCTTTTCCTTGAAAGCCGAAGCTATTTTAAGATATTCTGTCTTTTCCTCCTCGCTGCCCCATTCGCGCTTTATCGCGAGGAGCTCGGCTTCATCGAGGATAGGCTTGATGTCACCGTAGAAGAGGCAGAGGTATTTTTCCTTTGAACCGTAAAGAGTGCTCATAAGCTGACCGTCATAGATCTCACCGGCAAAGGGATCCTCGCGGAGTATCTCGACAGCTCTCTTCATCGCGCACTTTGAACACATTCTCTGTCTGAGCATACGGCAGACATCTGCGATAGTCAGCTCGTCCTCAGTTTTCTCAAGAATGGCGTTGAACCACTCCTGAAGCGGGTATGTATCACTCTCATCTGGAATGTAATCATACTCGTAGATCTCTTTCAATTTCATCTTGTGCATAATAAGCCCTCCGTTGGGTAAGAGTCAAGCCTTATACGAGACCGGTAGTCTCATCAATGCCCATCATTATATTGAGGCACTGAACTGCTGCGCCGCTTGCGCCCTTACCAAGATTATCGAGTCGTGAACAGAGCAGTATCTGTTCATCATTGCCAAAAACGAATACCTGCATTTTGTTCTGTCCGCTGAGGGTGTTTGATGCGAGGAAGAAGCTCTTCTGCTCGTCAGCCGGCATAAGGGGCATTACTTCGACCATTTTTGCGTCCTTGTAGTGCTCGGCGTACATCTTGTGTACCTCTGCGGCGGTAACTGCCTTGGGGAGAGTTCTGGTCTGGAGCGGTACACTTACGACCATTCCGCTGAAATAATCACAGACCATAGGGTTGAACATAGGTGTATATTCAAGTCCCGAAACGGCTTTCATCTCGGGAAGGTGCTTGTGCTGCTGTGAAAGCGCGTACTGACGGGGACTATTGAATTCGTAGGGTTTGTCTTCGCCCTCATAAACGGCTATCGCCTTTTTGCCTGCGCCGCTGTAACCAGAGGTCGCATAGGCGAAAACAGGGTAGTCCTTGGGGATAATGCCGCTGCTCACGAGGGGGTAAACTATCGAAGCGAAGCCGCTTGCGTAGCAGCCGGGAACAGCTACTCTGTTCGAGGTCTTTATCTTCTCTCTGTGAGCCTCAGAGAGCTCCGGGAAGCCGTAAGCCCAGTCCGGATTGGTACGGTGAGCTGTAGAGGCGTCGATGATGCGGACGTGATCGTTGTCCACGAATGAAACAGCCTCTCTTGAAGCATCGTCCGGGAGACAGAGGAAGGTATAGTCCGACATATTTATGAGTCTTGCACGTTCTGCGGGATCCTTGCGCTTATCCTCGCTGATCCTGATGAGCTCGATGTCCTTTCTGTCCTTGAAGCGCTCGAGGATCTTCAGACCTGTTGTGCCTTCCTGACCGTCTATATATACTTTAACTGACATAGCAACTTCCTCACTTTTTCTTCTTATTTTTCTTTCGTTCGGCTCTGCCGGTGACCTTGCGCTCATACTTTTCGCGGCGCGGATCCTTTTTGTCGGACTCGTCCTCGATGAAGCTGTGCCATATGTTCACAGCGAGGGTGAAGATCACGATACCTATCAGCCACCACAGATGAACCTTCGGGCGGACGGGTATCCAGAGTCCCATAACGAGCTCGCCTGCCATCCACATTATGCCCGTAAAAATGCAGAGACCTATGGTAAAAACAACGTCCTTTTTCTTCATCAGCCGATCTGCTCCGCAAGAGCCTTTTCGGCTGCTGCTATCTGTACCTTTACAGCATCGGGTGAAGGTCCGCCGTAGGACTTTCTCTCGCGGACGCAGGTATCAAGGCTTATAGCCTCGTAAACGTCCTCGCTGAAGTTTTCTGTCATAGCCTTGTAGTCCTCAAGGGGCAGAGTCTCGAGGGTAAGTCCCTTTTCGATGCACTTTGCAACGAGAGTACCGGTTATCTTGTATGCGTCACGGAAAGGCATACCCTTCTTAACGAGGTAATCAGCACAGTCCGTAGCGTTGATGAAGCCCTTTGCGGCAGCATTGCGCATATTGTCCTTGAGAACGCGCATAGTTGCGAGCATAGGAGTGAAGGTCCTTACGCAGAGCTTGACGTTGTCGAGAGCGTCGAAAATAGCCTCCTTGTCCTCCTGCATATCCTTGTTGTATGCGAGCGGTATGCCCTTCATCATAGTGAGAAGGGTAACGAGATCGCCGTTGACTCTTCCTGTCTTGCCGCGGATAAGCTCGGTGACATCGGGGTTCTTCTTCTGCGGCATAATGGACGAACCTGTTGCAAAGGCATCGTCGAGCTCAACGAACTTGAATTCCCAGCTGCACCAGAGGATTATTTCCTCGGAAAAGCGTGAGAGGTGAGTCATAAGGAGAGACATTGCACAGCAGAGCTCTACGCAGTAATCGCGGTCGGAAACGCCGTCGAGACTGTTCTCCATAGGGGCAGTGAAGCCGAGGAGGTCGGAGGTCTGCTGTCTGTTGGTCTTGTAGGTAGTGCCTGCGAGAGCTCCGCAGCCAAGAGGGCAGTAGTCCATACGCTTTGCGGCATCGGTAAATCTTCCGAGGTCGCGGAGGAGCATCCATACATAAGCCATAAGATGATGAGCAAGAGTGATGGGCTGAGCTCTCTGGAGGTGTGTATAGCCAGGCATAACCGTTTCGGTGTGTTCCTTAGCCATATTTATGAGAGTCTTGATGAGTTCAACAACGAGGGACTGCACTTCCTTTATCTCATCGCGGAGGTAGAGTCTGAGGTCAAGAGCGACCTGATCGTTCCTTGAACGCGCTGTGTGGAGTCTCTTTCCCACATCTCCGAGACGCTTGGTGAGCTCCGCCTCGATGAACATATGTATATCCTCAGCGTTGGGATCGAGCTCGAGCTTGCCCGAGTCGATGTCGGCGAGTATCTCCTTCAGACCGCCGATTATCTCAAGGCTGTCCTGCTTGGGGATTATGCCGCAGTCGCCGAGCATAGTAGCGTGAGCGATACTGCCCTGTATATCGTGGCGGTACATACGTCCGTCAAAGGCAATGGAAGAATTGAAAGCGTTCACGCCCTCATCTACCTGCTTGGAAAATCTTCCTGCCCACATCATATCTGCCATTGTTTTTACTCCTTTATGTGTCTATTCTTACGAAATCTGCGAGGGATCTGTTTCTGTAAACAAGATCGTCTCTTCCGGTGAAGCCGAGCTTCTCCCAGAAGGCGTTGCCGTTCTCATTCCTTGAAAATACGACCAGCGCGACCTTGTTTATACCGAGCGACTTCAGCGCATTCAACGCCTCGTCCACGAGCATCGAGCCTATCCCGCGGCGTCTGTAATCGGGATTTACAGCCGTATGGTAGATGTATCCTCTTCTTCCGTCATTGCCGGCTATGATAACACCGGCTATATTTCCGTCTTCCTCTGCAACGAAGCAGGTCTCCGGATTTCTTGCGAGATACTTCTCTATACCCTCTCTTGAATCGTCAAGATTGTTCAGTCCCATACCGGCACAGGAAAGCCACAGTGCGTAGACTTTGTCATAGTCGCCGATGGTCATTAACCTGACATTCACCACAACCATTCCCCATTTTCTCAATGCGTAATTCTTAATTCGTAATTCGTAACTGCGGCGACAAATCAAAGAAAATATGAACACATATAATTACGCATTATGCATTACGAATTACGCATTAAAATAAATCGTAACAGGCAGGAGAAGGCTCCCCTGCCTGCAAACAGTCAGAAATATATTACTTGTTGTTTCTCTTCTTGTCGAGCTGAGCCTTGACTTTGATCGGGAGACCAAAGAGGTTGATAAATCCGGCAGCGTCAGCCTGATTGTAAACTTCGTCCTCATCGAATGTAGCAACTTCCTCATCGTAGAGAGTGTAGGGAGAGGTTACGCCGGCATTGATGATGTTGCCCTTGTAGAGCTTGAGCTTAACGTCGCCTGTAACAGTCTTCTGAGTCTCTGTAACGAAAGCGCTCATAGCCTCACGGAGAGGAGTGTACCACTGACCGTTGTAAACGATGTCAGCGAACTTGATGCCGAGGTACTGCTTAACTCTTGCAGTTTCCTTATCGAGGCAGATAGTCTCGAGAACTTCGTGAGCGTGATAGAGGATAGCACCGCCGGGAGTCTCGTAAACGCCTCTTGACTTCATACCAACGAGACGGTTCTCAACGAGGTCAGCAAGACCGATACCGTTCTCACCGCCGAGCTT
>CACXEJ010000092.1 GCA_902766595.1 Ruminococcus flavefaciens | reverse complement strand
TGCCTGAGGCTGGTATGGCTGTAAACGTTGACGAGGCTCTCGAGATCGCTAACCGCATCGGCTATCCTGTTATGGTTCGTCCTTCCTACGTTCTCGGCGGACGCGGAATGGAGATCGTTCACGATGACGATATGATGAAAGTTTATATGTCCGCAGCAGTCGGCGTAACTCCCGACAGACCTATCCTCATCGACCGCTTCCTCAATCACGCTACCGAGTGTGAGGCAGACGCTATCTCAGACGGTACAAACTGCTTCGTTCCCGCTGTTATGGAGCACATCGAGCTCGCAGGCGTTCACTCAGGCGACTCCGCTTGTATCCTGCCCTCTATGAACCTCACTGAGAAGCAGGTCGCTACTATCAAGGACTACACAAAGAAGATCGCTGTTGAGATGAACGTATGCGGTCTTATGAATATGCAGTACGCTATCGAGGGCGATACAGTATACGTTCTCGAGGCTAACCCCCGTGCTTCAAGAACAGTTCCGCTCGTATCAAAGGTTTGCGACATCAATATGGTAAAGATCGCTACCGACATCATCACTTCCTCACTTACAGGAAGAAAGTCTCCCGTTCCGGAGCTCAAGGACCGCCAGATCAACCACTATGGCGTAAAGGAAGCTGTTTTCCCGTTCAATATGTTCCAGGAGGTCGATCCTGTCCTCGGACCGGAGATGCGTTCGACCGGTGAAGTTCTCGGTATCGCTCCCACATTCGGCGAGGCTTACTACAAGGCTCAGGAGGCTACTCAGACAAGACTCCCCGACGGCGGAACAGTTCTCCTCAGCGTATGCGACAGAGATAAGGCTGAGCTGCTTGATATTGCCCGTTCGTTCCACGAGCTCGGCTTCAATATCATCGCAACAGGCAAAAGCTACGAAATGATAAAGGAAGAGGGAATTCCCTGCAAGAAGATATTCAAGATCTACGAGGGACGTCCGAATATCGCTGACGAGATCGCTAACGGCGAGATCCAGCTCATCATCAATACACCTGCCGGCAAGACAAGTATCCACGACGACAGCTATATCCGTAAGGCTGCTATCAAGCACCGCGTTCCTTACATCACAACTATGGCTGCCGCAAAGGCAAGTGCCGAGGGTATCAAGGCTCACAGGGAGAATAAGCACTTCGGTGTCAAGTCTCTTCAGGCTCACCACGGCGATATAAAGTAAGAGAATATATTAACTGTAAGGGCACTTTCGGGTGCTCTTGCTTTTTTTCCGGAGACTTTTTAAATTAAGTCTCCTTTTTTTCTCCAAAAACAGCATTATACATTTTGTTTTCAAATGCAGATGACAACAGCAATTTTCGAGCTGCAAATTCAGAGCAATATAGTGCTAATTATTATTAACACGGGCGTGGATAAGTTTTCAACATAGTGTGGAAACGTATGTGGAGTAACAGCAGTCTATGTTGAAAACTCTGTTGAATAGGTGGAAAAACGCGGTATATTCACGTTATCGGAGTGAAAAAAAGTTTGAAATGGTGTGGATAATCAGGAGAAATGTGTAAACAATAGAATTACGTTGTGGAAAAGCTCTCCACAGCCATAAAATGTAAAGGATATGATTTGTATGAAAAAGGTTTTAGCAATATGCTCCATATTTATTACCGTTTGTACAGCTTTTACTTCCTGCGGTTCGGACGACAAGACCTACGATTCAAACAGCGGAACTGCTGCGGTAACTATGGACGATGACTCCGTCGGCGAGCGTGTAAGTGACGCTATCCACGGTGCCGGAAAAGCCGGCGACGATATCATCGAGGGCGTTACTGATGCTGCCGGAAACATCGTCAGCGGTATCACCGGCGACCACAATTCCACCACCACCAAAAAGACCACTAAACGATAAACAGGGCGGCATAAGGGGTAATGCTAACAGAGAAGTATATGTGCATTTATCGGGGGCAAACCTTTCTGATGTAAGATATTCTTAACGCAGAAAAACAAAAATCAAATCGAATAGGACAACAAATCCCGATGCTGAGCATCGGGATTTTGTATAGTATATTTATAATCTGAGTATTTAAATTCAAATTCAAATAATAAACTACTTAAATATCCTCTCAAAGATTTTTATTGTTCCTGTTTTTTACTATAATTCATGAAACGCTTTGTGACATATTTCTGGAATTGTCAAGAAATGTGCAGTCAGAGAATACCCAAAATCTTGGATAGGCAGGAGTCAGGCGGCGTGATGAGCTAACCCAGTTGAAGTTCTTAGTGCCACAGGTGGGAGACCACCTGCATTGAAGCTGTTGATCCTCTGGGTGTTGTAGTAGCCGAAGATGTATCTGAAGATAACAGTTTTGACCTCTTCACGTTTCATTCTGTAGGTCGGGATCTGATACTGAATATAGCGCTCCAGTTGAACACCCACGGCCGGCGAAGTTGAACACTTGCGTCGCTTAAAATGAACAGTGCCGTCGCAGTAGTTGTACATTGACATCATAAAACTTGTATGATA
>CACXEJ010000091.1 GCA_902766595.1 Ruminococcus flavefaciens | reverse complement strand
TGTCGCGAAGCGACAGAGGGGACGGACCCGATTAGGGGGACAGCCCTTGCAGGGTGTGGGACAGCGTCCCACAATCCACAAAGCGCTCCGCAAAAGGTGAATTAAAAAACAGTCCGGTGGACTGTTTTTTAAGAGGAAACGCCCAGCAAGAGAGGGCGTTTCCTACAAAAGTAGGGACGGCGCCCTCGCCCACCAATTAAAAAAGGACGGAATAACCGTCCTTTTATATCATATATACGACAATTTCCGGTGGGTTGAACAGCCTCAGCTTGCCGAGACCTGCTGAGACCAGCAGGCGTGTTCTGCCGAATTTGTAGACGCCCTTTGCGTTTTTGGGGAAGAGTTTCCGTTCCGGTGAGAGCATAGCTTTCCCGAAAAGCCGCACTATACCGCCGTGGACGTGTCCACTGAAAACCCAGTCCGCGCCCCACTCGGCATATGCCTCGCCAAAAAACGGGTTATGCGCCATAAGCAGCACCTCGCCGCCGGGTTTTTCCCCGAGCAGTGCGGTTATACTGCCGGTAGTTATCTTTTCAAGATCGCGGTAGCCGCCGTCCTTTTTATACACCTCGTAGTGCTCGAGAAGTCCGCATACCGCAATATCTCTGCCCTTTATATCAATGCTGACGGTCTCGTTTCTGAGGAGGACCGCTTCTGTTTCCGAAACGGTCTGCAAAAACTCCTTCTGCATCTCAGACGGGAGACTCTGCTCGTGGTTGCCCATTATCATATAGACCGGAGCTATCCTGCACAGGCTGTCGAGAGTACGCTTTATCGCGGAAAAATCAGTCTCAGTCCTCGAGACGAGGTCGCCGCTGAAAATGATTATGTCCGGAGACTCCATCTCAACGGCTTTGCAGAGACGCGAATTATCCCTCCCGAAACGCCTTTTGTGCAGGTCGGAGAGGTGGACGGCTTTTATATTGCCGCCCAGCTCCTCGCGTCTCACGCGCAGCAGCAGCTTGTTCTCAATGAACGCATAGACTGCAAACGCTGCAATTACCGCAAGTATAATATATACCACCTGTAATTATTCGTCGTCGGACTCAGCTTCGTCAGCTTCTATCACAACTTCGTTCTTTTCCTCAAGCTCAGCCTCAGCCTCGGCTTCCTTGAGCTGTTCCTCTGTGAGCTGCTCGACCTTTTCGGTCTCGGCATTGTCATCGTGCTCGGCACGGGTGAATGCAACTACCTGTGCGCCCTCGTTGACTTTCATTACACGGACGCCCTTTGCGATACGTCCCATAATTCTGATGTCGCTGGTGAGTATCCTGATGATGATACCGTCGCTGGAAACGAGGATAATATCGTCGTCCTCGTCAACTATCTTGATACCGCATACATATCCGCGGAAATCGTCCACCTTGTAGTTTGTGAGACCAAAGCCGCCGCGGTTCTGGATACGGTAGCTGTCGAGCTCGGTGCGCTTACCGTAGCCGTTTTCGGTAACGGTGAGCAGAGTTGCGCCTTCGCGGACTCTTGCCATGCTTACAACATAGTCGCTGTCACGGAGCTTTATCGCCCTTACGCCGTGAGCGGAACGTGAGAGCGGACGTATCTTCTCTTCCTCGAGACGGATAGCCATACCGTTTCTGGTCGCAACGAAGAGCTGAGCCTGTCCCTCAGTCATACGGACGCCGGCTATCTCGTCGCCGTCATCGAGACCGATAGCGATAAGACCGTTCTTGCGGACGTTCTTGTAGAGCGAGAGGTTAGTCCTCTTGATCTTGCCGTTCTTTGTGACCATAACGATGAACTTTTCATCGCTGAAATCGGTGGTCTTTATCATTGCGGCTATCTTCTCGCCCTCAGTGAGCGGAAGGAGGTTTATGAGGTTGAAGCCTCTTGAAGCCTTCGAGCCATCCGGTATCTCGTAGCATTTCAGCTTGTACATTATACCCTTGTTGGATATGAAGAGGATATTGTCGTGAGAACCGCAGATGAACATCTCGTCCACGAAGTCCTCCTCGCGCTGCTTCATACCGGTGATACCTCTGCCGCCGCGGCGCTGAGTCTTGTACTCTGCAACGGGCATACGCTTGATGTAGCCGTTGTTTGTGAGAGTAACGACGCAGTCCTCCTCGGGGATAAGATCCTCGATGTCGACCTCACCGCTGACATTCTCGATGTCTGTACGGCGCTTGTCGCTGAACTTCTTGCGGATAGCGTTGAGGTCGTCCATAATGATAGCGTAAACGCGGTTCACGTCAGCGAGGATATCCTCATAATCGGAGATCTTTGTGAGGAGTCCGAAGAGCTCATCGGTGATCTTCTGTCTCTCGAGACCTGTGAGCTGTCCGAGACGCATCTGGACGATAGCCTCAGCCTGTTCCTCGGAAAGACCGGTCTGAGCCTCAACGTGGAGTCCGGTGAGGTCGTACTGAGCGCGGTCAAGGAGAGCCGACATATCGACGTCCTTGAAGCGTTCCATCATCTTGTTCTTAGCCTCGGCAACAGTTGCGCTCGCACGGATTATCGCAATAACCTCGTCGATGTAGTCAGCTGCGAGCACGAAGCCCTGTAATATGTGAGCACGTTCGAGAGCCTTTTTCAGGTCGAAGCGTGTTCTTCTCTGGATAACGTCTACCTGAAATTCGAGGTAGTCCTGAAGCATCTGCTTGAGTGTGAGTATCTTCGGTTCGCCGTTAACGAGAGCGAGCATAATTATGCCGACTGTGTCCTGAAGCTGTGTGAGCGCAAAGAGCTTGTTGAGGACTATCTCCGGGATAGCGTCCTTTTTCAGCTCGATAACTACTCTCATACCGTCCTTGTCGGACTCGTCGCGGAGGTCGTAGATACCATCTATCTTCTTGTCGCGGACGAGCTGGATAATGCTCTTGAGCAGACGCTCCTTTCTGAGCATATAGGGGATCTCGTCAACGATGATGCAGTTTCTTCCCTTTATCTCCTCAAAATGTGTGCGGCTGCGGAGGATTATCTTGCCCTTTCCGGTAGCATAAGCCGCACGGATACCGGCTCTGCCCATAATAATGCCGCCTGTCGGGAAATCAGGTCCCTGAATGTGCTCCATTATCTGCTCGAGAGTGCAGTCCGGATCGTCGATGAGGAGCTGTAAAGCGTCGATGACCTCACCGAGATTGTGGGGCGGGATATTAGTTGCCATACCTACGGCAATTCCGACAGAACCGTTCACAAGGAGGTTCGGGAAACGCGAGGGAAGTACAACAGGCTCTTTCAGACGGTCATCGTAGTTTGATGTGAAATCCACGGTGTCCTTGTTTATATCCGTGAGCATCTCCAGCGTGAGCTTAGCCATTTTAGCCTCGGTATAACGGTAAGCGGCAGGGCCGTCGCCGTCGATAGAACCGAAGTTTCCGTGGCCGTCAACGAGGGGATAGCGCATAGAGAAGTCCTGTGCGAGTCTTACGAGAGCATCATAAACTGACGCATCGCCGTGCGGATGATAACGTCCGAGGACCGCACCGACTGTATCGGCACATTTACGGTAGGGCTTTTCGGGAGTAAGTCCGTTTTCGTGGAGCGTGTACAGTATTCTTCTGTGTACAGGCTTCAGACCGTCTCTTACATCGGGAAGAGCTCTCGATACAATTACCGACATAGCGTAGTTGAGCATAGAGTTCTGCATTTCGTCAACTATTTCAGTATTGATTATCTTTGAATTATCCTGATATAACAAATTCGTTACCTCCTAAAAGAGATTGCGTTTCTATTTTAAATTCGCAGCTATGCACTGGATCAACTGTGACCTTTGATTTGAACAGCTTTTCTATATCCTCTGGATAAAGGTGAATATAAAAATCACCGGCATCTTTATCGTCACTGTTCGTAACTTCAAAAGAACCATCGAACAGGTTTATTTTTCCGCCTATCCACTCAAAACCGGAAGCGGTCCTTTTTATACCATTACAGCCCATATCCACAAGAAATTCCTCAAGAGAAGAAGAGCTTACCGCTTTATTTTTCTCATTAGTATTATATACATGAAAGGAAATGTAGTATTTTCCGTTTTCGCTGTCATTTTCCGGAAATCTCTTTATATCCTTGCCGTCTACTATAACTTTCAATTCTTGAGCAGGGTACTTGCTGAGTATCTCATCTGAAAGCTGTTCTTTAATATTGCCTTGTCTCACATTGTCAATGTATTCTTGTCTGATACTTTCCTCGCCATTATCGCTTGCTCCAATATACACATCACCGCAGTAATAAACGGCATTATCTGACTTTATATCATTCTTGATGCCATAGAGGCTAAGCGGCGGATCGAGCTTTTTTATCTCACCAAACAGTACATCTAACTGAGCATAGTTATTTACTATGCACATTAGAATATTCTTATCACTGTCATCGTCATAATTTCTTTTATCTATGACCGTTTCTATACCGGCAGCTTTGAGTCCGGCAGTGTAATCATCACCATATCTGGCAAGATATTCCGAGATGTAGTTGTCGCTGTATCCCCAATCTTTTACAGTAGGGGTGATACTGCCTGTACGCGATGTGCAGGTTACCTTGAATTCCACTCCGTTCTTGTCGCGGAAGTAAACATATTTATTATTAGAGATTTTTCTGTCCGTATCAGTTTCCGTATTATTTTCCTTTTCGATCAGTTCAAATTCCCTGCTGTACTTTTTTTCAAGCTCGGACTTTATATCGTCCTTTTTCTTCATATCTTTACCGCAGGAAACAGAGGAAAAAGCCATTACAACAGCAGCCGAACCTACCATAAAATTTCTTAGAATTTTCATTTTTTAGTTCCTCTGACTATTTCGAGCTCCTCCTCTGAAAAGCCCTCCTTAGGCAGTATGTAAAAGACCTTTTTTCCCTCCATAAGCAGGAAAAACTTCTCATACTCCAGCAGACCGTAGCTCTCATCGAGCTTTATCACGGACTTCTCCGGCATAGGATCAAACTCCTCCGGAAGCTCGGGCTCGTCGTCATCCTCTTCATCATCGGATCCCTCGCTGTCAGTTCCCTCAGACTCGTCTTCGTCCTCTTCTTCGGGGAGCGAAACCGTTGAAATGTCGATATGATCGCCTGCAATGCCTATTTTGTACTCAGGTTCGCCGAGAGCCTTCATAGTTTCGGAGATATTCTGGAATATCCTGCGCGGATTGTAGAACTCCCTGAACGCGAAGGCTATGCAGACCATTATCAGCAGGTAGACCAGCTTGTTGTCCGGAGCCTTTATCGCTGCATACACAAAATCAGCAGCAAGCACCAGAAACAGTACGATGAATATGATGCTCTTCGGGTAGACAAACTTCTTCTGATAAGCCTTGTACGCTTCTTTGAATGTCTCGTGCGGCACCTTGTATGTCTTTTCGAGCTTGTAGTTATTTTCCATATTCTGCTCCGTCATATGTCAAGATCCTGCGCAAACTTGGCGTTTTTCTCGATGAAGTTGCGTCGCGGCTCGACCTTGTCGCCCATAAGTATGGTGAATACCTCGTCAGCCTTGAGTGCGTCCTCCATACCTATCTTCACGATAGTACGGCGCTCGGGATCCATAGTGGTCTCCCAGAGCTGCTCCGGGTCCATTTCACCGAGACCTTTGTAACGCTGGACTTCAACGTCCTTGTACTTGCCTTCCTCAGAAAGCTCAGCGATATATCTGTCACGCTCCTCCTCGGAGAAAGCGTAGCATATCTTCTTCTTGCGCTCGACTCTGAAGAGCGGCGGCTGCGCGATATAGACGTTTCCGTTGGTGATGAGCGGTCTCATATAGCGGAAGAAGAATGTGAGGAGGAGGGTTCTGATGTGCATACCGTCAACATCGGCATCTGCCATAATGATGACTTTTCCGTAGCGGAGCTTCTCGATGTCGAAATCCTCACCGATACCGGTTCCGAGAGCGGTAACGACCGGCTCGAGCTTATCGTTGCCGTAAATTCGGTCGATACGGGCTTTTTCAACGTTGAGCATCTTGCCCCACAGAGCGAGGATAGCCTGATAGCGGCGGTCACGTCCCTGTTTTGCAGAACCGCCCGCAGAATCTCCCTCGACGATGTATATTTCGGTGTAGCGGTTGTCGCGCTCAGCGCAGTCCGCAAGTTTTTCCGGCATTGAAGCCTTTCCGAATGCGTTCTTGTTACGTTCGGCTTCACGAGCTCTCTTTGCAGCCTCACGCGCCTTGAGTGCGGAGAGGCTCTTCTCGAAGATGAGCTTTGCAGTATCGGGGTTCTCCTCGAGGAAGTTCATCAGCTTCTCCTGAACGAGCTTCTCGACAAACGGCTTAACTTCGGGGTTTCCGAGACGTCCCTTGGTCTGTCCCTCAAATTCGCACTCGGTCAGCTTTACGGAGATAATGGCAGTAAGTCCCTCGCGGACGTCCTCGCCCTTGAGCTTATCCTTGTCCTTGAGAAGTCCCATTTTCGTGCCATATTCGTTGATGACCTTGGTGAGAGCATTCTTGAAGCCGGTCTCGTGTGAGCCGCCGTCCTTTGTATGGATATTGTTTGCAAACGAGAGAATGACCTCGTTGAAGCTGTCATTGTACTGGAGCGCTATCTCGGCAAATGAGTCGCCCTGAGTTCCGGAAACGTAGATAACGTCGCCGCTGAGAGACTCCAGACCTCTTGTTGCGTGGATATGCTCTACAAACTGGCGTATACCGCCCTCGTAGTGGAGCGTTTCGCTCTGTATATTCTCGCTGTCGCGCTTGTCCGTGAAAACTATCCTGATACCGGCATTCAGGAAAGCCTGTTCGCGGAGTCTCTTGAGAAGCACCTCATAATCGTAGACCGTGCTCTCGAATATCTCCCCGTCAGCCTTGAACATAACGCTTGTACCGGTCTCAGTGGTCTTGCCTATCGCCTTGAGCTGCTCGTCGTAGTGACCACGTTCAAAGCGCTGGAACCATACATTCTCGCCGTCCTTGACAGTGAGCTCAAGCCACTCTGAAAGGGCGTTTACTACCGACGCACCAACTCCGTGGAGACCGCCGGATACCTTGTATCCGCCGCCGCCGAACTTTCCTCCGGCGTGGAGTATCGTGTAAACGACTGTTGCCGCGGAGATGCCCTCCTTGGGGTGTATACCTACCGGGATACCGCGTCCGTTATCAGAAACACGGATAACATCGCCAGGAAGTATCTCAACGGTTATCTCGGTACAGTAGCCTGCAAGAGCTTCGTCTATGGAGTTGTCAACTATCTCGTAGACGAGGTGGTGAAGACCGCCGGGACCTGTCGAACCGATATACATACCCGGTCTTTTACGGACAGCCTCAAGTCCTTCCAGAACTTGTATGTCGTTTTCGTCATAATTATTCTGCTGACTCATTTTTTACCTCCAAAGGTTTTGGTTAAATTTATCATTAGCCCAATTTATGGGGTTATTTTCGATATATTGCCATATTTCGAGAAATTCCTTCTCGCTGCGGATAATGTGGTCGTGGAATGATTTTTGCCATATTGAAAAACCGATTTGTTTCGTAGATATTGATTTCAGTCCATTTATTATCTGTGGAATTGATCTTGTAGGGAACGCCGCCCTCGGCGTTCCGTCAGATATGGGTTTCTCTCCGTAATCAGATACAAATAATATCATATGGATATGATCCGGCATGATTACATACTTACTAACCGAAACATATCTGTATATTTCATTTATCTTTTTTATATTTTCATCGACTATCTCGCCATATTCAGTTAATTTTACACGCGGAACGCCGAGGGCGGCGTTCCCTACGAGATCAGGGATCTCAACTATATCCGACAGATATGTCGCCCTGTTTTTCGTACATATGGTTATGAAATACAGCCCATTTGATGAATAATCGTAATTGTTCATCCTGTTTGGCTTGCGCACCGGTCTATCCATATTAAAATCCGCCGTTTTCAAGGCGCTTTCGGAGAGTTGCGGCTGAAAGCTGCGAGATATAGACCTTTTCCGTACCGTTCTTCACTGTGATGATGAAGCTTTTCGGCATTTCGTAGGTCGTGTAGATGCAATGACGTTCTTTTTCCGCCCGTTCAAGGAGTATCTTGGTACACTTTTCAACAGTTGTGTTCTCAATGTCGAAAATCCCGATGATCTCCCTCGTATCAACGGAGTAGTCATTCCCGATATGAAGATACATTTTCAGTTTCCTCCGTGATGCTGCCGTCGCTGATACGCAGTATCTTTCCCTTTATTTCGGGAAGAAGAGCGCTTTCGTTCGGCGTTGTGAGAAACACCTGCATATCTTTTATTATGTCAAAGACGAACCGCTGACGCTTTTCGTCGAGCTCGCCCATAACGTCGTCGAGAAATATCACAGGGGAGTCCTTACAGCGCTTTGTGAATATCTCTGCCTGAGCGAGCTTCATAACGAGCGCCGCACTTTTCACCTGTCCCTGCGAACCGAAGTCGCGTGCGCTGACTCCGTTTATCCTGATGATTATCTCATCGCGGTTCACGCCGGTATGCGTAGAACCGGTCCTGATGTCGTAATCTGCTGTTTCCCTGAGCTTCTGGTAATAGCGCTCATAGGCATCGTTTCCGCATGGAGACTCAAAGTCCTCCGGTCGGAAAACGTTTGACCTGTATTCAAGCTCGAGCTCCTCCTCGCCGCCTGAAATAGTCCTGTAAAGCCTGCCGCAGATCTCGTTGATCTTAGCGACATACTCATTTCTCATATATGATATGACCGAACCCTCGTGAGCCGCCTGTCTGTCCCATATTTCGAGGATATCAGGCGAAGTGGTGCCCTGCATTATACCTTTCAGCAGAGCATTTCTCTGGTTCATAATGGCATTGTGCTTTGCTATGTGGACGACGAACACAGGATTGAGCTGTGAAGCCGCCATATCCACGAAATTCCTTCGTTTTTCGGGCGAACCCTTGATTATCTCAACGTCGTCCGGAATGAAGGCGATACACTTGAAAACGTCAAACAGCGCTCTTGTGCCCTTCTGCTTCACGCCGTTGAGAGTGATCTGTTTGGGAGAAGCAGCGCTTCTCGTCATTTCGTAGATTATCTTCTGTTCGCGGACGCTGTCCCTGAGCTTTATTTTTGAGCTCATACGGTTTCCGCTGAGGCACACGAAGTCCTTTTCCTTGGAGCCGCGGAAGCTCCGGCAGCCTGAGAGTATCCACATCGCTTCGAGCAGATTGGTCTTTCCCTGAGCGTTCTGACCGACGATGATATTATACTTCGGATCTGGCTCGAAGGAAATGCTCTTCAGGTTCCTGAAACCGTCTATTTCGGCGTAGGTGACTATCACTCCACCGTTACCTCGTTATCACCGAGAGTCACGGTGTCGCCGGGACGTATTTTCTTTCCGCGCATAGTGCAGACCTCGCCGTTCACGAGGACCTCACCGTTCTGAATGAGGTTTTTAGCCTCTCCGCCGGAACCCACCATTGACGCAAACTTGAGCAGAGCATCGAGCTTGATGAATTCCGTGGTTATTTTTATTGAATTTTTACTCATAACATCACCTGTTATCTTCTTCTGTTTCTCTCAACTATCGTGAGAGTATTGAGGTCGAGACCGTATTTCCGGGCAAAATCCCTGTTGAGTGAGACTGCATATTTATAGTAGCTCGGATCCTCTGAGCAGTAGTTATATGCAAACTTTACGCTTTTCTTTATCTTTCTGCGGATAGTGAGCTCAGCGAGTTTGCGTCCGGCGTATTTTGAAGCCAGCGCCAGTATGACCGCAGCAATGACCAGTATTATCTCGAGCTTTATCCAGTCCTTATTCACTTCGTAGCGGACTCCGAAAAACTTCATCTTTTTCTTCTGTACGACTCTTGCAAATATGAGCAGCGCACCAAGCACTGCCGCAGTAAGCACCGCAAGAGCTGAAACAACGCCCGTCACCCACGAAAAAACGGTCGCTGCCTTTGCGTGAGGAAAAGTTCTGTATCTCATATTCTCAACTCCATACTGTAAGAGAGATCAGCAAAGATCGAAGATATATCAGTTTTTGAGCTGTATCGGCATAATGAGGAAGATATAGCTCTCGCCCTCGAGCGGAAGCATCTCTATTACCTTCATAGCGCCGTTGAAGCGTACTCTTACCTTGTCGCCCTCGGCAGCTCTGAGCGCCTCGAGCATCAGCTTGTTATTGAAGCCGATAGTAACGGTCTCACCCGAAATATCAGCGGATATAGCGTCATTTATCCTGCCTATGCCGGTCTTGCAGTTGATCTTCATAACACCGTTGCCGATCTCGCAGCGGATAGGCGACTTGTTCTTGTCGTCGATGAGGAGCGAGCAGCGTTCGAGGCAGGTAGCGAAGTCTCTCTTGTTGATGATGACCTCGGTCTTGAAGCCGTTCGGGATACTGAGCTTGTAGTTGTGGAAAGCACCCTCGAGCAGACGTGAAATAACGATGACATTGCCGAGCTCGAAGATGATGTGTCTGTCGTTGGTGAATATCCTGCATTCCTTTTCGTCATCGTCCTTGATGAGAGTAGAAAGCTCGAGGAGAGCCTTCTTCGGAACTACAAAGTGATAATTCTCGGTGCAGTCGGTGACTTCGTTCCTGATAGCAAGTCTGAAGCCGTCGATAGCAACGAGGTTGAAGCTGCCGTTTTCGATGTCGAAGAGCTCTCCGGTGAGGACCGGCTTGCTCTCATTGAGAGAAGCAGCGTAGCTTGTCTGGGTTATCATAGAGCGGAGAAGAGTCTGCTTCACAGTAAAGCAGCGCTCTGAATCGACCTTCGGGAGATCCGGGAACTCGTCCGCAGACATTGCCGAAAAGCTGCACTCTGTCGCGCTGCATGAAATATTTATAACGAGGTCGTCGCTGACGTCGAAAGTAATATCGTCGCCGGACATACGTCTTGTAAACTCATTGAAGAGACGTGCGCTTACTACGAATTCGCCCTCTCCCTCAGTCTCAGCATTGATAGAGGTGCGGACGCCCATTTCAAGGTTATAGGCAGTAAGCTCGACGCTTCCGCTGCCTACTCTTACCTTTATGCCTTCAAGTGCAGGTATAGTTGACTTCGGCGATACAGCTCTTGAAACGTTGCCTATCGCTTCGCTGAGAGCGTCTTTGCTGCAAATAAATCTCATTGTATATTTACCTCCGGTAAAGCATATTGTCCGCAGGAATATGAAAGGACATTGCTGCGAAGCAATATGAATGATATGATATGAATAGATATAATTGTTGTTATTGTATAGTCTGTGGAAAAGTCAGAACAGGCTTCTGACCGCGCAGGACAGCCTTCAACTCGTCCACAGACTGCTGTTGTCAGAAAATGGAGAAATGTTATAAACCCTTTCCGTGAGCTGTTTCCGTGTGGAAGAGGTTAAAAGGTGTTGAGCACAAGTTGAGAAAAATGTGGAGTAAATGGAAACAGGAAAAATTTTCCCCTGAGCTGTTGAAGTTGAAATTGCAGCTGATGTTGAAAGATGTTTTCCGGGGAAATTTTTTCGCATAGAATATTGGAAACGGACGGGCGTAGTTTTTAACACTTTGTTGAAAACATGGTTGAAACAAATGTTTTCAACAATTTAAACGTTCAGAGATCAGACCTTGCTCTTGTCGCGTATGTTCTTGATGATGTCATCGACAAGGCTGTTGAGGTTGGGATCCTTTTTCATAGCTTCGCTGACGCTTGTTACCGAGTAAACTATGGTAGAATGGTCTCTTCCGCCGAATTCTGTACCGATAGAGGCAAGGGGCATCTGTGTTATCTCGCGGACAACGAATATAGCTACCTTACGGGCTATCGAGATCTGTGCGGAGCGCTTGTTGGAGCGTATATCCTCCGGGGAAACTCCGTAAACTGTTGAAACCTCTGAGATGATCTTCTCGACTGTTATCGGGATAGGCTGCTCGTCGGTGAGAACGTCCCTGATAACGCTCTGTGACATAGAGATAGTTATGGGACTGCCTGCGAAGTGGTTGAGAGCCTTGAGGCGTACAACTGCGCCCTCGAGCTGACGGATATTGGATTTAAGGCGGTTTGCCATAAACTCAGCGACCTCGCTGGGCATCTTGAGCTCGAGGAGCTCGGACTTTCTGTTTATGATAGCGAGCCTTGTTTCGTAGTCAGGAGCTGAGATGTCAGCTATGAGACCGCCCTCGAAACGTGTTCTGAGTCTTTCCTCGAGAGTGAGGAGCTCCTTCGGGGGCTTATCGGAGGTGATGACGATCTGTCTGCCCTCCTGATGCAGCTTGTAGAAGGTATGGAAGAATTCCTCCTGCATACGTTCTTTTCCTGAGAAGAACTGTATGTCGTCGATGAGGAGGATATCGGCATTTCTGTACTTGTCGTGGAAATCGGATATGAGACCGTTATTGAGCGCATTTACGAGGTCGCTTCCGAAAGTCTCACTTGTGACGTACACGATGTTGAAATCAGGGTGGTTCTTTCTTACCTCATTGGCGATAGCAGTGATGAGGTGAGTCTTGCCCATTCCGGACGGACCATAGATGAAGAGCGGATTGTAGTCCGGAACAGCCTTTTCGCCGCAGTTCTTAGCAACGGACTTACTGCACGCAAGAGCAAATTCATTGGATCTTCCCTCAATGAAGGTATCGAAGGTATAGTCATAGTTAGCGAATTTGTAGGTCTTTTCGAGCTCAGCGTGTTTCTGTTCGAGCTCGTCGTCGGTCGGGACCTTTATTTTGTTTGACTCATCGCTCTCGCTTTTTATGATGACCTTAACGTCAAATCCGAGGATATTAAGGAACGCTTCTTCGAGGATATCTCCGTATTTATTGGAAACTATATCTCTCTGAAAATCGGTCTGAACAGTAAAAACAGCTTCCGAACCATTGAAGCTCACGGGTTTCATCTGATCGATCCAGGTTGTTATTGCGATTGCAGGGATATTTTTCTGAAGGCAGTATTTCTTGACATTTTCAAAAACTTCCTCAAACGAATTCATTTTAGACCTCCGTAGAAATAGTAGCAGGGAAAGAAACGATACTTCCCTATAATAATAATATACATATATTATAGCATATCGTCTCAGAAATTGCAAGAGATTTTGTCTATCAAAAAACAAAAAATTAGTCAGATATTCCACACTGTAATTGACAAACTGTTGAAAACTCTGTTGAATACCGGGTGGATAATACGGTTTTTCACACTCAATACGGCAATGAAAATGTTGAAAGAGCTTGTTTAAATTCAAATTGATTTTTTATCAGGGAACGCCTTCACTTGCAAGGCGTTCCCTCTTTCCAAACAGTCCACCGGACTGTTTGGAAATTCACCCTTTGCGAAGCGCTTT
>CACXEJ010000090.1 GCA_902766595.1 Ruminococcus flavefaciens | reverse complement strand
GACGCCCAAAGGGTGCGGGTGTCCGGTGGACACCTCTGCCGGAGGCAGAAGCACCGACCGAACCGACAGGTGAGAACGCCCCTACAATGATAATTTGTTACAATTCCGGACGGCTCGGGCACACGGAATGCGCCCATACGGTCGGTTAAGCAGAAAAAAGGGACACACAAGCGTGTGTCCCTTAATATTAATCGTACTGTATCTTTTCCTTTTTGAAGAACTGTCCGACAGCCTCGCTTGCAGCGAGTGTAACGAAAACTGCTATCGAGCAGATAAGAGCGACTGCGTAGAGAGCCGCGATCTTGGGCATAGGACCTTCGTGCTGAGGAATCATACCGATACCGGGGAAGATCTGTATAAAGGTCAGGAGCAGATACGAGAGTGAAGCGAGTGCCTTGAAAATATTCAGACGGCTGATAAGACCGAGAGCGCTTACGCCGGCGATAGCAGCGAGGTAAAGCGAGAGATCCTCGACCTTGGAGCTGATACCGCTCATACTGTCCTTGTAGGGGAGTCCGAGCTGACCTGAGTAGAGGAGATAGAAGCAAACAGCGCCTACCATACCGATTATCGCAACGATAAGAGTTACGGTAAAGCCCTTCTTGGCGAGCTCAGCCTGACGCTCCTCCTTGAGAGCGAGCATCATACGCAGACTTTCCTTTGAGTCCTTCTGGTCGGAGACGAGAGAAGCAGAGACCTTGTTTCTTGCCTCGCTCTTAGCACGTTCAGCGTCCTCGTCAACGAATTTGCGGACGTATTTCGGAGCCTCCGGCTCGTCATCGAGAACGGGAGCTGTAACAGGTTCCTCTGGCTGCTTGGGAGCTTCCTTTTTCGGGGGAGGAGTGTAGTTATCCTCGTCGAGCACGGGAGCTTTTACAGGCTCCGGAGGAGCAACTGCGCCGAGCTGTGAACGTCTCATATCAATGATCTGTTTCTGCTTGTCGGCAGGAAGAGCATCGAAGCGTGTTCTGAGCTCCGGAGTGAGACCGTTGATAATATCTTCATCGGACATAACGGGCGGCTTGTTTTCAGTAGAAGCCGTGTAACCGCTGTCGAGAACGGGTGCTGAAACTCCTGTGGGAGCGCCCTTTTTAGCTGAATTATCGGGGGTGTAGCTGCTCATATCGTCAAGGACGGGAGCTGATACGCCGGTCGGACCGCTCTTCTTGGAGCTTTCCGGAACATAGCTGTCCATATCGTCGAGGACAGGAGCTGAAACTCCTGTCGGACCTTCCTTCTTTGAAGAGGGGGCAACGTAGTCAATGTCGTCGAGGACAGGGGCTGAAACACCGGTAGGAGCGCCGTTTTTAGGCTGATCCGGGGTGTAGTCTATGTCCTCCGGCAGACCGCCGCCGAAGCTGTTTTCATCGTACATTCTATTCACCTCAAATTCTGAAATGGTGATCGCAGTGAACGCCGGGAGCTCCGGACGTTTAGCGTGTATTTATCTTTCGAGTATCTGGCTTCTGTCAGGACCGATGCCGACCATACTTACAGGACAGCCGACGAGTTCCTCAAGGCGCTCGATGTAGCGCTTGCAGTTCTCGGGGAGGTCATTGAAGCTGGAGCACTTGGAGATGTCCTCAGTGAAGCCGGGGAACTCCTCATAAACAGGAGTGCAGCCGTCGAGCTCCTCAAGGGTAGCAGGGAAGTTTTCAGTAACAGTACCGTCGGGCTTCTTGTAAGCTACGCACATTTTGAGGGTGGGGATATTTGCAAGGGTATCGAGCTTGTTGATAGCGAGGCTGTCGAGACCGTTTACTCTTACAGAGTGGCGGACGATAACAGCATCGAACCAGCCTGTTCTTCTGGGACGTCCGGTAGTAGTACCGAATTCGCCGCCGACATTTCTGATCTGATCGCCTGTTGCGTCATCGAGCTCTGTCGGGAAAGGTCCCTTGCCGACTCTTGTTGTATAAGCCTTGGCAACGCCGATGATGTTGGTGATCACCTTAGGACCTACGCCTGTTCCGACACAAACGCCTGCTGAGAGGGGGTGTGAGGAAGTAACATAGGGGTAAGTACCGAAATCTATATCGAGGAGAGTAGCCTGAGCGCCCTCGAACATAATTGTCTTGCCTGCCTTGTGAGCGTCGAATGTGAGAACGGAAACATCGTCCATATAGGGGAGGAGACGCTTGCCGTACTCAGTGTACTCCTTGGTAACAGCGTCGAGGTCGAATGCTTCGCCGCCGTAAACTTCGGTGATTATCTTGTTCTTGAGCTTGCCTGTGGACTGTATCTTTTCTGCGAGCACCTCGGGGTGAACGAGATCGTACATACGGATACCGCAGCGCTCATACTTATCCATATATGTAGGACCGATACCACGCTTTGTAGTACCGATGTCCTTTCCGCCGCGGAAAGCCTCTGAGAGACCGTCGAGAGCGATATGCCACGGCATAACGATCTGAGCGCGGGGATCAACTTTGAGATGACCTTCAGTCTTGATGCCTCTCTGAGCGAGGCTGTCGAGTTCGCCTATGAAATCCTTAGGATCGAGAACAACTCCGGCGCCGATAAGGCAGAGAGTGTTTGGGTAGAGAATACCGGAAGGGATAAGGTGGAGCTTATAGACCTCGCCGTTGTTTACGACGGTATGACCGGCGTTGTTGCCGCCCTGTGAACGTACGACTACGTCAGCGCGGGAAGCGAGAATGTCGATGATCTTACCTTTACCCTCATCGCCCCATTGTGTTCCTACTACGATATTTGCAGGCATTTCAATTCCTCTTTTCATAATAATAAGTTGTGCATAAGCACGGTTACATCTTATTATATCACAGCCGGGCGCGAATTGCAAGTATAAATTTCCGATTTTTTGAAATTCGGTTTCCGGAATTGTATACCGAACCAATTGTAGGGGACGCCGTCCCCTACAATTTTACTCTCTGATTATGCAAATAAATAAGAGAGGGCAGTCCGAAGACTGCCCTGTACGTCATAGCGTATAGCCCTTTTCTCTCAGCCGGTCTATGACCTCGCCGAGGACTGCGGCATTTGTCTCGGAGACCGAGTGGAGGAGGAGTATCTCTCCGCCGTGCGCGGACTCTGTCAGCTTTTTTACAGCTTCTTCCGGTGCAGGCTGTGCATCGGTTTTCCAGTCCACATAGGCGTAGCTCCAGAAAACGGTGCTGTAACCGCAGCGCTGTACTGTTTCGAGAGCCGCATCGGAGTATTCTCCGCACGGGCATCTGAAAAGCTGCATCTGGTAGCCGTAGTTGTTCATAACATAGTCGTGAAGTGACATTATCTCCTTTTCAGCTTCGGCTTCGGAGAGCGAAGGCAGACTCGCGTGAGTCATACCGTGATTTCCGAGGATATGTCCCTCGTCGATCATACGCTTCACAAGTGCGGACTCCTTCTTGGCGTAGTCGCCGGTGAGGAAGAAGACCGCAGTCACGCCCTTGTCTCTGAGTGTATCGAGTATCTTTGCTGTGTAGCCGTTCTCGTAGCCCTGATCGAAGGTAATTATGATCCTGTTCTCGTCAGACGAGAGGGCACAGGCACCGAGCCCGGCGTACCTGCTGTTGAACTCCACCGCGCCGCAGGGACGGTTCTTTGAGTCTACGGAGTTGCCTTGTCCGTAGCCCTTTTTAGTCGTATCAGCAGCGACCGCAGCAGTTCCGGTCATAGAAAGAGCCGTCAGAGCAGCAGCCGACTGTAACAGTATCTTCATCGCAAATGTTCCTTCCGATGTTCTGCGGAGGTTTCTCCGCAATAGTATTATCCCACGGAACGCTCACGATATTAGTGCCATAAAATGAAAAAAGCCCGCGTCTCGACCTTGTCCGGAAGCACACGCGGAGCTGACTCATACCTGAAGGTAGGATTTCACAAGAGCCTGAAGAAGCTCGTCACGGTCAATGTGGCGAATGAGGCTTCTTGCGTTGTTGTAGGTAGTTATGTAGGTCGGATCCTCTGAGAGGATATAACCAACAATCTGATTTATAGGGTTATAGCCCTTCTGGACGAGGGCGTCGTAAATTACCGTGAGATTGCGGCGAAGTTCCGCTTCCTTATCCTCGTTGACGGTAAAGGTCATAGTTTTATCAAACATTATATCAGCCTCCTGACGGGTAAAAACTGCTCTGCTCCGGACATATCCGTCCGGAAAAGAAGCAAGGGAGAGCTGAAGTGCGCTCCCTATGTATATATTATAACCTAAATCGTCTCACATTTCAATAGCAGCCTGATATTTTTCCCGATTTGACTGTATTTTACAGCCGAATTTATATATTTTGCACAATATGTATCCCGGAGGCAGAGCTCCGGAGACAGGTCGGAGCTCAGTCGCAGCAGCCTGTTCTTTTGACGAAAGAGTTGCAGTCTGTACACTCGGGAACAGTGGGGTTATCCTCGTGAGTTCCGACAGAAATGCAATCGAGACCGCAGTAATTCTCGGTCACCATATTGTGCTGGCACTGTGAAACGCTGCATCTGATGTGGTCATTTTTCTTGTGTTCCTGCATAGTAATCTCTCCTTGAAATCATATATGATCCAACCGGACCACTAATATTATTGCCGTTTGGACAATAAATATTCACAAAGAGTTTATCAAAATTTAACAATTATTCCTGTTGACAAATCGGAAATTGTGTGTTATAATAATAAATGTAAAGAGAAGGAAAAAAGTTCTATACCTCACAACAACATAACGGTATGCTGCCGTTTCTGCAATTTGAATGCTTTTTCATTCCCCCTTAGTTTGCCCTCCCTGTCCACACCAGGGAGGGCGTCTCCTTTTATATGTAAAACGCTGCCGGAGCTAAATTTCAAAAAACGGAAATTTGTGCTTGCAATTTCCGGAGTAGTGTGTTATAATGTTAACGATAGGGCTTTTGCCCTGTAAATGAAATTCTCAGGAGGAATTTATCTATGTTAACTTCAGCTACCGAAATGCTCCAGAAAGCAAGAGCAGGCAAATACGCAGTTGGCCAGTTCAACATCAACAACCTTGAGTGGACTAAGGCTATCCTTCTCACAGCTCAGGAGCTCAATTCTCCCGTTATCCTCGGCGTTTCCGAGGGTGCTGGTAAGTATATGACAGGCTTCGAGACAGTTGCAGCAATGGTTGCAGCAATGGACAAGTCTCTTGGTATTACAGTTCCTGTTGCACTTCACCTCGACCACGGCTCATATGAGGGCTGCTACAAGTGCATCAAGGCTGGCTTTACATCTATTATGTTCGACGGTTCACACTTCCCGATCGACGAGAACGTTGCTAAGACAACTGAGCTCGTAAACGTTGCTCACGGACTCGGTCTCTCAATCGAGGCTGAGGTAGGCGCGATCGGCGGTGAAGAGGACGGCGTTATCGGTAAGGGCGAGTGCGCTGATCCTGACGAGTGCAAGATGATCGCTGACCTCGGCGTAGATTTCCTCGCTGCTGGTATCGGCAATATCCACGGCGTATATCCCGCTAACTGGGAGGGACTCAGCTTCGAGACTCTCGAGGCTATCAACAAGAAGGTAGGCGATATGCCTCTCGTACTCCACGGCGGTACAGGTATCCCTGACGATATGATCACAAAGGCTATCTCCCTCGGCGTTGCAAAGATCAACGTAAATACAGAGTGCCAGCTCGTATTTGCTGAGGCAACAAGAAAGTACATCGAGGCAGGCAAGGATCAGCAGGGCAAGGGCTTCGATCCCAGAAAGCTCCTCGCACCCGGCTTTGAGGCTATCAAGGCAAAGGTCAAGGAGAAGATGGAGCTCTTCGGAAGCGT
>CACXEJ010000089.1 GCA_902766595.1 Ruminococcus flavefaciens | reverse complement strand
TGCAAAGATAAAATGCCCGAGGATAATACAAGTGTACTATTCGTTTATGTCAGCGAAAATGGCATAAAAAGTGTACATTACGGATATCACCAGACTTTAAAAGGGCTTGGCAGTTCATGGGCTAAACCGAGCGGCGGCTGGCAATACTGTGATGATGATATTACACATTGGCAGCCGTTGCCAGAGCCACCAAAGGACGGTGATACAAATGGATGAGTACATAAGCAGAGAAGCCGTGAATGATCTCATTGAAGATATACGAAACAACCACTTTATTTTGATGAGCGACAGAGTTACCTTAGTTTTACTTAAATCAAAAGTAGCAGAAATTCCAACCGCAGCCGTACAGCCTGTGGTACGCTGTAAAGACTGCAAATACGCACAGAATCCAAATGACACTATGGTTTATTGCACATACTTTGAGTGTGGTACAATGTCACAAGATGATTTCTGTTCACAGGGAGATAGGAGGACTGAAAATGAAAATAATTAAATTAGGTAAACAAACAAACAATGAGAAGTCGACAGGTAAACGTTTTAATTGTCCTTACTGCGGATGTAGTTATGTTGCTTCTAATAAAGAATATAGTTATTGTTCTAAGGTTCACCCTTATTACTATTGCAAATGTCCTAATTGTCACGCAGAGAATTGGTATAGAACATAAAAATATAGGAGGATGATACAAATGACTGATGCAATTTATGTTTCAAAATCTGATATTCTCGACTTAATAACAGAAAACAATGAAGCAGGTGGTTTCACGGATTATAGCAATTACAGTAACCTATGGGACGAGGTTGACAATATGCCAGCCACAAACGTACAGCCTGTGAAGCGTGGAAGGTGGGAAAATGAATATTTAGAAGATGATATATGGTGGGCTGAATGTTCAAATTGCAAACAAGAAACACATAGCAGATATGGCAGACCTTCTACTTACAGGTATTGTCCTAACTGTGGCGCGAGAATGGACGGTGATACATAATGACTGACCTCATAATATCTGCTATCGGTCTCGGTATCTGCGTAGCCGGGATAGCGTTCCTGATATTGAAAGGCGGTGGAGAGGGATGAACGCGCATATTGATCCGCCCCGTGCAAGGTTCAGGATCCGGAATAGTATCACCGGCGCTTACATACATATCACTCTGTTTCGAATACTTGAATTCAACACCCGTACCGAGGCTATCTGCTACATGAACCGCTGCGGTCTCAACCGGGAAATCTACTACACGGAGGCGGTGCTATGAGAAACTATCAGCGGCAGAAGAACAACCCCTACAAGCTGCCGCACAACCTGTATATGCGTATGCTGTACCTTGTGAGAGACTATGAGCGCATACGTTCCGAGCGTGAGGATATACTTGCAGCATCACCTGCTCCGGACGGCGTTCCTGCCTCCGGCACTGGCAACCCAACCGAGCAGAAAGCCATTAAACTGGCAGAGCTTGGCGATAACTGCACAGCCATTGAGAAAGCACTGACAGCTGTGCCGGTTGAGTATCGCAAAGGAGTATGGAATAATATCTGTTATCAGTCACCGTACCCAACCGATGCAGGTGAAGCTACATATAAGCGCTGGCGCTGCCGGTTCATATACGAAGTTGCAAAAAATCTTCACGAAATCTGAAAGATGATACCTGTGGGAAAAAATCAAGTGGTATAATAATACCATAGAACTATGACGGAACGAGGGTTTAACAGCTGAATTCTCCCCGTTCCGCAGGTTCTGTCTCCGTGGTTGTACATTTTTCTTTCTTTGCCGGGACCGTACTTCCCGGCACCTCTATGGCAGCTTAGAGCAGTTGGCAAGCTCGCGAGGCTCATATCCTCGAGGTCGCCAGTTCGAGTCTGGCAGCTGCACCCACACACTTCGATACTGACATTCTCCTTATACCCCCAAGAGCGCCTCGGCATTAGCCGGGGCGTTTGCGTTATGAGCATAATTCGGATGCTGCAATGCCTGCAAATTTGGCTATGTATGCATACGAATCTTTATATAGAGAGTTGTAATACTCTATAACGCTATCAGCTGCATCTGACATTTCATAAAATGAAGCTACAAAAATAGTTAATATAATTAATGCTTTCATATTCATCCCCTCCTTCCTTTAGATCTTGCTATTAAAGTTCTGGGAAAGATGAGATAAAGAATATAAAAGTTAATATTTTTTATATTTAAAAAGGCAGGTGAACGAGTTGAAACTCACGGATAAACAGAAAAGGTTCTGCGAGGAGTACCTCGTTGACCTCAATGCGACTCAGGCGGCTCTCCGGGCAGGCTATTCCCGGAAGACTGCCTATTCGATCGGCGACGAAAACCTGAAAAAACCTGAGATCAGAGAATACTTGCAGGAGCTCATCGACCAGCGCTCTGAGCGCACCGGCATAACTGCCGATACAGTTCTGAAGGAGCTTGAAAGGATAGCTCTTTCCGATGCTGAGATAACCGGTAAGGAAAAGATCAAGGCTCTCGAGCTCCTCGGCAAGCACCTCGGACTGTTCACAGAGCAGAACGGCGCTCCCGGCGAGCAGGAGCTTCCCAAGCTGTATAAAGCTCTCGGAGGTGTCGAATGACTTTCGCAGAGCTCTCAGACAATCAGCGCAGGGTATTCCGCTGGTGGAACGACCGCGATCTTGACGCTCTGATCTGTGACGGCTCCGTCCGTTCCGGTAAGACTGCCGCTATGTCGTGCAGCTTTATCCTGTGGGCGATGAAGAATTTCAGCGGAGCGAGCTTCGGCATCTGTGGAAACACTGTTCAGGCTGTTGAGCGCAACATCGTCGCACCACTTATGCAGATGATAGACATCACCTATTATTTCAGGATAAAATATACCAGTTCAGGGAAACATATGCTGATGATCTCAGGTGGTGGCAGAGAAAATTATTTCTATATCTTCGGCGGTAAGGACGAGGCTTCCTATAAGCTGATACAAGGCATCACGCTTGCCGGAGTGCTGTTCGATGAAGTCGTACTTATGCCTGAGAGCTTCGTCAATCAGGCTATCGCCCGAACGCTTTCCGTAGACGCCGCGAAACTGTGGTTCAGCTGCAACCCTGACTCCCCCAATCACTGGTTCTACACGGAGTGGATAAAGAAGGCTGACGAGAAAAAGGTTCTCCGCCTGCACTTCACTATGCAGGATAATCCAACGATGACTCCGGCAAAGATCGCGCGCACAGAGAGTATGTTCTCAGGCATTTTCTACGACCGCTACGTCCTCGGAAAGTGGGTAGTCGCTGAGGGACTTGTATACACGATGTTCGACCGTGCAAGACACGTCGGTCTGCCGGAGAAGCTCCCGCGCGGCGACTGGTACATCAGCATCGACTACGGCACGGTCAACCCCACATCAATGGGCTTGTGGCTGAAAGCCTACAACGGTCAGTCCTACCGCGTCCGTGAGAGCTACTACGATGCCCGGAAGGAGGGCGTTTCCCGGACGGACGAGGAGCATTACGCGACACTTGCCACCCTTGCCAGTGAACTGCCGATAAACAGCGTTATAGTTGATCCGTCCGCCGCGAGCTTTATTGAATGCATTAAGCGTCACGGCAGGTTCAGGGTACGCAAGGCTGACAACACGGTCATCACCGGTATTCGCAATGTCTCCAATGCCTTGCAGTCAGGTGAGCTGCATTTCTCTCCGGACTGCGCCGATACTCTCCGCGAGTTCACGCTCTACCGCTGGGACAGCAAGCACCCCGACACCGCTGTCATAAAGGAAAACGACCACGCTATGGACGATATACGCTACTATGTTACTACGATAATACACGATAAAGGCGGCTCATTTGCCGCGGAAGTGAGGTGATACAATGCTGACAGATCTGAGCTGGCTTGCGCCGGGGAAAACATTCCCGCCTTCCAGCGAAAAGGCAAGAATAGACGAATATGAAAAGAACAACCGGCTTTTTATGACAGAACTGCCGGCGGAGTGGGCAGAAGCCTTCCGGAGCATATCTGCACGCCTCGGAAAGAAGCTCTCCGGTATTGATACCATTTTCAACTATCAGCAGCTCATCAGCAAGAAGACTGCCGACTTTGTCTGCGGCGAACCCCCGACTATCGAGACCGAACAGGACACGGACCGCATCGTCCGTACACTCGACCGACAGGAGTTTTTCACCAAGCTGTATGAGTTGTTCATCGACGTTTCGCGCTTCGGAAACGCTGTTATCAAGTATCGCGGCAAGAGCACTTCGACTGTTTCGCCGATGTTCTGGTTCCCGGTCGTGGATCCGACCGACCTTAAGCAGATCTTGCAGCACGTCATTGCCTACCCTGCCGCTCCGGACAAAGACGGCAAAATGACTCGGCTCTACGCTGAGATACACGTCAGAGGCAGCTTCACCGAGCGGTTTTACAGCTTTGACGGCAGCACGATCGGTGCTCTCCTCGATGAGAAGCAGCACAGCACCGGTCTTGATGACTTCGCGGTGCAGGTGCTCACCAACGTCACGAGCAGCTCCAGCATATTCGGGCTCTCCGACTACACGATAATCAACAGTCTTGTGGAAAAGCTGATATGGCGCTTTTCCTGCATCGACAACGTTCTCGACAAACACGCCGAGCCGTCGATGTCGGGACCGCAGTCCGCTATGACCTACGACGAAAAGCGCGGGATCTGGTATCTCGACCTCGGCAAGTATTTTGCCCGCGCCGACAGCAGCTCTCCAGACCTGCACTATGTGACGTGGGACGGCAACCTCGAAAGCTCGTTCAAGGAAGCCGAAATGCTGCTCAATCAGCTCTACATACTCTCGGAAATGGGACAGGCGTTCGCAGATGCAGGCGGTGCAGACAGCTCCGGAACTGCTCTGAAGCTGCGCCTCGTTTCTCCGCGTATAAAGGCTGCACGTCTGGCAAAGCTCAACAACTCGCGCGTGAAGAATATCATCTGCACGCTCTGTAAGCTCAACAATATCAATATCGACTACGACAGCCTTATCCTCCACTGGAACGACGGTCTGCCGCAGGACGAAAGCGAACAGGCTCAGATACATACTCAGCTCGTCAGCGGCGGTCTGATGAGCGCTTACAGCTCTATGAAGAAACGAGGTCTGACGGACGAACAGGTCGAGGCAGAGCTTGAACAGATCCGCAGGGAACAGTCCGAACAGAAGCCTATCGACCTCGGAGTGATAAACTATGGCGGCGCTTGATGACCTCATAGCGATCTACAAGGAGGCACAGCTCGCCCTTATAAAGATCATCACCGGCAATACCGGCGCAGGCACCAAGACCTACTACAACACTATCCTCAGACAGCTCACAGCGCTGCTTAATCAACTCGCGGCTCAGACCGGATGCTATATCAGCACTGAGATACCAAAGGAGTATAAGGCGGCGCTCGAACAGACCTACGACTATTTCAAACGGAATAATTTGCAGATGAACCGCCCCGAGATGTTCGCGCAGATACACTCCGACGCCGTGAGCGAGCTTGCTGCGGAAATGCAGCACCATATCACCGAGGGCATTTCCAGTGCCGGCAGACGTGTGATGCGGTACGCAGACATTGCAAGGGATAATGCACTCCGTCAGAATGGTCTCAGGGCTTCAGCGGTGAAGATCGCCTCCGCTCAGACTGTCCGCGATATGCAGAAGGACCTTATCCGGCGGCTCTCTGAGGACGGCTTTCTCACGGTGCAGTACGGCTCCGGCAAGTATGCCTATCAGGTCGGGCTCGACTCCTATGCGGCTATGGTGGCGCGTTCCACTACCCGCGAAGCCGGCAACCTCGCCCGCGAAAAGCAGCTGCTGGCGAACGGTTACGACCTTGTTGTCATCACCGAGCATAAGCCCTGCTGTGAGCTGTGTGCGCGTGTTCAGGGGCGAGTATTCAGCATCTCCGGCAAGGACAAGCGCTTTCCGCCGCTTTCAGCAGCGTTCACCAGCGGCTATCGCAACGTCCACCCGAACTGCCGCTGTGTGGCTGTTCCGTGGATAGAGGAAATGCAATCTCCGGAAGAGCTCCGCGCAGCTATCGCAAAGGGCAGTCAGCCGCTCAAAGACGAACGTTCAGCAAAAGAAAAGGCTCTCTATACAAAGGAGCAAGCTGAGCGCAGGCAGCTGCGAGCTGACCGCTTACAGTTTGAGCGCTACAAAGCCAGACTCGGCGATGATGCGCCGCAGACATTTTCTGCGTTCCGCCGCATCAAGAACGAAGACGGTGACAGATGGGAAGGCTTGCAGAAGGAGTACCGGCAAAGGTTTGAGAGTGTTCATAATCCGTCTATTGACAAATCTGAAAATAGTGGTACAATTGATAT
>CACXEJ010000088.1 GCA_902766595.1 Ruminococcus flavefaciens | reverse complement strand
TGCCTGAGGAGCAGCGGCAGCCTTTTCTTCGGCAGCCTTGAGCTTAGCTCTGAGATTGTCTATCTCACGCTTAGCAGCCTCGAGTGCAGCAGTAGCCTGCTGGTTGTTCGCACCTGCGCCAGCACCGGACTTGAGCTGTGTGATGACCTTCTGATCTTCCTCGATCTGCTTCTTGAGGTCATCGTTCTCCTTCTTGGCAGCTCTGAGTGCATTATTTGAAGCATTGAGCTTTTCCTGAAGGCTGTCTACCTGATTGCGTGCCTTAGTGAGTTCCTGTGAATCTGCGGGACCAGTTTCCTTGGCTCTTTTAAGATCCTCTTCGAGTGAAACTATCTTAGAGTTCAGCTCATCGAGGTATGTCATAACGTCTTCCTTAACAAAACCGCCCATTCTGGCAGTTCGTAATACGGTTGGTTCTTCCATTGTGTACACTCCTATCCCCGCAGACGCCTGCGGCAAACATAAATTCAAGGAATAAAATTGCCTTTAATCAATTATATCATATTCAATATAATATTTCAACTATTGATATGTAGAAAATTTTTGTTCATTTTAGTGCATTTTACTAATTGACAAATAGAATTATACTGTTAGTTGATAAGAAAATCGACAAAATCGGTATTCGGGTAAAACAAAAGCGGTCCATACGGACCGCTTATATAGCTATTTTCAGTTGCCGAGCATCTTGAAGATGTCGTCGAGGTCGTAATCCTGATTTGAAGCAGGAGCCTTTGCAGCAGTGCTTCCGCCAAGACCAAGACCGTCGATAAGAGGATTGTCGATCTGGATAACGTCATCAGTCGGAGCTGAAAGACCAAGGTCGTCATCAGCAACAGCGTCGTCGTCCTCGCCGAAACCAGCAGCGATAACTGTGATAGTCATCTCGTCCTGCATATCCTCCTTGAATGCTGTACCGAAGATAAACTCTACGTTATCAGCAGCAGTATCTGTGATCATCTTTGTAGCCTGATCCACATCGGAAGAAAGAACGTCCTCGGACATAGCGATATTGATGAGGAGGCGCTTAGCACCGGAGATAGAAGTCTCAAGCAGCGGGCTGGAAATAACAGCGTTTGCAGCTTCCTTTGCCTTGTCCTTGCCTGAACCGTGACCGATAGCCATATGAGCGTAGCCTGCGCCCTTCATAATTGTCGAAACGTCTGCGAAATCGAGGTTTATGTAGCCTTCCTCTACGATGAGGTCGGAAATACTCTTAACACCTGTCTTGAGAACATCGTCTGAAAGTGCGAAGGACTGGATCATTGTAAGGGGCTTGTCGAGACCAACGAGGAGCTTTTCGTTAGGGATAACGATAAGAGAGTCAACATACTTTCTGAGTTCCTCGATACCTCTTTCAGCCTGAGCCATTTTCTGCTCTCTCTCGAAGAGGAAGGGCTTAGTAACGACTGCGACTGTAAGAATATCCATTTCCTTAGCGATCTTAGCGACAACAGGTGCTGCTCCCGTGCCGGTACCGCCGCCCATGCCTGCTGTGATGAAGATCATATCAGCGCCCTTGAGATGAGTTTCGATCTCGTCTCTGTTCTCCTCAGCGCTCTTCTGACCGATCTCAGGCTTGTTGCCTGCACCTCTGCCCTTTGTGAGCTTAGTGCCGATCGGTATTCTTGTAGTAGCCTTTGACTTATTGAGAGCCTTTGCGTCAGTATTGATAGCAATATATTCAATATTGTTCACTCCGGACTCCACCATACAATTGACAGCGTTTCCACCGCCGCCGCCGACGCCGATGACTTTTATGTTAACATCGGGTTCCAGAGCTTCCTCATAGTTGAAATCTGACATTTTTAACTCCTCCTAAATATTTATCCTGTATTTTATCCTTTAAGATATTATCAAAACTCTATAAATACACTTTATATTTTATCATAATCTCTTACTTATTTCAAGTCTGAAATTAATTTTTTTGAATTTCAGCGCATTTTACAATTACAGAGCGTTCTTATGCGGCATTTTGTACAAATTTTCGCCAAATTTGCTATCAGTAGTCCTGACCGTCACCGCCGTAAGCATTGTAGTCGGCACCGTTGCCGTAGTCAGCACCTCCGTTGTCATATCCGCCGTTATCATATCCGCCGTTGTTGCCGTAATCGTTTCCGCCGTCATTTCCGTAGCCATTGTTATAATCGTTATTATAATCGTTGTAGCCGTTGTTGTAGTCATTGCCGCCGTTGTTGTAATCCGGCTGCTGCGGGATCTGCTGCTGTTGCTGCTGATCCTGTTGGTTCTGCTGGTTCTGCTGGTTCTGCTGCTGATCCTGCTGCTGTTGCTGCTGATCGGCAGGGCGGTTCTGGTTGTAGTGCTCGAAGATAGCGTCCTGTTCGGGGTTTGACTCGCCGCCGATAGGCTTGCCGTTAGCATCGGTAACAGGCTCGGTCGAGCTCTGCTCGGGAGTGAGTATCTTGTCGCCGGTCTTGTTTATCCTGAAGCTGCACTGGTTCGAGCCGATCATCGTAAGATAGCCCTTTTTGCCCTTGACGCTCTCGTCCTCCATAACATTTGAAGCAAGTCCGAGCTTATAGTTCACGTCGTTCCAGTTGCCCATCTTGAACACCATACCGTTCTTGTAATTGACAACTATCGAGAATTCGTTCGTCATATCCACTGACGCTATCTCCTCAGAGCGGTCACCGCTGAGGCTCTCCATCAGCTCGGCAAAAGCGTCCGCCTTGTGCTGATTGCCGGAATTAACCGGCTTTCCTGCAAACTTCACCGAGGGCTCATAGCCGTATATTACCGGGAGCCCGTCTGTGATAAAGCCGTTGTCCGCGAGTATCTTTCCCTTTTTGCTGACGAGAAGAACTCCGTTGTCGTAGCTTATGTTATAAGCCGGAACACAGCGTGTCACCGTTATTTCAAGCGATGATGGGAAGTCCCTGTCCACCTCGGCTGTCTCCACATAGAGCAGCTTGTCCAGAATTTCCTGTTCGCTCTTTTTCGGATTGAGTCTGAGCAGATTGTCGCCCTCCTTGATGCCGGAAGCGTCAACTATCTCCTCAGCCGTATACATATCCGACTCACCCGAGACCTTGATCTCGTTTATGTTGAACAGGAACGTGTAGCTTATCGTCATACCAACAGTCACAGCGAGCAGAACGACTACCACCGCATAGATATTGAAATTGCGCTTGCGTCTTCTGAGCCGCTTGCTGCTGTTCTGTCTTTCGACTTCGGTTTTTTCAACGTCCTTCATAACTTCTCCATCTCCCGGTCACACCCTGCGGATATTTCCGCCCAGGGCCGCGGCCGCGTTCTCTATTTTTTCATATCCTCTGTCAATATGCTCTATCCTGCTTATCTCGCTGACTCCCTCGGCTGCAAGCGCTGCGCATACCATCGCTGCACCGCCTCTGAGGTCAGTCGCTTCGACGTTCGCTCCGTGGAGCCGCTGGACTCCCCGGACTATCGCCACCTTGCCGAGCACCTGTATATCAGCCCCCATTTTGACAAGAGCGTCAGTGTGCCGGTAGCGGCAGTCGAATATATTCTCCTCAAAAACGCTCGTGCCGTCAGCAGCCGCAAGTGCCGCCATAAGCACAGCCTGTGCGTCCGTCGGGAAACCCGGGTGCGGCATAGTTCTAATCCTGCCGCTCACCGCCCTCAGACGCGAACCGCTCCGCAGGTATATCCTGTTTCCGCTGGCATATATGCTGCACCCCGTCTGCTCGAGCACGTTCAGGAACGGCTCCATTTCCGGGACGCAGGCATCTGTAAGTATTATCTCCCCGCCGGCAGCCGCCGTCATAGAGAGGTACGTCGCGCCGGCTATCCTGTCCGGCATTATGGCATAGTCGCAGCCGTGAAGACGCTCCCTGCCGTTTATGACTATCCTGCTGCCTCCGTCACCCTTTATCTCGGCTCCGCAAGCCCGCAGAAATCCGCACAGATCGCATATCTCAGGCTCCCGTGCGGCATTGTTTATCACTGTTTCGCCCTCTGCCGTGACTGCGCAGAGGATAATGTTTTCGGTAGCGCCTACCGAGGGAAAGCTCAGGGACAGCTTAGTTCCCTTCGCGCGTCCGTTTTTCGCACGGCAGACTATCTGTCCGCCGCTGTCGCGTATATCAACGCCCATTTTCTTCATAGCGGCAAGGTGCATATCTATCGGACGAGGTCCGAGCTCACAGCCGCCGGGGACGCTCACCGTACATTCGCCGGTGCGTCCGAGCATTGCTCCCATAAAGATTATGGACGAGCGCATTTCGTGCATAAGCTCCTCGGGTATCTCAGTACCGCTCAGCGAAGACGAGTCCACCGCCGCAGTATTTCCCGAGAACATACACCGGCAGCCCACGCAGTTGAGTATGCGTGAAGCCGCATAGACATCGGTCAGCGCAGGGCAGTTGCGGAGCGTACACTCCTCACCGCAGAGAATAGCCGCCGCCATTATCGGCAGAGAACTGTTCTTGCTCCCCTGAAGAGCTATCTCGCCGCGGAGCTTCCTGCCGCCTTCCACTATCAATTTCTGCATATTACCACCTCACAGCCTTTGTGTATAATATGCCGTGTGTGGTATAAGTGTTACTTTTTGCCCTTGGCTATCAGCTTTTCAACGACTGCCATAATACGGTCGTTGGTGTCGGTGACGCAGAGCTTCTTCGCACAGTCCGCCATAGAGTCAGCCTTGCCGGGCTTATCAAGAAAGCTCTTTATCTCCGCAATGAGCTTTTCCGGAGAAGCGTCCTTCTGCTCGATGACTATCGCCGCGCCTGCCTTTCCGAGCACCATTGCATTGTGGTACTGGTGGTTGCCGGCAACTATCGGCGAGGGTATCAGTATAGAAGCCCTTCCGGCTGCCTCGAGCTCAGCGAGTGTCGAAGCACCGCTGCGGCAGATAACTACGTCAGCCGCTGCGAGGCATACGTCCATATCGTTTATGTATTCGGTTATCCTGAGTCTGTCGGACTTCATCGGGATACCCGCTGCTTTCATCTCCTGAGGGAAGGTGTCTCTGCCCATACCGCCGTAGCCGTGGATATGGTTGATGCTGAGTCCCTCCTTGACGTGCCACTTGATAGCGGCAGCCATAGTCTCGTTTATGCAGCCTGCACCGAGACTTCCGCCGAATGAGAGTATCGTGAGGTCGTCGTTGAAGCCGAGCTTCTTCCGCGCCTCAGCCTTTGTCATCGAATTTATGCTGCTGCGCACGGGAAGTCCGGTAACGCTGTACTCGAACTTGCTCTTGTCCATATAGTCGAGCGCTTCGATGACCGTGAGCATAACGTAGTCAACTTCCTTGGAGAGAAGTCTGTTCGTAACTCCCGGGTAGGCATTCTGCTCGTGGATAGCCGTCGGGATACCCATTTTCGCAGCCTTTCTTATGACCGGTCCGGCAGCATAGCCGCCTGTTCCGATAGCAATATCGGGCTTGAAGTCCTTTATTATCTGCTTCGCACGTTTTCCGGAGGTCGCAAGGTAGGCAAGAGCCTTAGCGTTCCTGCCGACGTTCTCGAGCGATATCTTCCGCTGGAAGCCGGCGACCTTGATAGTCTCGAGCCTGTAACCGGCTTTCGGAACGAGCTTCGACTCCATACCCTTGGGAGTTCCGGCAAAGAGGAACTCGGCATCGGGATATTTTTCCTTTATCATATCTGCGATAGCGATACCGGGATTGATATGTCCGCCGGTTCCGCCGCAGGCTATCAGAACTCTCATATTAAGGCTCCTTTACGCATTGTTCAGCTCCGGTCTTTCGGGAGCTGCCGCACGTTTTTTCTTTTTCGCCGGCTTATCCGACGGGTAGTACCTCTGCTGGGAGATGTTGAGCATTATGCCCATTTCCGCCAGCTGCATTATCAGCGCCGTACCGCCGTAGCTGAAGAACGGCAGGCTGATACCGGTATTCGGAACTAGGTTGCTTACAACGGCGAGGTTGAGGACGGTCTGAATTCCTATCTGAGTGGTTATACCGACTGCTATGAGCATACCGAAGCGGTCCTTGCAGCGAACTGCTATCGAAAAGCCCTCGACTATCAGGAGGAAGAATACCATCATTATCGCAAACGCTCCCACAAATCCGAGCTCCTCGCATACGATCGGGAAAACGAAGTCGTTCTTCGTTTCGGGGAGGTACATATATTTCTGTCTTGAGTTGCCGAGTCCCAGACCGAACATTCCGCCTGAGCCTATGGCGATTATCGAGTTGGCAGTCTGCCATGTATCATCGAGGACGTCCGCAAAGGGATCGTTCCACGACTTGATACGCTTTGAAACGTAGCTGTCCTCGACCTGCGCCTGCCACGAAATGATTATGACAGCAAGTGCAAGTGCAGCCGCGCCGAGCAGTATGAACTGCTTCTTGTTCGCACCGCCGCAGAGTATCATTGCTATCGAGATAGTTACGACGAGGATAAGACCGGAAAGGTGGGGCTCCTTATAGAGCAGCAGCGCATATACCGCCATAAGTCCGGCATATTTCATAATACCGGTCTTGAAGGTATTCATCTTTTTGCCGTCGCGCTCCATATTATAGGCAAAGAAAACGATTATCGCCAGCTTTGCGAACTCTGACGGCTGGAAGTTGATAGGTCCGAGCGTCAGCCAGCGCTTAGCGCCCATAGTACCGCCCTCGTCGTTACCGATAGCGAGTACCAGCACCAGCAGCAATGCTGCGAATACATAGAGAAGTCCGGCGATGTTGAATTTCTTTATCACCGGTATCTTGATGTTTTTGAGATTGTGGTAGTCCATCTTCATAAAGAAGATCATCGCGCCGAAGCCTATTACAGCCATTTTTGCCTGATTTCGCGCGTAGTAAAGACCGTCGCCGTCCTTTTCGCTGTAAGCCCACGCATAGCTCGCGGACGACATCATTACGATACCCACTACCAGCAGTATCATTACATATGCAAAAAACGACAGACTTATATCGCTGTTTCTTCCTTCACCGACAAAGGTCTTCCACAGGGTACGAGCTGCACCCGTTTTTTTCTGTTTGCGTTCCGCCATTGCGTCCTCCGTTCAGATTTTCCGCACTGCCGTGAGCAGTGCCGGAGCATACTGCCCCCGGTCTCAGAATACCAGTAATGAGATTATTCCCAGTACGCCGAATATCATACCAGTCATAGAAAATGTTATCACTATCTTATACTCGCTGAAGCCGCTCATCTCGAAGTGATGGTGGATAGGAGTCATCTTGAATATCCTTCTGCCCTCGCCGTACTTCTTCTTGGTGTACTTGAAGTAGCTTACCTGTATCACTACCGACAGAGCCTCGATTATGTAAACGAGCGACACGAGCAGTATGAGCAGGTGGTTGTGGAGCACGAGACCGACTCCGGTGACAGCCGCTCCGAGGAACATCGAACCGGTATCGCCCATAAAGCATTTAGCCGGATTGAGGTTCCAGATGAGGAAGCCGAGACAGCCTCCTGCAAGAGCCATTGTGAATAGGGACAGCTCAGTCTCCCTGAGTATTGCGCAGCAGACTGTGAATATCAGCATCGCAACAAATGTTACCGAGCCGCAGAGACCGTCAACGCCGTCAGTGAGGTTCACCGCATTGGTGAGGTATATGATAACGGGTATCATCAGCAGATAGTAGAAGATACCGAGAGAAGGAGTCCTTACAAATCCGAGGTCGATGCGTGTGGAGTCGCAGCCGAACTTCCACAGTGCGAACAGAAAGCCTATCGCCACAACGAGCTGGAAAGCCATTTTCTGGAGCGGTGAAAGACCGTCGTTGTTCTTTCTTGCGACCTTTATGAAGTCGTCTATAAAGCCGATGAGTCCGAAGAGCATCGAAAATGCCACAACGCTCATCATTCTGTAAAAGCTGTTGAGTACCTCCTTGTCGGTGGTGTCAACACCGCCGCGCATCCTGTATACCCAATAGCCGCCGACCGCAGTCAGCACCGAGGCTATTATGAACATAAATCCGCCCATTGTCGGAGTACCCTGCTTCTTGGCGTGCCATTGCGGACCGTCCTCGGTCTTTATCGGCTGACCGAACTTCAGGCGGTGCAGGAACGGTACGAGAAAAATTCCCGAAACTCCCGCCAGCGCAAAGGATACCAGCGACACTATCAGATTTATTACCCAGAATGACATTATATTCAACAACTCCCGTTTATTTTTCGCGCTCAGTCAAGGAGCTTCAAGCCCTCTGCAACTACCTCGCGCTCATCAAAGTGTATGTGTTTTCCGCCGGCAAGGATCTGATAATCCTCGTGACCTTTTCCGGCAAGAACTATTATATCACCTTTTTCAGCAATTTTCAAGGCATAATATATAGCCTCGCGCCTGTCCGTGACAACTTCGTACTTTACGGAGCTTCCCTCAAGACCTGTGAGTATCTCGCTGATGATAGCCTCCGGCTCCTCATTTCGCGGATTATCTGACGTTACTATGAGAAGATCGGCGTATTTTGCAGCTGCCTGAGCCATTTTAGGACGCTTTGCCGCGTCACGGTCTCCGCCGCAGCCAAAGAGACAGATGAGTCTGCCGGAAACGTACTCCTTGACGCTCCTGAGAACGTTCTCGAGCGCATCGGGTGTATGAGCATAGTCGCAGATAACGGTAAAGTCCCTGCCGGTCGGAATGACCTCGCAGCGTCCCTTTACTCCGCCGTAGCTCTCGACAGCAGCGATGATCTTGTCGAGCGGTATGCCTGCCTTGAGACAGGCTGCCATTGCGGCAGTGAGGTTCGAGACATTGAACATTCCCGGTATCCTCGTCTTTACGAAGTGGGACTTGCCCTCGTTGCAGAACCAGAAGCTCGAACCGCTCGCTTTGAGCTTTATGCCGTCAGCGTAGAATGTAGCGTTCTCCTTTGTGCTGAAGGTCTGCTTCTCGCAGCCTATCTCACCGTAGAGTCTTCTGCCGTAGTCGTCGTCGATGTTACAGATAGCGGTGTCGCAAATATCGAAGAGCATCTTCTTTGCCTGATAGTAGTCCTCCATATCCTTGTGGTAGTCAAGGTGATCCTGAGTGAGATTCGTGAAGAGGGCTATGCCGAACCATGATGAACCGATACGGTTCTGGACGAGTCCGAACGATGATACCTCCATTACCACATACTCGCAGCCCTCACGGACCATTCTGTCAAGCAGTGCCATAAACTCGTGAGTCTTGGGGGTGGTGTTCTCGGTCGGGACTATCTCGTCGCCTATCTCGTTCTGTATAGTTCCAATGAGACCGGTCTTGTGACCTGTACTCATAAGTATATGCTTTATAACATTCGTGATAGTAGTCTTTCCGTTCGTACCGGTAACGCCTATCATCTTTATCTTGCGCTCCGGGTGTCCGAACCACGCAGCGCAGAGCTTTCCGTAGAGGTTACGGGAGTTATCGGTGATTATCTGTCTGTCCCCGAGTCCGAGATCGTGCTCGCAGACTACCGCTGCCGCGCCCTTTTCGAGCATTTCAGCCGCAGCGCTGTGTCCGTCAAACTTCTGTCCCTTGACACACACGAAAAGACTGCCTTCACTTACTTCTGCCGTATTATCCGTAACCGAAGTTATCTCTGTATCGCCGATAGCGGTCTCAGCGTTATTCTCAAGCAGTTCATATAATTTCATTCCGACGCCTCCTGTATTTTTATTATTGTTTGTTGTTTCCTGCGTTAATCATTGAACGCTACATCCGGCAGCTTGAATTCGAGCTTGACAACGGTTCCCTTCGGGACTCGTGTGCCCGGTTCGAGGCTCTGTTCCGCGACTGTCGCTCCGGCAGCAGACGGTGACGCACCGGACGTTGATATGTTTACGCCGTAGGACTCAGCGAGCTGATTTGCACTTGTCAGATCATTGTATCTCAGGTCCGGCACAGCAACATATTCTATATTGCTGACCTTCTCGGTATAGAGGTAGACCGTTCCGTCCTTCGAGATCGCCGTACCCGTGAGCGGATACTGTGAAACAACGTCGATGCCGTTGCCGATCTTCTCGTATCTGAGTCCGAGAGCGTCGAGAGTAGCAGTTGCATCATCGAGCGAGCCCTCAAGTATCGGTATCTTTACATCGAGATCGCGGAGCTCTTCATCTGAATACTCAGGACTCATATTCATATACGGGAGCACCTCTTCGAGTATGTCGCGGGCAGTAGGCACTGCGACCTTGCTTCCGTAGTATTCGATGTTCTTGTCAGGCATATCAGCCATAACGAGAAGTATGAGCTCGGGATCCTCGGCAGGTGTGAAGCACACATACGAAGCACAGTATTCCTGCTTTGCAGCGTCCTCCTCCTGTCTCCAGTCACCGCCCTCGTTCTCGGCAGTTATCATCTTACGCTGTGATGTACCGGACTTGCCTCCGATAGAGTAGCCCGTTATAGCAACATTGCTCTGAGGCTTGCTGACTACTACCTGTTCGAGACAGCTCCTCAGCTTCTTTGATGTGTCCTCGGATATTACCTGACGGCGTACTGTTCTCTCGTTCTTCTGAACGATATTGCCCTCCTGATCGACTATCTTCTCAACAACATAGGGCTTGAGGAGGTAGCCGCCGTTGATAGCCGCACAGTATGCGGTTATCATCTCGATAGGAGTAACAGTTTCGCCCTGTCCGATAGAACCGGTCGAAAGGTTGAGCTTGTTGATAGTTTCCTTTGTAAAGGGATCGCCTCTGCTCTCGGCAGGGAGGTCGATGCCTGTTTTCTCAGCGAGTCCGAAAGCGTCACAGTAGTAGACGAACTTATCCTCGCCGAGCGCCCAGCCGATATCGATAAAGGCAGGGTTACAGGAGTTGGTGAGTGCCTCCTGGAAGGTCTGTGAGTCGTGGCCGCCCTCCTGATGACAACGGATAGGATTGGGAACTCCGGGTATCATCTTTGCGCCGTCACAGTAGAGGTAGCGCTTCTCAAAGTCTATGAGGTTCTCCTCGGCAGCGGCAGCGCTGGTGAGCACCTTGAATACCGAACCCGGCTCGTAACGTTCTGTGAGAGCCTTGTTTCTCCACTGGAGCTCGCGCTCCTCCTTGCTGCGCTTTTCAGCCTCGGTCTTGTCAGTTATCTGCTTTATCTCCTCAGCGACCACCTTGTCTGAGATCTCGTAGGGGTGGTTGAGGTCGAACGACGGGTACTGCGCCATACCGTAGACAGCGCCGGTCTTGCAGTTCATAAGGATAGCACAGCCGCGGTTCTTGACCTTGAAGTTGTTGACCATTTCCTGAAGGTGCTTTTCGAGTATGAACTGGATATTGCTGTCGATAGTGAGATAGATGTCATCGCCGTTCTTTGCGGCGTAGGTCTTTGAATACTTGTAGGGGAGCTCGTTGCCGTTGGAATCCTTCGCCGAGACGGTCTTTCCGTCAACACCGGCAAGGTAGTCATCGTAGTAAGCCTCAATGCCGTAGAGTCCGTTTCCGTCAGAATTCGTGAAGCCGACTATCGACGCAGCAAGCTCGCTCTGGGGGTAGTATCTCTTGGTGTCCTCCTCAACGTAGAGAGAGATCATATTGTACTGGTTGAAGTAGGAGATGAGCTCATCAGCGACCTGCTTCTCGACCTGATCCTGAAGCATACTGTACTGTGTATCGGCGTCCATAGCCTTCTGTACGTCCTCGGGCTTGATATTCAGCTTGGAAGAGAGCTTTGCGCTCACCTCTGACACGAAAGCGTCAACAGACTCCGGAAGAGCGTCAATCTCGTTGCCCTCCTCATCGTATCTCGGCTTGTATGAACCGTTCTGCTTATCGGCATTGCGCTTATCCACGCGCTTTCTGAGCTCAACGAGCTCATCGCGGAAGCACGACGGATCGAGTATGACCTTATATACGGAAGCGCTCTTGGCAATTACAGCACCCTTTGAGTCAAATATCGAACCGCGGTGTGCGGAAATGCTTATCGAACCGAAATGACGGTCATTAGCCATTGCCTGATACTTCTTGTTATCAATTACCGAGATCCTGAAAAAATTCGCGGCAACAGCTCCGAAGAGCACCACGAATACAGCCGTCATAACTATCTTGGCTCTGAATCTCATTGAATTTGTAGGGTTTACATTTGCCATAGTCTGCTCCTTTACAAGGCACTATATGTAAGTCTTTGCGACGATTTTTTCCTGTAAATAGAATAAGGCAGGGTAACTGTGCTGCCCCGCCCTGTGAACATCGTATTTCTTTTTTGTGATGTCCTGTTTCCGATACGACGAAGGATTTTCGCCTGAAGCGATGGACTGAGCCCCGCGGACGCCCTGCGTTCAGACGTCCGCGAGTCACAGGTCCGGTATTCCGATCACCCGTTGTATCTCCGTGTTCTACTATACTTCGGCATATTTGTTTTTTTCGCCGATAGTGTTCATTGATAATATCGGGCAGCTTTGTATATTATATTTGAACTACCCTCTGAAATATTCCACGAGATCCTCAAAGAAGGACTTTACCTTTGCCTTTATGCCCTTCTCCTTCTCGGGAATTTTAACTTCATCGCTCTCCTGTGTTTTTATATATTTGATCTGCGATGAATCTATTTTTTGCATACTGAGCACATTTTTAGCGTAGTCCTCGACGTTTTTTGCCGAGACCTTGCTCTCAAGCTCTGACTGGAGTCTGACGTTATCCGCCTCCACAAGACTCAGCTCGTGGTTTTTGTCAGCGACTCTGTTATACATCGTATTGCGCTTGTCGAGCGAATATATAACGAGTCCGAGCACGATAGCTGCGATAGCTGACATAAGGATTATGGTCATTACCGAACCGCTGCGGGCTTCTGTATATCTTACCCTTATCTGCGATTCTTCTTCACTTCCGTTCTCCTTGTCCTTATCGTTGTCGGAATCGCGGTCGTTGTCAGATCCTGAGCTGTTATAATCTTCGTCCTCAAAAATGTAGGCAAAATCATATGCAGCCATTAATTATCCGCGCTCCTTTCAATGATCCTGAGCTTAGCGCTTCTGCTTCTGTTGTTTCTTTCTACTTCCTTTTCCTCTGCTTCGATGGGTTTTCTGTTTACAAGTGTTCCCTTGGGTTTATGTCCGCAAACGCACTGAGGAAAATCAGGCGGGCATATACAGCCCTTGCACCAGCCTGCAAATTTCTGCTTGACTATCCTGTCCTCAAGCGAATGGAATGTTATGACAGCGAGCCTGCCGCCGGGTTTCAGACTGAAAAACGCTTCTTCGAGTCCTCTTGAGAGGTGGTCGAACTCACCGTTGACGGCGATGCGTATTGCCTGAAAGGTCTTCTTGCACGGGTTCTTATCGCGGCGTGCCTTCTGCGGAACGCTGTCCCTTACTATATCGGCAAGCTGGAGAGTAGTCTCGATAGGAGCCTCCTCACGCTTACGGACGATGTTTGAAGCTATCCTGCGGGAGAATTTCTCCTCGCCGTACTCAAACAGTATCCTTGCGAGCTCACTTTCCGAATAAGTATTCACAACGTCTGCGGCGCTCATACCCTCCTTGCTCATTCTCATATCGAGAGGAGCGTCCGAGTGGTAGGAAAAGCCTCTGCTCTCTTCATCGAGCTGATACGACGAAACGCCGAGATCCATCAGGATACCGTCCACCTTGTCTATGCCGAGGTCGTCGAGCACATCACGCATCTGCGAATAGTTGCTGTGTATGACCTGAGCGTTAGGGTAGACAGACAGTCTTTCCGAAGCCGTCTTTACTGCGTCGGGATCGCGGTCGAGGGCAATGAGCCTGCCGTTCTCACCGAGACGGGCTGCGATAGCTGAAGAATGACCTGCGCCGCCGGCAGTACCGTCAACGTAGATACCGTCCGGACGTATGTCCAGACCTTCCATACATTCATCAAGCAAAACGGGTATATGACTGAATTCCATAAGATCTCTCCTTAGCCGAAAAGCCGTTCAATATGCGGCTGCCGGCGATCAGAGTACGAGATCGGCAAGAGCAGCGTTTATATCCTCCTGAGAAACATTGCTGTTGAACTCTTCCCAGAGTTGTTTGTTCCAGATCTCAGCCTTGTTTGAAGCGCCTATAACGACTACCTCATCGCTGATCTGGGCGTGATCCCTGAGATGCTGGGTGATGAAAATTCTTCCCTGCTTGTCGGGGACCTGCTTGTCTGCACAGGCGAGGAAGCGTCTTCTTATCTCGCTACCGGTCTTGCCGGGGATAGTTTCGAGCTTCTGTCTGTACTTTTCAAATTCCTCAGTTGAATAAACGGCGATATATTTGTCATCGTAACCTGCACAAAGGTAAAACTCCACGCCGAGGATCTCCCTCAGCTTATTGGGAAAGCTCATACGTCCCTTCTGATCTATACTTGGATAATAAGTACCGCATAACGGTTCTGCCATGAACTTTCACCTCACTTTTCAACAGCTTGTGGAATATTTCACCTCAATTGTGGAATAAATCACTTCTGAACACCTTTATTCACCCTATAATCTATTTTACCACTTTATAGAGTAATATGCAATTAGTAATTTTTCACAAGATTGACAAGTGAGTGCAATCAAATATTTAGTTACAATAACCTCGCTGCGCATATTTGCGAACGAACGTTTTTAAAATTTTCACCTTATTTCACCCACAGGGGGTAATTTAAGGTAAAAATCACCCCCTGCTTCACCACCACTGCTCACCTCTGATAAAACAAAATAAGTCTCCGGCACGATGATCAGTGCAGGAAGACTTATTTCATACAGTGTTTATTCAGTAGCTGCTTCTGTTGCTTCAAATATAACTGTTGTTTCAGGTTCTGTCACCTTTTCAGCAGTAGTTGCAGCAACTGTTGTTGCAGCAGCGGTAGTTGTTGTTACAGTAGTTACAGTTGCAGTAGTTGTTGCCGCCTTAGCCGTTGTAACGGCTGTTACCGTAGTGGGTTCCTCAGTTGCAGCCTCAGTCGGGTGTACCTTTGTGGGTACCTCCTTCTTCTCGGAAGGCGGTGCGATGTTCTTGTCCTTCGGTGAAAGTACAGGGATAGTAGCTCCCTCCTTCTTTTCGCCGTTGTCATCGCCCTTGACGTAGTCTGTATAAGTGATGTTGAATTTGCAGGACTTGAAGCCCATTGCAAGCGAGAACGAATAGCCCTGAACACTTATCTGATCGTCGATGTTCACGCTGTTGATGTATCCGCTTGTCGAAGAATATGTGGGCTTTATCCAGTTGTTGGGATCATCGGAGAGCGAGATGTTGTAGAGAGACTCTATCTTGTTCCTCATAGTTGCGGCAGTCATATAGGTAACTGTTCCGTAGTGGGGATCGTAAGCCTCGTCGTAGTCTCCGGAGACCGTTCTGAGATACGGGAGATCCTGACAGAATATCTCGTTGCAGTTTGAAGTAGTTCCGCCCGATGAAGCATAGAACATCGTGAGCGCGAAATCATCATTATAATAGAGGGCTTCTCCGAGTACCTCCTTGCAGCAGTCGATGACATTCTGCGGAGGATCAGCCTTCATTCGCATATCGAACGAGTCGTCGTTGTTGTACTTGAGGAAGGTGTATGCTGCAACAGCCTGCGCCTTCATAGCTTCGGGAGCCATCGAGCTTCCCATTTCGTGGTAAACGATACCGGCGATGATATCGAGAGTCTTGCCCGCCGGAACGTGCTCTACCGTGAGGACTTCCGTATCAGTTGTACCGGTATTCATAAGATGAGTGCCCGGATAGTAGTGATAGAGAATGTCCTGATATGTCCAGCCTGCGTACTTTGCATAGAAGTTAGCGCCGTTCTGACTGAGTCCGACGCCGTGTCCCCAGCCGTAGGTCTGGATAGCGAATTCGCCGGGATTGCTCTGAACTACCTGTCCGTGCTGCGGCTCAGGTACATTCTTGAGCTCGCCGCCCGAGGTGTATACCTCAACGGCAGTAGGTGTAGCGCCTTTTTTCTTCTTGCCGAGTACCGGCGTAGCGTTTCTGATCTTTTTTCTGATAAGGAGCAGCATAGCCTGCTGTTCCTCTGAGAGTGCCTTTGAAGCATCACTGTCCGGCTGCGCGTTCACGAGCCCGTCTCCGAGCTTGAACATATCCGGTGTGGTACGCGCATAGCTTATCATCGACAAGCTGTCGTCATACGCCGAAACATCAGCCTTGTGCCATTCGATCTGCTCCTCAGGAACGATCTCCTCACCGGGCTGAGTACCGGTCTCAGATGCTGAAGTATCCTCGATAGCCACTGCATCGTCATACGCTTTCATACCGGCTGACGTTGATATCGTCAGAACGGCAGCGACAACAGCCGCAGCAGCTTTCAATGAACTTTTGGTATCCATATTTTACTCCTTGTAAGAAACCGCCGCACCTTACTGTGCCGCAGCCTCTGTTGATGTTGCTGAAGCGTCTGCCGAAGCCTCAGTAGTTTCCGGCTGATGAGCCTTTATGTACTCCTCGGTGTGCTTTACCGAGGAAAGGTCGCCGGCGACCTCGCCTTCGCGGAGTCTGCGTCCGACAACGATGAAGCGGTAATTTCCCTCCGCACCGTAGCAGGTGGAAAGTGTGACGAGCTTGTCGCCGTACTGGACATCTATGCCCATATCCAGCGGACAATTCTTCACGCAGTGTTCAACGTAGCCGTCGAACGTCTCCTTGTCGTCGAGCTCCTCCATATTCCAGTAGTGGAAGTCTGTATCGTTGTAGCTTCCGCTCGTAACGAGGAAGGCGAATATAACATAGTCATAATCACGGTAGTTTGAACTCAGCTCAATGAACGGGCTTCCGTTGTAGAAGTCGTAGTCAAGACGGTAGTTCCTGAGCGAACCCATCATCGAACCGTTCAGCATATCGTGACCGTAAAGCAGAAGATTTTCCGACTGCTTCGATTCATCAGAACCGAAGTCGTCGCGGTAATCCATATAAATAGTACCCGATTCCTTGTAGCTCCTGTCGAGATCGTGGTCGAGGTAGAACCAGTTGGGCTTGAAATCCTCGCCGCCGTAAAACTTGTTGTCCTTGCTTATCTCGCCGGGATCCTTGGTGATAGGGTAATCCACCTGTGTACCGTGGATCCTTATCCAGCCGCAGATGTCGGGATTGAGTCTCAGAAGCGATCTTGCTCTGCCGCTGAGACCGCTGACCTCCGGAGAATACGCTATGTCGTTCTCCCAGCCAGCCGGGAGCCCCACGGGCTCGGTCGTCGTGACAGCCGTCGTAGTATCGGTGACTGTCGGGACTGTTTCTTTATCTTTTTTAAGAGTCGTTACGCTGACGATCGCCAGCACGAGTGCAGCAGCACCTGCTGCGCCCGAAACGATGATTTTTTTCTTTTTGTCCATTTATTTCTCCTGAGAAGCTGTCTGTGTCTCTGTTGACGCTTCTTTTGCAGCGGTCGTGTTGCTCTCCGGACCGTAAGGAACGAATTCAGCATCAGGATCGTACTTTTCATTTGTTCTTGTTTTATAATATAGTGTAGGCCATTTGATATTGGGATTGGGAACGCTGTTCTGTGTTCCTGCGAGCGGATCCTCGCCTTCCCTGACCATTCTTGCCATAATTATGAGACGGCTCCTGTCTCCGAGCAGACCGTTGCAGGTCGAGAGAGTCAGTATCTGGTCGCCGTACTTCATATCGACGTCGTTGAGGCGTATGGTTCTGCGCTTAGCCTCGTTGACGAACTCGTAGAACTCCTCCTCGTCATCAAAATCAAGGGTGTTCCAGCAGTCGAACTTTGTCTCGGTATCGTCCTCTGCGTCGAGAACGAAGAACGAGAATATCTTGTATTTGTACTGTTCGTAGTTGGAATTGAGCTCAATGATCGGGTGTTCTCCGTAGTAGTAATCGTAGCTGCGGTAGTTGTTGAGGCTTCCGAACATCTGTCCGTCGCCCATTTCGTGACCGTAGATAACGAGATTGTCGGAATTTTCGCAGATAAGATGCCCTTCATCGTCCACCTCATCAAAGTGGTTCCTGTAATCGAGGAAGAGCTCTCCTGCTCTGGACTCTCTTCCGCTCAGCTTCTTATTGAGGTACTTTTTGTTGTCCTCAGCCTGCATAACAGGGTTGTTTATGGCAGTATCCTCGATACGGATAATGCCCACGACGTCGCTGTTCTTCTCGAGCAGCTCCTTCGCACCGGTGAGCATAGTGTAGACCTTGCGGTTATCCGCATCGACCTTTGTAGGACGTGTGCTGTCCTCTTTGATCTCGTCCCAGTAATTGCTCATAGTCTGCTGGTTTTCGCGCTTACTGCGCCAGAGGTCTATATAATAGTCGGCAACGATATAGCCGCATACAACGATAACGACCAGCGCGCCGAGGAAAAGCAGTTTTCTTATGCGTTCAAAAATGCTGTCGCCCTTCTGCGGGAACAGACCGCGCAAACGCTGTTTTATAGTTCTCTTCTTTTTTTTCTTCTTTTTCTTGTGGGATACTTCAGGCTGTTCCGGCTCTGTTTCGTGAGCCTCTGCCGGTCTGTCTGCCGGCTCGTTCACTCTGAACAGCTTTGTGTCCTCTTCTTCGCTGTGTACCGGAGCTCTTTTCACTGCCGGCGGCGGAGCTTCGTGGCTGATGACCGGTGCCTGTCTGTACACAGGCTCTTCCGGAGCAGCTTCGGGAACGCTCTCGTCCATACTGCGTATTATGTCCTCTGCACCGACCTTTGTTTCAGATGTGTCGGCAGAGGAATTACGGCTGTCGAGCTCGCGCAGGATATCGTTGACATCCATAGGCTTCCGGCTGACCGGCTTGGGTGCAGGTCTGCGTTCAGGAGCCGGAGCTCTTCCTGCGGTCACATCTCCGAGGGCTGCAAGAGCCGCAAGAGCTGCGCTTTCGGAGCTGTCAGGCTTTTCCTCAGAAGCCGCGCGGACAGACTTCTTTATCGCATTTATCCTCTCTGCACGGCGCTTAGCCTCAGCGTCGGACACTTCATTGAAATTATCGCTCATCTTACGGAAATCTCCTCCGTGAGTATTCTCTCTATCGTTTCAAATGCGTAAGCAGCGGCGGCACGGCGGATGTTCTCCCTGCTCGTATCCGGCAGCTCCCACAGCTCCGGGAGCCTTACGAACTGCTTACCGTTGATGTCAAAGCCAATATAGACTGTGCCAACCGGCTGTTCCGGAGTGCCGCCCGACGGACCGGCTATACCGGTGACAGACACGCAAACCTCCGCGCCGGAGCGCTGTTTCAGTCCTTTTACCATAGCGAGAGCAACCTGTTCGCTGACAACGCCGTGTTCAGCGATGTCCGCAAGGGGCACTCCCAGCAATTCATTCTTTATCCTTTCGGAATAGGAGCAGATACCGAGCTCGAACACCTCCGACGCACCTGCGACCGAGGTTATCAGCTCTGAGAGCAGACCGCCCGTACAGCTTTCGGCTGTGGATATAGTCCACCCATTCTGCTTCAATAATTTTACAACATTTGTAACCGTTTTGTCAAGATTTCCGGATACACATTCATTATTATAACTGCTGCTCACAATATCGCTCCTATCGTTTTTGTAGGTTCTGCACAATTATTATGTGTATTTTTTGTGAAATAAACAGATCAGCCCTCGTAGTTGAAGGTCTTGAGCTCGGTATTCTCAACGGCTTTCTGTATGAGCGGCTCGAAATCAAAGCTGTTCTGAGCCTTTTCGATGTCGCTGAGCTGAGGTCTTACCTTGGGGTGACGGGGGGTGAATACCGTGCAGCAGTCCTCATACGGGAGCGTTGAGATGTCGAATGTGTCTATCTTACGCGCGATCTCGATGATCTCGGTCTTGTCCATACCAACGCAGGGACGGAATACCGGTATCCTGCAAACAGCGTCCGTGCAGGCGATAGCAGCCATAGTCTGACTCGCTACCTGACCGACACTCTCGCCGGTGATGAGTGCAAGGCAGCCGTCCTTAGCCGCGATGCGCTGTGCGATCTCCATCATAAGTCTTCTCATTATAATAGTAAAGAACTCCTCGGGACAGTGGTCCTTGATAGCCTCCTGAAGCTCCGTGAACGGCACACAGTAGAAGGCTATGCCGCCGCACCAGTCAGTGAGCTTTTCACAGAGCTGCTCGACCTTGAGCTGAGCGCGGTCGGAGGTGTAGGGAGGGCTCACATAGTGAATAGCCGCGATGTGTACGCCTCTTTTCGCCATCATCCAGCCTGCGACCGGACTGTCTATACCGCCGGAAAGCAGGAGCATAGCCTTTCCGCTGCTTCCGACCGGGAGTCCGCCTGCGCCCTTGATGTTCTCGGCGTGGATATAGGCGTTCGTGTCACGCACCTCGACTGTTACGATGACCTCAGGGTTATTTACGTCAACCGAGAGGTTCGGGAACTTGTCAAGGAGTATGCCGCCGAGCTCGCGGCAGATCTCCGGCGACTTCATCGGGAAAGCCTTGTCGGAGCGCTTCGCATTGACCTTGAAAGTCCTTGCACAGCTGAGGATATCGCTGAGATATTCGACGCTCTTCTCAGTAATATCGCCGAAGTCCTTCTCGCAGACTCCTGCGCGGCAGAGGGCTGCGATACCGAATATCTTCCCCACTCTGTCAACTACCTCGGAAAGGTCAATGTCATCGTCCTGCGGATCAATGTAGAGGGTGGACTGTGCGCTTGTGCAGACAAAGTGTCCGAGTCCCTTTATGCGGCGCTTGATGTTCTTTGTGAGCATATCCTCGAAGGTCTTTTTGTTCAGACCTTTCAGCGCCATTTCGCCGTATTTTACAAGTATTACTTCTTTCATATTCATTCTCCTAAACTGATTTTCTCATTAAGTTTTTTGTCGGCAGCCATTCCAAGCCTTTTGAAGAACTATTTCTTACGCCTTTATTTATCCTCTCACCTTTCCGATGCCCTCGCTGAGAGCTTCTGCGAACTCATCGAGCTCCGCTTCTGTGGTCTCAGCGGTGATGCTTATGCGCAGCGCACCGTCCGCGCGCTTGTCCTTTATGCCGAACTGCTCAAGAACGCCGCTCTGCTGCCCCTTTGAGCAAGCTGAGCCGCTCGAAACATAGATGCCCTTGCTCTCGAGGAAGTGCAGCATTATCTCGGAACGTCTTCCGACCACCGAGATGTTGATTATGTAAGGCGAACCGTCCTCCGGCGAATTCACCAGTACATTATCCATACCGGAAAGCCTGTCAAGCAGGTGTTTTTTCAGCACCGAGACTCTTTCGTACCTTGCGGCAACAGTCGGGAAAAGCTCCTCAGCAGCCGCTCCGAACGCAGCTATCAGCGGAACGCTCTCGGTTCCGGAGCGTATGCCCTTTTCCTGCTTTCCGCCGGTCACGACTGGGGTTACTCTGATGCCCTTTTTTATGTATATCGCGCCGACTCCCTTGACTCCGTGTATCTTGTGTCCGCTGAGCGAGATGAGGTCTGCGCCGAGCGCACCGGCTTTCACAGGGAGCTTCATATAGCCCTGAACGCAGTCGCAGTGAGTCACTGTCTCCGGAAAGCGTCTCTTCACTGCCGCAAAAGTCTCTCTGACCGGCAGTATATAGCCTGTTTCGTTGTTCACGAGCATCATACTCACAAGGCAGGTCGAGCTGTCACAGGCTGCCGCGAAGTCAGCCGCATAGAATTTCCCGTCTTCACGCGGAGAAACCCTTACCACCTCAAAGCCTTTCTTTTCGAGGTCGGAGGCTGTCTCAGCGACCGAAGCGTGTTCCACAGCCGAAACGACTATCTTTTTGCGGTTTCTGCCGTAAGCTCCGGTAATTCCGCGGAGAGCGAGGTTGTTGCTCTCGGTTGCTCCGGAGGTAAAATATATACATACGCTGTCCGCGCCGAGCGTATCAGCGATGATCTTTCTCGCCTTATCGACCGCAAGCTGCGCATCGAGACCTGCACGGTGCAGGGACGAGGGGTTGCCGTAATTCTCAGTCATTGCCGCAACAGCAGCCTCAACCGCCGCTTTACAGGGCTTTGTTGTAGCAGCATTATCAAGATAAACTGACATCTTTTCAGACCTTTCCGCTGCGGACGATCTAACGTCCGCAAAATTTCGCATACATTATATTATAACATATTCCAGCAAAAATAGCAACACCTTTGTTTCGCCGTTTTCTCAGCCCGGGCTGCGGCTGTCGTGGACGCCGGTCTTTGCAATACTCCGACTGCGGGCTGTCGGGGACGCCAGCCCCTACATCAGTGGGTTATGTACCTCCGGGAACGCCGTTCCATACAAATATTCACAAAGTTATTGCTATTTCCGAAAGTTTGTGCTATAATAATAAATATGTATATCCTATGCCACAGGAGGGCAAAATGCAAACTAAACTCAACCTGCGCAGCCGTTCCGGAGAGCTATACTTCAAGGCTTTTGCTGCCGGCTTCGTATGCCTTCTGCTGTCGCTGCTGCCGGTAATGGTAGTCGAAAAGGGCTACTTCATCTACTCCGGCGACTACAACGCACAGCAGATAAACTTCTACCACACCGCTAATACCGCAGTGAGAAACGGTCAGTTCGGCTGGCACTGGTTCACCGACCTCGGCTCGGACTTTATGACCTCTTACTCGTTCTATCTGTTCGGCAGCCCGTTCTTCTGGCTGTCCACCATACTCCCGGCAGGTGCCGTGACCTACGCTATGCCCTTCCTGCTGGCACTCAAGCACGGTCTCGCAACACTGACCGCCTACGCCTATATCCGCAGGTTCGTCCGCAGCAAGGAAGCCGCTCTCACAGGCGGACTGCTCTATGCATTCTCCGGATTTCAGGTCTATAACATCTTCTTCAACCATTTTCAGGACGTTACGGCATTCTTCCCTCTGACGCTCATCGCTATGGAGGAACACATAAACCGCGGCAGAAAGGGAGTTTTCGCCCTCAGCGTCGCACTTATGGCACTCCTGAACTACTACTTCTTTGCCGGTCAGGTCATCTTCCTGATACTCTACTACCTCTTCCGTATGCCGGCACAGGATTTCCACACTAACCGGAAAAAGTTCGCGTCGCTCGCATTTGAGGCAGTTGCAGGCGGACTCATCGCTTCTGCGATACTCCTGCCGTCCGCACTCGCGATCTTCGGCAACGACCGTCTCAACGAGCGTCTCTACGGAAGGGATATGCTCCTGTATACCGACGATACGATAATACCGCGCGTCATTCAGAGCTTCTTTATGCCGCCCGATCCGCCTGCGAACCCCAACCTCTTCCATTCGGGATACGCCAAATGGGCTTCTATCGGCGGTTATCTGCCGCTCTTCTCGATGACCGGCTTCTATGCTTTCATCAAGGGCAAGCGCAAGCACTGGGCTTCGAGACTGTCGCTCTTCCTGATAGTCTGCGCGTTCGTTCCGTGCCTGAACTGCGCATTTCAGGCGTTCAACGGCTACTACTACGCGCGCTGGTTCTATATGCCGATACTCATTTTCGCAATGATGACCGCGCAGTCCCTCGACGATGCGGACGCCGACCTTATGGCTGGCTGGAAATTCTCGGCGGCTGCACTCGGTATCTTCGCAGTTATAGGACTTTTCCCCACAAAGTCCGGAGACAAAGTCCGCTTCTTCCATATGCCTGAAGACATTGGTTATTTCTGGATAGTTGCAGGAGTCGCTGCGGCAAACCTCATCGCCTGCCTGATACTGATAAAGCGCCGTCAGAAAGGCAAAAGTTTCCGCGAGCTCGCCGCAGTTATGACCGCATTTGCTTCGATAATCTGCATATTCACGACGATATTCTACGAAGCCGTGAGCATTTCCGGAGCAAAGACCTACATCAGGGACGTCATAAACGGCAGGGACAGCATAGTTTACGAAAAGGTCTCGGAGGACAACTTCTTCCGCGTTGACATCTCCGAGGACGATGACAACTACCCGATGTACTGGGAGCTCCCCTGTATGCGAGCTTTCCAGAGCGTCGTTTCGACTTCTATTATGGACTTTTACGAGTCCGTCGGCGTTGACAGGGACGTCGCTTCGCGCGCCGACCTCACCCACTACACTCTCCGCGGACTCTTCTCCGTGAAGTATTTCTACCGCGATATTTCGGGAAAGACCAAGTCCTACGACCAGCTCTCGCCGACAGTCTCGCCGGACAGCAAGAGCCTCTCCAAAAAGGAAAAGGACTACAAAAACGCCAATATCACCGAATATCTGCCGGGCTTCACCTACGTCACCACGAACGGCGACTTCGAGGTGTACGAAAACGAGCTCTATATCCCGATGGGCTTCGCCTACGACAGCTTCATCACTGAGGAGACCTCCGGCAAGCTGAGCAAGTCCGACCGCGAAAAATCGCTCATAAAGTCGCTCATTCTCTCGGACGAACAGGCGGAGAAATACTCCGATATACTCACCGAGGACAAGACTGCCGATACTCCGACAAAGAAGGAGTACGAGCAGTTCTGCCGCAGCAAACAGCGAAATGCTTCAAGGGAGTTCAGCTTCGACTCAAAGAGCTTCCGCTCCGAGATAACCCTCGACAAGCCACAGCTCGTATTTTTCAGCGTACCTTACAGCGAAGGCTGGACGGCTGAGGTCAACGGCGAAAAAGCCGATGTCGAAAAGGTCTCCGGCGGCTTTATGGCTGTAAGAGCCGAAAAGGGTGATAATACGATAGTTTTCCGTTACAGGACTCCCGGTCTCACAGCCGGTCTCCTTATGAGCGGCACAGGAATTATGCTCCTCGCGCTCTACCTCCTCATCTCAAAGCGCTTCCGCAGAGAGGACGAGGATTACCCTCACAAGCACTTCTACGGCTACGACCAGTTCAAGACTATATCAGGCTGAATATGCCTGTTTTAAGGAGAATATTATGCACTTACAGGAAAAAACTCTTTCCAGCGATCAGGTCTACAAGGGACCTATCTTCACTATCACTCACGATGTTGCTGAGCTTGAAAACGGCGGCACAGCCGTCCGCGACGTCCTCCACCACAACGGCGGCGTCTGCGTGATACCGGTCACCGAAAACAACGAGATATACCTCGTAAAGCAGTTCAGATACCCGTTTGCAGCTGTTACGCGCGAAGTCCCTGCCGGCAAGCTCGAAAAGGGCGAGGATCACGCTGAATGCGGCAGACGCGAGCTCCTTGAAGAGACCGGCTGCACCTGCACCGAGTACACCTACCTCGGCGAGATGCTCCCCACACCGGCTTACAACTCCGAGATAACATATATGTACCTTGCGCGCGGACTCAGCTTCTCGAAGCAGTCCCTCGATCCGGATGAATTTCTCGATGTGGAAAAGGTACCGCTCAGCGAAGCCGTAAAGCTCGTTATGGACGGCACTATCCGTGACGGCAAGACTCAGATAGCCATTCTGAAAGCTGCCCGTATCCTCGGGATCTGAAAGCAGGCACAAAAAATGACCTGCCTTTCCAGACAGGTCATCAGTTCTTTCATAATGTCACTTCTTCAACGTCGGATCCGGCATTCTGAGCTTCTTTCCCAGCTTCGGCTTCTATGACCGCAAGCTCACGCTCATATGCTTCAAGGATTTTTTCCTCAAAAAGTTTTCTTGCTGACGGCGATATAGGGTGAACTATGTCGCGGAATGTACCGTTTTCGTCTTTTCTGCTCGGCATAGCCACGAAAAGCCTTTCATCGCCCTGTACGATCTTTATATCGTGAACGGCAAGCATATCGTCGATCGTTACCGAAACGACGGCTCTGAGCCTGCCCTCAGATATGATCTTTCTGATCTTTACATCTGTGATCTCCATGTAGTCTGACCTCCTTCTTCAAAGAATCGCGGTCATATGCACCCGAACACTTTACTGTATTAGAGTAAATTGATAAAGTTATCCGACCAACAATATTATAACTTATATTTTGTAAAAAAGCAAGCTATTTTTTAAGTTATTAGAAAAATATTATAACCCGACCATATTTTTATTGTGTAAATCAATTAACAAAGTAGTCTGACGGCATAAGCCGTTCCCATACATTCAATTCAAAGAAAGGTGATTATTTTGGATACCAACATCTTAAACGGCAAAAAGCACATTCATTTCATAGGCATAGGCGGTTCGGGAATGTACCCGCTCGCGCAGATACTCCACTCGCAGGGCTTCTTCCTCACGGGCTCCGACAACAATGAGACCGAGACTCTTGAGGCTGTCCGCAAAATGGGCATCGAAGTTTTCATCGGTCAGCGCGCCGAGAACATCAAGGGTGCAGACCTCATCGTCCACACAGCCGCTATAATGGAGGATAATCCCGAGCTTATGGCTGCAAGAGCAAGCGGCGTCCCGGTGCTCGAACGCGCCGACCTCCTCGGTATAATCACCAGCCGCTACAATAATGCGGTCTGCGTCTCCGGTACTCACGGCAAGACCACCGCTACCTCTATGATAACCCAGATACTCTACACCGCAGGTACCGACCTCTCCGCTTATATCGGCGGAAAGCTCCCCTGCATAGGCGGAAGCGGCATTGCCGGCAAGAGTGATATTCTCGTCTGTGAGTCGTGTGAATTCGAGGATCACTACCTCAAACTCTTCCCCGACATCTCTGTTATCCTGAACATCGACGCCGACCACCTCGACTACTTCGGAACTCTTGAGAACATCATCGCTTCGTTCCGCAAATTTGCCGGAAACACCTCCAAGCTCCTCGTTGTGAACGGCTCTGACGCCAACACGATGAAGGCTGTTGAGGGCATAGACAAGACGATGATCACCTTCGGCAAGGACAGCTCCTGCGACTTCTACCCGGAGAATATCCGCCGCGAAAACGGTCTCCTCACCACTTTTGATGCTATGAAGCGCGGTGAAAAGCTCGGCGAGATAACGCTCCACGTTGCCGGTATCCACAACGTTCTCAATGCACTCGCAGCTGTTGCGGTCGCAGACTACCTCGGCACGGACTTCGCAGCCGTAAGCAAGGGACTCTCGGAATTCCGCGGAGCTAAGCGCCGTTTCGAGAAGCTCGGCTTTGAAAAGGGCATCACGGTCGTTGACGACTACGCTCACCACCCGACAGAGCTCGAAGCCACCCTCACAGCGGCTATGGAAATGGATTTCAAGCACGTCTGGGCGATATTCCAGCCCTTCACATTCTCACGCACAAAGCTGCTCCTTGACGAATTCGCAAGAGTCCTCAGAATACCAGACTATGCAGTCCTTACGGACATTATGGGCAGCCGCGAGAAGAATACCTACGGCATTTTCACACGCCACCTCGCTGAAAAGCTCCCGGGCTGCATATGGTTCCCGCAGGACGAGTCGGCAGAGTGGACTGACGAGCGCAAATACGCCAATTTCCAGCAGATATGCGACTATGTATGCGAACACGCTGAGGAGGGCGACCTCGTTATAACTCTCGGCTGCGGAGACGCCTACAAGATTGCAAAAATGATACTGAAAAAGCTCTCAGAGGAGGTATAATATGTCTACCAAGGATAAAAAGATACAGGTCTTCAACTATATCAAAAGCCGCCTTAACGAGGGAACTTCCCCGTCTGTAAGGGAAATTATGGACGCTATGGACTTCCATTCTACCTCCACAGCCCACAGGTATATAGAAATGCTTGTCTCTGACGGTCTCCTCGAAAAGACCGACAACCTCAACAGGACTCTCCGTCTGCCCAACAGCTCGACGGCTTCCGTACCGGTCATAGGCACGGTCACAGCAGGTCAGCCCATAACGGCAGTTGAAGATATAACCGGCTACATCGGCTTTGAGACCGAAGGCATTGATCCGGCAGAGCTCTTTGCGCTGAGGATACGCGGAGAGAGTATGATAAACGCAGGTATCCTCGACGGCGACATAGTTATAGTCCGCAGCACCGATTACGCTGAAAACGGCGATATAGTCGTTGCCTTCATCGACGGCGAGGAGGCTACCGTAAAACGTTTCTATAAGGAAAGAGGGCACTACCGTCTCCAGCCTGAGAACGATACTATGGAGCCTATGATCTTCGACGAGGTGGAGATACTCGGCAAGGTCATCGGTCTGAAACGCTACTATTAATGCTCGCGGGAAGCGCCTTGAATTAGATTTATTATTTAATTTTTAAAATTCTCTTCCAATATGTAAAAAAATGTAGTATAATGTAGAGTGGAGTTTTATTCACTTGAATAATTAATCGAAAGGAAAGAAACAAAATGCTTAACGATGTTAAAGTTGTGATCTGCGGCAAGGAGTATAAGCTCAAGACCTCAGAATCACCCAATTACGTTTTTGCGCTTGCAAGAGCTCTCGAATCAAAAATAAACGAGATAATGAATTCGGGAAGCGGTTCTTCCCCTTACGGCGCCTCTATAATGGTCGCACTCAGTCTCCTCGACGACCTCAACAAGTCCAATCAGCGCCTTGACAATATCCGCTCACAGACAAAGGAATATGTGGACGAGGCTGGCAGAACACGCATCGAGCGTGACGCTGCACTCAAGGAGATAGATGTGCTCAAATCCAAGATAGTACAGCTTGAAAATATGGTCAAGCTCCGTCAGTTAAAGGACAGCATCTGATGAAAAGACCGGAGGTGCTCGCTCCTGCCGGCAGTATGGAGACTCTCCGCGCTGCCCTGAGATCAGGTGCGGACGCCGTATACATCGGCGGAAAGCGCTTTTCAGCAAGAAGCAGCGCTTCCAACTTTGATGACGAAGAGATAGCGGAAGCCGCAAGGCTCTGTCACCTGTACGGTGCCAAGCTCGACCTCGCTGTGAATACCGTCATTTCCGACGGCGAAGCAGACGAGTTCTGCTCATTTATAAAGTACGCCGCTTCTGCCGGTGTGGACGCCTTCATCGTTCAGGACTGGGGCTGTGCGGAGCTTATCCGCCGCTGCGTTCCGAACGCCGTTCTCCACGCTTCTACGCAGATGTCAGTGCATACAGCAGCAGGTGCGCGTATGCTCGCAGAGCTCGGCTATGCAAGAGTAGTTCCGGCGCGTGAGCTTGACAGGGGCACTATTAAAAAGATATGCGATGAAAATATCGAGACCGAGATATTCGTGCACGGTGCGCTGTGTATGTCAGTCTCGGGACAGTGCTATATGTCGGCAGTTATGGGTTCGCGCTCCGCTAACCGCGGTTGCTGCGGACAGGCTTGCAGACTCCCTTTTTCCGCTGTCGGCAAAAAAGAACGAGCTGCGCTCTCACTGAAGGATCTTTCGCTTATCCCCCGTGCAGCTGAACTTGCTGAGATAGGTGTAAATTCGCTGAAGATCGAGGGCAGGATGAAGCGTCCGGAGTACGTTGCCTCGGCGGTGAACGAGCTATGCGGTGCTCTTTCGGGAAAAGCTCCCGATATGCAGCTCCTGCGCGGTATCTTCTCGCGGAGCGGCTTCACGGACGGCTACTTCACAGGGAAAAGGCAGGATATGTTCGGTGTCCGCGAAAAGAACGACGTTACTGCCGCTCAGACGCTTATTCCTCAGATACATCAGCTCTACCGCTCTGAACGTCCTGTTCACAGCGTAGATTTCCACGTCATTATGCGAAACGGCGAGCCGCTCACTATTACGGCTTCGTGCGGTGAGATCTCCGTGACTGTTTCCGGAGACGTTCCCTCGCCAGCGCTCAACCGTCCGACTGATCCCGAGGCTGTCGCAAAACAGCTCTCAAAGCTCGGAGACACGGTATTTTCACCCGGAAATATAACCGCTGACATCGACGACGGTCTGTTTGTGCCTGCCGGGAAGCTCAACGAGCTTCGCCGCGAGCTGGCTGACAAACTCTCCGGACTCGTTATACATAACAACACCCCCGCATATACAGTTACCGGATATGTTCCGGAGCTCGCGGCGGCTTCCCTCCGGGAAGCGCCCGGCAGGCTGCCGCTCCGTGTACACTGCCGTACAAAAGAACAGGCAGTGACCGCAGCAAGGTTCGCGGAATATGCAGCGGTGCCTGAAAAGCTCATAGATGAAAGCCTGCTGAACGCAGTTCCGGCGGAAAAGATCATCGTATTGCCGCCGCGTTTCGTGACCGATGAGGACAAGCTCACGGAAAGGCTTTCCGCACTGAAAGAGTCAGGGCTCAGCAGACTTCTCTGCCACACCCCCGACCATATCGCTCTCGGCAGGGAGCTCGGCTTCAGGCTGCACGGCAGCTTCACCCTCAATGTTTACAACTCATTCAGCGCAGAATATCTGCGCGGACTCGGTCTTGAGGACTGCATAGTCTCAGTCGAGTCCACAGTTAATCAGATAAATGCCATCAGCACCGGACTTCCGCTCGGAGCTGTCATCTACGGCAGGCTGCCGCTGATGCTCACCCGTAACTGTCCCGTCAGAAACGAGGTCGGCTGCGAGAACTGCACCGGTCAGCTCATCGACCGCACCGGCAGAAAACTTTCCATTGCCTGCTCGAAGGAGTACGTCGAGATACTCAATCCTGACTGTCTCTGTATGACGGACAGGCTCGGTGAATTCAGGAATATCGCTTTCGGAACGCTCCTCCTGAACGACGAGGACGCTGAGCAAACGGTCGCTGCCCTCAGCGGCGAAAAGCCCTCCGGCAGCATTACCCGCGGACTCTATTACAGAGGTATATAAAATGAAGATCACATTCAAAAAGCTCGATCCAAAGGCGGTCATTCCGACACGAGCAACTTCCGGCAGTGCCGGTCTCGACATCTGCGCCTGTCTCAGTGAAGCTGTAACTCTCGCTCCGGGCGAGATAAAAATGATACCCACCGGTCTCACGGCTGAGCCCGATGAAGCAGACATCGCCTTGCTTATATATCCGCGCTCGGGACTCTCCGCAAAGTACGGTGTATCCCTTGCAAACTGCGTCGGCGTCGTTGACAGCGACTACCGCGGCGAGTGGTTCATACCGCTCATCAATCACAGCAAAAGTCCCTTCACAGTCGAGCCGGCTATGCGGATAGCCCAGCTCATTCCAACACGCATAATAATACCCGAGATAGAGGTCAGTGACTCCCTCTCTGAGACACAAAGAGGAGAGGGCGGCTTCGGTTCGTCGGGTATGGACTGAAATTTCAGTCATATATGAACAAAAAACGCCCACTGCGGCAGAAGGAGATCTGAAAATGAAAAGAACGCTTTATATGATGCTGCTCATTATAGCAGCTACCTTCCTCGGAGACCTTATAGGCGATTACGCTGACGGCTCCCTTTCATGGCTCGGCTACACCAAAACGCTTAAATTCGATCCCGGCACTTTCATCAATACCGATACTTTCAAGCTCGCATTCGGATTTTTCCTGTGTTTCAACGTTTGTCAGGTGCTTCTCGTACTGACTGCTATCTTCGTTTTCTACAAGACTGCCCCCAAGCTCTTCACAAGCTGATGAGCAAGCCGTAAGGCACTGAAACGCATACATATTTTTAAGGAGCTTCATTAATGTTTACTAAAGACATAGGTATTGATCTTGGTACCGCAAACACCCTTGTATATATGAGAGGAAAGGGTATCATAATAAGAGAACCATCAGTAGTTGCCGTCAACACAAGAACGGACAAATGCCGCTATGTCGGCAAGGAAGCCAAGGACGTCATCGGACGCACCCCCGGCTCTATCGTTGCCGTAAGACCTCTGAAGGACGGCGTTATCGCTGATTTTGATATTGCCACCACTATGCTTCAGGAGTTCATCAGAAAGGCTCTCAAGGGTACTCTCTTCACCAAAGCCAACGTTATAATCTGTATCCCGTCAGGAGTTACAGCCGTTGAAAGACGTGCTGTCCGCGAGTCCTGCAAAAAGGCAGGCGCCAACAACGTCCTCATCATCGAGGAGCCTATGGCTGCTGCTATCGGCGCAGGTCTCCCAACAAATGATCCTGCCGGCTGTATGATAGTTGACATCGGAGGCGGTACGAGCGAAGTTGCCGTCATCTCCCTCGGCGGTATCGTAGCCGCACGTTCGATAAGATGTGCCGGAGACGAATTCGACAGGTCTATCATCAACTACATCAAGAAGAAGTACAGCCTCCTCATAGGCGAGCGCACTGCCGAAAACGTCAAGCTCGAGATCGGCAACGCTTTCCCGAGCGAAAAAGAGGAGACTATGGAGATAAAGGGACGAAATCTCCTCAACGGTCTGCCGGAAAATATCACCGTCAGCTCCGCAGAGATACGAGATGCGCTCGTTGAACCCCTTTCGAGAGTCATCGACGCTATAAAGTCCACACTCGAAAAGACTCCCCCCGAGCTCTCCGCAGACATCATCGACCACGGTATCACTCTCTCAGGCGGCGGCGCACTCCTCAGAGGTCTCGACCGTCTCATCAACCGCGAGACCGGTATGCCCGTATATATCGCTGAATACCCGCTCGACTGCGTTGCAGAGGGTACAGGAAAGATACTCGAAAACATAAACGACTATCAGGACGCTCTTACCGAAAACGTCAAGTACTATTAAGGAGGAGCAAATGCGTGAATTCCTGAAAAGCACAAGATTCAAGGTCCTGATGTCCTTTCTCGCTTTTCTCGTGGGCATAATGATATACGCCGTCACAAAGGGCGGCTACTCGGTGTCGGGCGTGTCATTCATCAACACCCTCACAAAGCCCGCAAGAAAGTTCTCCAACAGCATCAGTATGCGTTTTGAGCGCGGACTGGATAAATTCCGCAACGCCGACGAATACTATGAGGAGAACCAGCAGCTGAAATCCCAGCTCGGCGAGATGAACAAGAAGCTGACCAACTACGATGCTCTCGTTGCCGAAAACGAGGAGCTGAAAAAATTCGTCAGCATAAAGGAAGAGCACTCGGACTACGTTCTCTCAGTTCCCTGCGATGTTATGGGCTTCGTCACAAACGATCCATTCCATTCCTTCACTATCGACAAGGGCTCCGAGGACGGTATCCTCCCGAACTGTCCCGTCGTTACGGCAGAGGGACTCGTGGGCATAACCATAGAAGTCTCAAAGCACGTCTCTACGGTAAGGACTATCCTCTCCCCTGACCTCTCCATAGCGGCTGTATGCTCGTCATCGAACGCCGACTCCGGTATCATCGAGGGCGGAGTAGTTCCGGCAGAGGAAAATATGACTCAGCTCATACACGTCAGCCCCTCCCACAAGCTCAAGAGCGGCGACCTTATGATAACCTCGGGTACGAGCGGTATGTTCCCCAAGGACTACCCCATAGGCACTGTCGAAAGCATAGGCTACGACTCAAACGGTCTCTCCGTGACTGCAAGGATCAAGCCCTGTACCGACATAACCCGTCTTACCTCCGTTATCGTCATCACCGACTTCAGCGGCAAAAGGGAGGATAAGAAATGAGACTCAGAACTACCCGCGAACAGCGGATACTCCGCATAAAGACCATTCTTCGCTGGTTTCTGTATTACGTTCTGATATTCCTCAGCTTTGTATTTATGACCTCGGGAACATGGCTGAAGCCTCTTCTGCTCATACCTATCCCGATATTCATATCTATCGACAACGACCAGTACGGCTCTGTATTCACCGGAGCGCTGTGCGGTTTTCTCATCGACATAAGCTGCGGCAAGCTCTTCGGCTACAACGCTGTGCTGCTGACGATATTCTGCATAGCGACCTCTGTGCTCTTTGAGCTTTACCTGAAAAACAAGTTCTTCAACTTCCTCCTCATCTCGGCGGCAGCAGCCTTCATACAGTGCTGGCTGGACTACAAGTTCTACTACGAGATGTGGGAATACGAGGACGTAGGCAGGGTATTCCGGAGAGTCTCACTGAGAGTATGGCTGTATACCGTGATCTCATCGGTATTCGTATACCTCGTTATGAAGCTCATAAACCGCTTCCTTATGCCCAAACAGCACCTCACTCTCGAGGAAGCGATCACTACAAGAAATCAACAGCAATGACCGCCGTACCTTATGTACGGCGATGATGTTTTTATCTGAAATGAACGGAGGATATAATTGAAAAGCATTACAGATAATATAAAGTCGATAATTATCGTCCTGCTGGTAATAATGCTCAGCGTCCTCAGCGCCCTCAGGCTTATGAAGATACAGGTCGTGGGTGACAAGGACATCACCACCCCTGTCAAATTCAGCGAGACCGCTGTCAAGTACACCAGACAGGTCAAGGCAACACGCGGAGGCATAGTTGATTACAGCGGCAACACCCTCATAACCAACGACGCAAGAAACGACATAATCCTCTGCAAGGCTCTCTTCCCCACTGACCTCAGAAAGGGCAACGATACTCTCCTTGTTCTCTGCAAAGCCCTCAAGGAGCACGGTCACCCCTACAAGGACAGTCTGCCAATCTCAGCGGACAAGCCCTATGTGTTCACTGACAATAAAAAGAGTGCAGAGGTCATCGAAAAGCTCAGCCTTAACGTCTACGCGACCGCTGACAACTGCATAGACAAGCTAATTTCCGACTACAAGATAGACGACTCCTACACAGATGAGGAAAAGCGTATCCTTGCAGGACTACGCTACGATATGATAGTCAAGGACTTTGCCTACAACATCGACCTCGTGCTCGCTGAAGGCGTTGACCAGCAGACCGTCATTGATATGAAGGAGCTCAGCAACTTCTACCCCGGTGTTGACGCGATAGAGTCCTCGGAAAGACGAATCGTCCGCGGAGATATTCTCCCCCACGAGCTCGGAACAGTCGGTCCTATCTACGCCGAGGAGTACGCCGAACTCAAAAATCAGGGCTACGCTCTCGACGACATCGTCGGCAAGAGCGGTATCGAAGCGGCTCTCGAATCGACTCTCCGCGGTCACAACGGCGAGGAGGAGATAACAGTCGATAACGGCTCGGTCGTTGACGTCCGTACAATCGTCGAGACCGAATCCGGCAAGACCGCCCGTCTGACTGTTGACGGCGCTTATCAGCTCAAGCTCCAGAAGATACTCGACGACTTCATAACCAACTTCCCCTCGATAAATACCAACCCCAAGCTCAAGAACGTCAAGTGCGGCGCTATCGCAGTTCTTGACGCCAAGACAGGAGCTGTCAAGGGCTTTGCGAACGCTCCGACCTATAACCTCAAGGACTATACCGAAAACTACGATTTCTTCCTTACCGAGGAGAACTCCCCCCTCCTCAATCGCTGTACGAACGGTCTTTACCGTCCCGGCTCGACCTTCAAGACGATAACAGCGACCGCAGGTCTGAACGAGGGCATCGTTGACGCGAACACGACCTTCAACTGCCACAAGTATTTCAAGTACCACGGCGGAGACTTCCAGTGTGCAGGCTTCCACGGAAATGTGGCTATACGCCGTGCGATAGAGGTTTCCTGCAACGTTTACTTCTATGAGCTCGCAGACCGTCTCGGCATCGACAAGATAACCGAGTACGCAAAGCTCTACGGACTCGGACAGCACACAGGTCTCGAGACCGGCGACTCTGCCGGCTACCTCTGCAACCCCGAGACCTTCGCCGAGCACGGTCTTGTATGGTACATCGGTTACGTTCTTCAGGCTGCTATCGGAAACCAGGACGCAGGTATGACTCCGCTCCAGATGGCAGTCGTTGCCAATACTATCGCAAACCGCGGCGTCCGCTACAAGCCGTACATCGTTGACGGCCTCTACGACTACGGCTCCGGAAAGCTCGTTTCACAGACCGAACCCACCGTTGCTCAGACCATCGACGTTAAGAACAAGGATATGTACGACCTCATCATCGGCGGTATGATCGACGCTTCGCACAACAATATGCCCCCGAAGTATTCGCTCTCAGACCTCGGCTTCGACGTTGCTATCAAGACCGGTACTCCTCAGACCGGTAAGGACCTCGAGGAGCAGAACTCCTTCTTCATCGGCTTTGCTCCGGCAGACAACCCCGAAGTTGCTTTTGCAGGCGTTATCGAGGGCGGTGAATATTCAAAGTATATGATTCGCGACATCATTCTCGCATATCAGGAGTGCTACGGTCTCAACGGCAAAAAGCCCACAGCGAAGCTCCCTGCCGAGAACAGAAAGCCCCTTGTAAAGAATACGACCACTACCACTACCACTTCCACAACTACAACTCAGCCGGCTGAGGAAGTTCCGGCAGTCCAGATACCCGATAACAACAACTACAATAACAACCAGCAGCAGGTTCCGCCTGAACAGCAGCAGCCTCAGCAGCAGATCCCCGAACAGCAGGCACAGCAGCCTGAACAACAGCAGCAGCAGGTTCCGCCTGAGCAACAGCAGCCTCAGCAACAGAACCCCGACCAACAGGCTCAGCAGCCGGAACAGCAGCAACAGCAGGTTCCGCCCGAGCAGCAGCAGTCTCCGGAACAACCACCCGGTCAGCAGCCTGAACAACAGCAGCAGCAAGTTCCTCCCGACCAACAGCAGGCTCAGGAACAGCCGCAGCAGAATAAACCACCGGCAGGCGATCCGCCGGTGCCTGAATAAAGCAAAACGGCTCTGAACATCAGCGTTCAGAGCTTTTTTGTAACAAAACGTATAATCATACAAACTCTGTCAATAATACTGACGGAGGTGTTATACATGAACAAAAAATCCTTATCCGATAAAAACAAGAATAAAGGTGCAAAGAGCTTTTACGCCGCACTCGCTATAAGTGCCGTTATGATAGGCTCGGCTTGCTTTTTTGCCTACGGACAGAACGGCAAACCCGACAAGAAAACTATTCCGCAGGAGACCGCAGTTGACAGAAAAAGCAATGACGTCCCCCGGACGACAGGCTACTATTACACCATTACGACCGCTCCCCCCACCACGACGGCTGTCGTTACGACACGTCCGGCGAAACAGACTGCTCCGAGAAAGGAAAGCGTAACTATCCCGGCTGCTGATATAAAGATAGACGCACCGCCGGTCAAGACAGAACCAGCTGTCACCGAACCGACTACTCAGGCAACTCCGGTCAGCGCCAATACGCTCGAAAACCCGAAACCGCCGCTCGCTGATATGAGCAATATCATCGAACCCTTCAGCAATGGTGAGCTCGTAAGGAATGAAGCTACCGGCGCATGGCAGACGCACAATGGTACAGACATCAAAGCCGAGGTAGGTGCGGAGGTCTATGCGGTATCCTCGGGAGAAATAACGAAGATCGAGAACAATGCTCTGTGGGGCGTAACGGTCACACTTGACCACCACAACGGCTATGTAACTAAGTATTGCGGTCTCGGAACTGACCTGTCAGTCCAGCAGGGCGACACAGTCGCCGGCGGTTCAACTATCGGCGCAGTCGGCAATACAGCTGACATTGAAAGCACCAAGGAGCCGCATCTGCACATCGAAATGGTTCATAACAAGAAGTATATTGATCCGCTCAGTGTATTGAAATGACAAAAGGGACTCGCAACGAGTCCCTTTCAGTTTGTGAATAAACCTCATTTTAATTTCATTATTACCGGGCGCACGGAATGCGCCCATACAAAACGCAGCATTATTCTCATAAAATGTAGGGGCGCCGTTCCGGCGCCCACTATTACGGTTTATTATAATTATATCAGCCGAGAAGGTCGAGGGAGAAGTGTCTTGACTCAACGTCAAAGTATTCCTCGATCTCTGCTACATAGTACCTGAAGCATATCTCGCCGTTGAACATCATAACGTCACCGGTCTCCGGAACGCCCAGCTTATTGAGCTGTTCATCGGTAAGTGTATTGAGGTAGATAGAGTCGTCTATCATAATATGGAAAGCTCTGAGGAGGTTATCGTCGAGATCTCTGAGATATATCCTCGAGTTTCCGTCGAAGCCGCTTATCTTGAGGAATTCCTCGGAGGGCTTTACAACGTAATAGCTGCCCTGTTCGTCCTTTGCGAGGTTGAAAACGCCGAGCTTGTCATCAGGAACATCAGACAGAAGAACATCATTGAAGTCCGAGATATCCTTGCCGAGAGCCTTCTTCTGGTCTGCCGAGATACCGAAGAGAGTATAGTGCTCTGTTTTCTTATAGCCGATCTTTTCGAGAGCGTCCTCGGAAAGATGGAGCACGATCTTGTCAGACTTTGCATTGAGCTGTTCTGTGATCTCTTTTCTTGACTGTGTTACCCACTCGACCTTAGCTTCCTCAGCGATAGGTCTCTTGAGGTCAACCACTCTGTCAACGTTCTTGAGCGTAAACGTTGCGAAGAGAAATCTCTTATCGGCGTAATTGGGTTCAACATAAACAGCGGTACTGCCGTTTGCATTTTCCTTTGAATTGCTCTCGGTATTGACTATCCTGTAACGGTATCTGCCCGACGGAGAAATGCCCTCGTCAACTATCGTTTCCTTAGCCTGTGTTACAAAGAACGAGGTGAACAGGAAGTAGCCCAGCGCACCGAATACATACAGCAGCAGCGTGACTGTACCGAGGGCGGTCTTAATTCCCTCTCCTGCACCGGACAGCAGCAGTATGACGACGCCCGTGGCGATTATTGGTATTATCATACCCCATTCGCCGAAGTAGAGCAGTACGACTGGCAGCATCGGCGGAAGTATCAGGAAGCTGCATATTCGCGTGAGTATCTGTTTTCGTGTGTAGAGCATCACTACGAGAGCGATTATCGAAATTGCAGTGAGTATCAGACACTGTGAAAGTCTGTCGTTGATATGTATATCGTAGAAAAGCGAAAAATAGCATAAACGCCACGCTCCGAGGGCATACAGCGCACTTACGACTGCGAATACCCTTTTCGTCCAGACGTTAGCGAAAAATTTCTTCATTTAAACCTCCGAGATCGGCAGGCTCAGCCTGTCAAGAGTTATTGCAACGGCTCCGCAGAAAGGCTTTCTGCCGCGGAGCATTAATCGTCAATTTATATTATACCATTTCCTTAAACAACTTACAAGATATTTTCAGAAATTTTTTCTCCAAAAAAGTCCTCAAAAAACGCTTACTTTCGGCTATTTATCACAATTTCCGGCGGTATGCCTTTACTTAACACCGCATAACGTGTATAATAGACGTAAGATACAGCAGTAATTGACTTCAGAAAGGAGACTTTTTGTGTTTTCAACGATAAGGATATACCCTGCCCGGGTGGTCTTCGCAGTGCTCACGATCGCCTGTATGGTCACTATCTTCTTATTTTCAGGCGACAACGCCGATGCTTCCTCGCACAAGAGCAGCAAGATCACAAAGGCAGCCGTTGAGACCTTAGTAAAGGACTACGATGAGATGTCTCCCGAAAAACAGCAGTCTGTTCTCGACAAGGCTGAACATATCGTCCGCAAGCTCGCTCACTTCTCGATATATACTCTGCTCGGCTTTCTTGCCTCATTTACGGTCGGCAGACGCAGGCTTTTCAGCAGGAAGAGCCTCGGCGTGATAGTTTTCTGCTTCCTGTACGCCTGTTCGGACGAGATACACCAGTTATTCGTGCCCGGACGGTCGGGTATGTTCACGGACGTCCTCATCGACACCGGCGGTGCAGTTACCGGTATGCTCGTATCAATGCTGCTGATGTTCATTATTGGAAAAATCGCCAGACCGTCTGAAACTGAATAAAACAAAAATCCCCGCGGACATATATCCGTGGGGATTTACGGTTATTACTGCATACCGCCTCTTGTATAGAAGTTATCCTGAATGATGAGTGCGCAGCCGCCGAGGAAGTTATTCTTGCCGTCGAGCTTACTGAGCACGACTCTGTCTGCGATCTCCTCGCTGACGAGACGTATCATTTCGCGCTTAACGTAGTCAAACTGCTTATCGTTGAGCTTGAAGTTATGAAGCACGATCTTCTTAGCAAAGTGGCTGATAGCGAGGTTGTTTATGAGGACTGTATACTTTGCGATGATGTCGTCAACAACATTCTTGACAGGCTCTTCACCGCGCAGGAGAGCCATAAACACGTTATCGGTATTGATCTTGGACTTATCGCCCTCTGTGAGCTCATAGAGCACGGGAGTCTTTTCCTTTGAATAGATCTCGTAGAAGGCGTTGAGCATAGCAGTTCTGGAGAGCTCAGCCTTAACGGAGCCGTTCGGATAACCCTCATACTGCTTTCCGTTGAGAGCTACGATATACTTCTCGATCATCGAGGTATATGAGATGTAGTCGCTGGAGAGCTCATTCTTGTTGATGATAGCGAGGTTCACCTGATTGCCGTTGTGGATAAACGCCTGATTGGTCTGATAGCCGTTCTGTGAACGGAAGTCGTTGCTTGCGAGAGCCATAAGACCGATAGCGTTTCCGCAGCAGATATCAAAGCTGAGTCCGCTTGAGAGCTTGTCGATAAAGTTTGTGAAATCCAGAACTCCATCCTTATAGAAGATCTTCAGCTTGCCCCACATTGAGGGAACAATTCCGACTCCCAGACCGAGGATCTTATCCTTGGTGAGACAGCTGTTGTCAACCATTTCGTTGCTGGTCCTGATTATGTAATTGATAATGTCCTTACTTGTAGTTCTTTCGTCAATGATCATACTCGCCTTATCGAGTATTTCCGAGTTGAGATTGGTAAGGCCTACACTTACCTCTTTCTCGTCCACGGTAGCGCCGAGCGCAAAGCGGCTGTTTACATTGATGTCGATGAGGATCTTGCGTCTGCCCTTTTGTAACTTTTCGGTGTTTACAGGAGCTTCGCCTATTTCGACAAGAACTCCCTCCTCGATCATCTCATTGGTAATAATGGTCACAGCGGCTCTGGTGATCTCAAGGGCGCTCGCCACGTCGACTCTTGAGATCGGTCCGGACTCGCGGATCACACGGAGAATCTGCATTCTGTTGCGGCGTTTAAGGTCGAGCTTACTAATTCCTCTTTTTTCCATGAAATACACTCCTATTCTTATAGATTGGGCGCTGTCAGCCCTTCGGATAACAAAGTATCCAATGATGTGAAACGAAGCTGTACCCGATATTTTTCACCAAAATGCCTAAGTGCTGCGCAATTCGGCTAAGCTGCCTATACGGTTAAGCCTGAACCTGAATTTATATCTTCAGTACACATATATATTATAACACATTTCTGATAAAATTCAAACATTACAGAGCAAAATTTATTAAAATCAGCATTTTTAACAAAGTCCGTCTATCAATTTTGTTAAATTCTCTGCGAGACGAACTATCAACGGAAGCGTAGCAACTGAGAGTATCGTTCCGAACGCAAATATCTCTGACGCATAAAGCGAATTTCGCCTATATCTGATACATTGGAGCGTACACATTGCTGCCGGCGGAGCAGCCGCTGCGACTATGACTGTCATCTGCACCTTCTCATCTACCGGCAGCGGAGTAACTGCCAGTGTCACTATCAGAGGAAGCAGGAGAAGCTTCATAAAGACCACAAGGTAGACTGCCGGTTTCTTCAGAAGCTTCGGGACGTTTGTATCAGCAATGGTCACTCCGGATACAATCATCGCAAGCGGAGTGTTGAGTTCTGCGATGTAGTCCACAGCCTTTGCCGGTACTGACGGCAGCCTGAGCCTGAGAAAGAATGAGATCATTCCGAGAACAATGGCTATCATTGTCGGTGAATAAAACACCTTTACTACCTTCTTCATATCCCTTTCGCCGGATATGAGCACTATTCCCTGCGTCCACACGCTGATATTGAACACCGTTATAAAAGCGGTCAGATAAAAAACGCCCTCCATACCGAAAAGGGCGTTCACAAGCGGTATTCCCATAAAACCGCAGTTTGAGTATATAGCCGAGAAGCGTTCTATCTCCGTTTCCCTGCCCTCTCTGCGGCGGATAAACAGGTACGCCGCGGCAGCCATTACCACAAAAGCTGCCACTGACAGAATAAATGTCATCAGGAGGTTTTCCACGAGCTCTGAGCGGTAATCGGTCTGGTATGACATAAATATCATCGCCGGATTGACCACCTGAAGCACAAATCCGGAAAGCTCCCTGTTTGAGTCCTTGCTTATGAGTTTTGTTTTTGAACATAAAACACCGACCATTATCAGCATAAGCATGATAATGGTCTGTCTGAGTATAGTTTCAGCCATCAGATGAAAATTCCTATCACCACAGCAGTCATAACCGCAAATACTCCCAGCAGTGAGAGCAGTGCAACGATCGCCTTATTTACCTTTTTCTTCACTTTCGGTACAGCAGCAACAGCCTGAACTGCTTCCGGCTGTATCATTTCGGGCTGGATCGCTGTTTCAGCCGGTGCAGCCTCCTGCTGAGCCTCAGCAGCCTTTGCCGCACACTCCGGACAGGTAGTTCCATTGTCAGTTTCTTTTCCGCAGACTATACAGTAAGCCATAGTGTACCTCCTCAAAATCCGAATTCAGATGCGATCTCGCTGCTTGAAGTTCCGCCGCCCTTTGCTTTCAGGAAGCTCTTCAGCGACTCCTCATCACCGAGGTCCGGGCATAGGACCTTCCATTCCTCGCCCTTGAAGTAGACGAGTGCGATCTCTCTGGTGTAACTCTTTGTTTTCTTGGTCTGTTTGTCCTTTATCTTGTATGTCAGCTTGAATATGCAGCCTTTTTTCGCCTTGTACTCCTCTTTCCTGTAAGAGCGGTCATAGTCTCCGGCGTTTTCTGCGAAATACGCCTCCGCTCCGTCGAGCTCCTTGCTGCTGAGCTTGCTGCCCTTCTTGACTTTTTTCAGCTTGACCTTATAGTCATCGTTGACCTCGTCGTTAGTGTCGTTGAACTCGTCTACCATAGCGTCGAGCTTGTTGCCCTTGAGGGAGCTGTACAGCTTGTCCGGCAGAGTCATAGAGTAGTAGTCGCTGCCGCCGTCAGCGCTGTAAAGGCATTTTGAGAAGTCGCGTGCTGCTCCTCTTGCACCTGTATGGTTTATGATGAAGACTATCAGGAGTATCAGCATAACGAGCGTCAGTGCAGCTCCGCCGATAATCAGCAGCTTGTTGCGAATGCTCACTTCCTTTTTAACGCTGAACGGCTTATCACCGCCGAACGCAGGATCGTATCCGGAAGCGCTTCTCTCCTGAGCGGCAGGAGCGTTCACGGCGACAGGAGTAGTACAGCTGCACTGCTCTCCCTCAGCGAGCTCTTTTCCGCAGTATCTGCAAAATGGCATATCAATACCTCCAAAGCAATATTGTCATTAATAATCTTACCACATTAGGGCTTTATTGTCAAGAATTGCAATAATAAAATACTTTAATGTTATCCCTTTGGCAGAGTCCAGAGGCAGCGCCTCTGGCGGGTGCAGGGCAGCTTCCTGCAAAGCGTTCAGGCACTCCGCAAAAGGTGAATTCAAAAACAGTCCGGTGGACTGTTTTTGAAGATAAGCAGTCTCGCAAATCTTTGATTTGCAGAGAATGCTATATGCAGAGC
>CACXEJ010000087.1 GCA_902766595.1 Ruminococcus flavefaciens | reverse complement strand
TTCAAATACGAGCGTATCGCTTACGCAGGGCTCAAATTCGATCCAGACGTGTCCGTACTGTCCGTGACCGCCGGACTGCTTCTTGTGCTTGCCCTCGACCTTGACCTTCTTGCGGATAGTCTCCTTGTAAGCTATCTTAGGTACTGTGAGCTCAACATCTACACCGAACTTGGTCTTGAGCTTGGAAGCTGCAACCTCGATGTGCTGCTCGCCGAGGCCACTCAGTATCTGCTCCTTTGTATTCTCGTCCTGAACATATGTGAGTGTAGGATCCTCTTCAACGAGTCTCTGCATACTTGCGGAGATCTTAGCCTCGTCACCCTGTGCCTTAGCCTTGACTGCCATTGAATAGCAAGGTCTCGGGAAGTCCATAGGTGCGAATTCTACAAGTCTCGAAGTCTCTGTAAGTGTATCGCCTGTATTGGCGCTGATCTTTGAAGCTACTACTATATCACCGGCGCTTGCGCTGCTGACGTCTGTCTGCTTCTTGCCGCAGAGTGTGAACAGCTTGCCTATCTTGTCATTGCTGCCGGTAGTGGAGTTCACAACGTCGCTGTTAGCCTTGAGAGTTCCGGACATAACACGGATCATCGACATCTTTCCCACGAAAGGATCGGCAATGGTCTTGAATATATATGCGGAAAGCGGCTCTGCTGCATCGCACTTAACCTCTACTACTTCCTTGGCAGGATTATATGCCTCTGCTGCATATACCTCAGCAGGATTGGGAAGAAGCAGCTCGAACTCCTTGAGGAGCATATCTATACCTGCAAGCTCTGCTGCTGATGTGCAGACAACAGGTGTGATGATACCGCGGTTCATACCGTCGTGGATACCGTCGATGAGCTCCTTCTGTGTAAAGGGCTCGCCCTCGAAGAACTTCTCCATAAGGTCATCGGAGGTCTCTGCAACAGCCTCTGAAACGGCTGCAACAAGTCCCTCGATACGGTACTCCAATTTCTCGGAGATCTCAGCGGTAGGCATTTCTGTCTCGATAGCGTTTCCGTTTGAGTCGTACTTGTAAGCCTTCATCTCAATGAGGTTGATGTACTCAACGATAGAGCCGTTGCTGATAACAGGCACTACAACAGGGCACACGGTAGGTCCGAAAACTGTCTTGAGCTCTGTGAGGACATTGAAGAAGTTAGCGTCCTTATCGTCGATCTTGGTAACTACGAACATCTTTGACTTGCCCTGCTTTACAGCTTCCTCATAAGCCTTGCGGGCACCGACTTTAACGCCTGACTTAGCGGATACAGTGATGAGAACTGTGTCTGCTGCACGGATACCTTCGATCATTTCTGCTGCGAAATCGAAGAGTCCGGGTGTATCAAGGAGGTTCACCTTGAAGTCATTGTACTCAAATGAAGCAAGAGAAGTTCCGATAGAGATCTTTCTCTTGATCTCTTCAGGATCGTAGTCGCATACTGTCGTACCGTCAGCGGTCTTGCCGAGACGATCCGAAGCTCCTGCTTTATATAGTATAGCTTCAGCAAGCGAGGTCTTACCTGAGCCGTTGTGTCCTGCTAAAGCAATATTTTTGATCTTATTGACATCGTATTCTTTCATAATGATTTCTCCCTCTGGAATTATATAGCAGCTGAAACTGCATATGAACATTATAAACTATTTTTTTACTATTTGCAATAGTCCAAAAATCATTTCTACATTTCATATTAGTTGTCACATAACTTTTTGTTAGTTTTATACAAATTTGATAAGGTTCCCGAGCGCTTCTGCGAAGAATTTTGTACCAATAGTATAATCGCGATAAAATATAACAATCCCCATATCAGCGTCAGCGCAATATCTGATACGACCGTCCCCTGACCGCCTGCCGCTCTCACAAGAAGCTCCGCTGTTCCCATTGTCAGAAGCACATATATCAGCGGTGCTATCATCGTCCTGAACGGTCTGAGCTCCATTCCCGAAGAGCGCACCAGCTTTATGAAGCGGGAGCAGTTCCCGGCTATGTTGCTCGCGTAGTACGATGCCGCTATCCCCCAGAAGCCCACTCTCGGCACAAATATCAGCACCACGCTTATCCGCACTGCATACTCGCACAGGTAGTTCAGCGACGAGAAGCTCTGCAAGCCCATTCCCTTTATCATCGCCTCCGAGATTATCTCCATATATATGAACGGTACGACCGGAGCGATAACCGTTATCATCCGGCCTGCAAGCTCTCCGCCGCCGAGCAGCTCCCCTATCCTTCCGCCGAAGCGCATAAGCACTGCCCCTGCAAATATCGAAAACCGCAGCGTCCACGCGGTAAGGTCTCCTGCAAGCCGGCTTATCCTCCTGCGGTCACCGGCTGCCGCAGCTCTTGCTGTTTCGCTTACTATTATCCCCGACATAGAGCAAAGTATTACTGACGGGAAGAAAAGTGTCGGTATCACTATCGCTTCAAACACTCCGAACATACTCAGCGCCTCGCCTGCCGAGTCGCCGTACTGTCTCAGACAAACCGGTATCAGTGCATCGTTCGTGCTGCTCAGAACAGATGTGAGTATTCCGCCGCCCATTATCGGCACCGCAAGCGCTGTGTATCCCCTGAACGTCAGTGTCCCCCTGCCCTGCGAGTGCTGACGTGTTTTTATGTAGACCGCAGTCAGAAACAGCAGCGAGAAAACGTTCCCGGCTATGATGCTGCCTATCATTATACTGCAAACGCTCCCCTTATCAGGACTGCCTGCCGCGAGGACTGTTCCGACTATCACTCCGCATCGCACAATGAACTCCAATATGTCTCCTGCCGCCGTTACAGACGACTTCCTGTTCGCGTTGAACCAGCCTTTCAGACACGATGCGACTCCTCCGGAAATGAGTGCAGCCGGCATAAGTCTTATGCTGCCGATCATATCGCTGCCGCCGAAAAATCTCTCGCTGAACGCTCCTGCAAATATGAATACCGCCGCAGATGTCGCCGTGCTGAGTATCAGGCACAGCGTTATGCCGTGGTGGAGTATGCGCTCCGGACACGAATTCTTCCTCCCGAGCTCCTCAGATATAAGGCGGCTCGTGCAGAGGTAGGCGTTGCCGTTCGAGACCACTCCTGCAAGCCCGAGGAACGTTCCTGTGAGCGTGAGTATGCCTATTGCCGATGTGCCGAGACTCCGCGTGATGAAAACGTTCAGCAGCAGGGCTGCCGTATCGAGAAAGAGCTGCATCGCGGTGAGCAGCAGCGTGTCGCGGACTATCTTGCTTCTGATTATCATATCGTCCTCCTGAATGTTCTTATACATTCTATGGAGAAATACGCCAGAAAATGACAAACGGACAGCCGAAGCCGTCCGTTTCATTGGTATTCACTTGTTCTCAGTCTGCCAGTGCTTAAGCGTCGGCAGAAATCCCATTGCGTATTCACGAACCTGTTCCGGAGTGTACTGCTCGTTCGACATATGCTCTGCCATAAAATCCACGAGCTTGCCCATATCCGTATAGACGAATTTTCCGTCCGTATAGCACCACTTGCAGTAGTCCTCGTTGAAGCTGCCGTCAGGTTCTTTGCTTATAACGGTGTCCTCAAGCGGCATACCGCAGCACTGACATATGAGCTTCCGCGGTGAACCGAGAAGCGTATTGATCGACACGTCAAACAGTGACGAAAGAAGTTTCAGCGTTTCGGTATTCGGGACGGTCTCACCGGTCTCCCAGCGCGAAACTGCCTGCCGTGTCACGAAGACCTTTTCAGCAAGCTCGTCCTGTGAAAGTCCGGCTTTTTTTCTGAGTTCAAGTATTACATCTTTTGTTTCCATAGAGTTCTCACCTCTCGTTTAGTATAACTCTATTATAGCACGTTGTCAGCAGAATGCAAGCAACTGTCTGTTGCTATATATTCAATATTTGTGATGCTCTCAAAAAGGAACGCCCTCTCTTGCAGGGCGTTCCCTCTTGAAAAACAGTCCGGTGGACTGTTTTTCAATTCACCCTTTACGGAGCGCTTTGTGGATTGTGGGGCTCTGCCCCACCCCCTGCAAGGGCTGTCAGCCCTTGACCTGACCAAAGGGATAACATCCCTTTGGAATCCCATTATTTAGGCAAAACGCTCTCTTTTGCTTACTTTTTCAGAAGCCTGTCCAGCATTACCCTGCGGCAGTCATTCTCGAGCTTGTCGTCAAGCGGCTGGAGCTCAATCTTTTCAGATGCGCCCCTGTTCACGCAGTAGCCAATCATATAGTCCGAGACCTCCGGATTTTTCGCAAGGCACGGTCCGTGGAGGTAAGTCGCTATGACGTTCTTCTCGAAGTATCCCTCGTACTCGCTCGAAGCGCTGTTGCCGTTTCCGCAGAGTACCTTTCCAAAAGGAGTTTTCACGCCCTGAGTCTGTCCGCCATGGTTCTCAAATCCTACTATATCTACGCTCTTTCCGTCAAGCTCGGCGCGTATCACGATATTGCCGATACAGCGGAGCTTTCTGCTTGAAGGTGCAACAGTGTGATAGCCGAAGAGCCCGAGTCCCTTGATCTCGTTGCCGTCAGCATCGCGGTAGAACTTTCCCATAAGCTGGTAGCCGCCGCATATCAGGAAAAGGAACGTTCCTGCCTTGTAGGCGCTGAGTATGCCCTCACGACACTTAATCAGATCCTCAGAAATGTGCTGCTGTTCGAGGTCAGCACCGCCGCCGATGTATATGAGGTCATATGATGCAAAATCGGGCTTCGGTGAGTTTATCGAGTAGGAGTCCACCTGACACTCTATCCCGCGCTTTGCACAGCGGTACTTCATTATCTCCATATTTCCGCCGTCGCCGTAGAGGTCGAGCATATCGGCATACATATGAAGTATCTTTATGCTTTTCATTTGCTGCCACCTCCGTGTTTTTCACCGTAGTGCTTCAGAGCAGCTCTTGTCGGCTGGACTGCGGTATAATTGGCTATAACGAACTTTCTTCCCTCAGTGCGCGCAAGCTCCGCAACAGCTTCGTCGAGGTCGGGCTTTACAACTATCTTCGCCGGATCATAGCCCGAGCACTTTATCCTGACCGCTATGTCATAAGCTCTCGTTCCCGAGGTGACTACCCTCGTCACGCGCTCGAATATGCTGAAATTTATGTCCCATATCCACGATACATCAAGACCGTCAGCAACGTTGTCGTTGAGGACGAAGAGGAGCTCCTTCTCGCCGTTCATCTCGTTCATAACGCGGAGAGTCATATTCGCGCCGACGGGGTTCTTGGCAAGATTGAGCGTAGCCTTCCTGTCGCCGAGCATAAAGTTCTCCATACGTCCGTTCTTGACGGTGTACTTCGAGATGACTTCATCGGTTATCTTCTGGTCAATGCCGTAGAGCTTCGCAACTGCCGCAACAGCCGTCATATTATAGACGTTGTAGATGCTGTTCAGACGCGGCGAGTATGTGTGACCGTCAGCCGTGAAAACCGGCTTTTCAAGGTCGATATTGCTTGCCGTGATGTACGGCTCATAGTCACCGAAGCCGCACTTCGGACAGCGGAACTTTCCGATGTGTGAATACTGATAATAGTCGTATGTGAGAGTCTCTCCGCAGAACGGACAGAACCTTCCCTCCGAAGCCTCAAATATAGTATCGGTCGCAAACTGATACCGCTCGGCTGTGAAGTATTTCACGTTCTTGTTGTTGGGATTTGCCTTGCCGAGACGTGCTGTGTTCGGATCGTCTCCGTTGAGGATAAGGTTGCCGTCAAAGGTCTTGCAGAAGCCGTTTATCTTCTGGATAAGAGTCTCCATTTCACCGTTGCGGTCGAGCTGATCGCGGAAGAAATCAAGTACAACGAGCGTATCGAGCTTGAGCTGAGAGTATACCACCGGAACGTGCGACTCGTCTGTCTCAAGCACGAGAAGGTCTGCTTTGACTCTGCCCTTCATATCGCAGTGACGGAGCAGCAGCGAGCATATACCTGTATCGAGGTTGTTGCCCTCGCGGTTGATTATCAGCTTCTTGCCGCTCTTCTCAAAAAGCTGCGCGATGCAGTTAGTGACCGAGGTCTTGCCGTTAGTGCCGGTTATGGCTATTATCGGACAGTCCACTTTAAACATCGAAACGGCTTTGTGCCGTGAGAGGTGCCAGAGGACTATTCCCGGCAGATTGCCTGCGTTGCGGTGCATCAGCCGCAGCAGCTTTACTATGATCTTTCCTATGAGTATCTGTAAACGTTTCAATTTTTGCCTCCTGATCTCTTATGCGGCGCACGTCAGGATTTTTTCACAACTACACCGCCGGTCTTCCAGATGCTTTCGGGCTGTACTACTCCCCTCACGCAGCTCGTGGGGTAGATGTTGGAATGAGGTCCGATGACGGTTCCGGGATTGAGTACGCTGTTGCAGCCGACTTCCACGAAATCACCGAGCATAGCACCTATCTTCTTGATGCCGGTCTCGAGCTTCTCGCTGCCGGACTTGATAACGACATTTGTCTTGTCAGACTTCACGTTTGAGGTGATAGAGCCTGCACCCATATGCGATTTATAGCCGAGTATGCTGTCACCAACATAGTTGTAGTGCGGAGTCTGCACCCCGTCAAAAAGTATGACGTTCTTCAGCTCTACTGAATTTCCGACAACACAGCCTGCGCCTACGAGTGCGCTTCCGCGTATGAACGCGCAGTGACGGACTTCTGTCTCAGGTCCGATTATGCATGGAGCTCCGAGATAAGCGCTCGGGAACACCTTCGCTGTCTTGTGTACCCAGACGTTTTCTGCCGGATTGTCGTACTCCTCCGGACTGAGCTTGCTTCCGAGTTCTATAATGAGGTCCTTGATGCCCTTGAGAGCCTCCCACGGGTACTCAAAGCCTCTGAGATAATCAGCCGCAATAGTGTGGCTGAGATCGTAAAGTTCAGATATCCTTATATTCTCCATTTATTCCAACTCCTGTAAATTGTTTAGCGATGCCGCTCTTTAAATTATACTATCAGCAGGGGCGATTGTCAATAATAATGTGCAGTAATGAACAAATTTTCATTTTCACTTTACAATTCCGGAAATTTATGCTAAAATATACTTAATGTTATTATACGAAGTCTGGAGTTGAGTGATAATGAATACATATCTCAAGCATATGATAGGCTGTATTTCCCTGTGTACTGCCGCTGCGCTGACCGCCGTTTCCTGCGGTTCCGCTTCTGAAAGCAGCAGTAAGTCCGAGCAGACCGCTACTGCCGTTTCGGCTTATTTCACCGACGATACACAGCCCGATACTACAACTCCCGTCACTGTAAACTCCGAGACTTTTTCGATGTTCACCGAGAACACCGTCCCTGCCGCAGCAGAGACCTCAACCCAGCAGGCTACCGCTCCCGAAATAATAACCAACGCCACCGAGCCCTCGGCTGATCCTAATGCCGAGCCGACTATCCCGCCGTACAACCCAGACGAGATACAGTCCGGCGCTTCATCAAACGAGGATTTCTACAAGGAAAGACTCTTCGTTATGGGCGACTCCATATGCCACGGCTTCAACGTTTACGGCTTCGTTCCGCACGAACACTGTCTCACACAATCATCGGTGTCAATGTGGAACCTCGATTACTTCAAGTTCAATACCCCTGCCGGCGAGCTCGGCGCAGTTGATGCAGTCGCAGAAGTCAAGCCGGAGCTTCTCTATATGTCGCTCGGTATGAACGATGTGAACCTACACAAGCCGCAGGACTTCGCTGACAAATATGTTGATGTTGCAAAGCAGATGATCGAACGCGATCCGGATATCAACATAGTGATCGCTTCTATCACTCCGATAAACAGCAATATAAGCTCATTCACCTCAAACGATAATATCCGCAGCTACAACGCCGCCCTCGAAAGCACAATAAAGGCTGCAAATTCGACAAGGATTTACTACTTCGATACATACTCCATAATCGCCGATCCTGAGACGCTCTCAATGAGCGAGGGACGCACCTCCGGCGACGGCATTCATCTCTCGACTTCCTGCTACACCGATTTTCTGAGCGAGCTTTACAGCTTCCTCGACAAAACCCCTGTTATGGATCAGATCAAGACCTCAGAGGGACAATAAATGTAAAAAGGCTTCCGTACTGCGGAAGCCTTAATTCTGTCAATAAAGTTCAGAACAACAGAACAATAGCACGGGTGCCGGAACGGCGCCCCTACATTTGTGAATATGACCTTGTATTGTGTAGGGGCGGCGTCCCGCTGCCCGCAAATACAAAATCAAAAACATTTTTGACAAACCAAGGCTTCCGTGATACGGAAGCCTTTTCCATTATGTATTCTTGTCTACCTCGTGGAACTTCTTGAGATTGCCGATCTTCTCGTTTCTCTCGTCAAGAACCTTCTCTACGTCTGACCAGTCCAGTCCCTGATTTGCACAGAGCACCATTACATGATAGAGCAGATCGTTTATCTCGTTCATAAGCTCGTTGTTGTCACCGTTCTTTGCAGCGATAACGGTCTCGGTAGCCTCTTCGCCTACCTTCTTGCAGATCTTGTCCACGCCCTTGTCGAAGAGATAGCAGGTATAGGAATTCTCAGCGGCTGTGCCGTTCTCGTACTGCTTCTTTCTCTCCTTGATAACTTCAAAAATTTCCTGATAAACTGTCATTATTCATTCTCCTCTGTATTATAGATCTCGTTGAAGAAACAACTGTAACTTCCCGTATGGCAGGCAACTCCGGTCTGCTCTACATTGACGAGCAGTGTATCGTTATCGCAGTCGCCGTATATCGAAACTACCTTCTGAAGATGTCCGCTCGTTGCGCCCTTGTTCCAGTACTCCTGACGCGAACGGCTCCAGAACCATGTGTAGCCGGTCTCGAGAGTCTTTTTCAGGCTCTCCTTGTTCATATACGCAAGCATAAGAACCGTTTTTGTATTGACCTCGTAGCATATCGCAGGGATAAGCTCTCCCTTGACGAAGAACTTATCGAGGTCGTTCATATCTATCTTTATCATAGCTTTTTACCTTTCGTATCAGTAATCTATCCACCACTCCGGAGTTATCTCGCCGAGCGTGATGACCTGTTCTTTGCTGTAATCGAGCATTATCTCGATGTCCTTGTAGCTTTCCGGCATAAGCTGCACCATAAGCTCGCGGCAGGCTCCGCACGGAGCTCCCTTGCCCTCGACAGGCGGTATGCACAGCACCTTGTCTATCTCCTGCTCGCCGTTGGTTATCATATTGAAGATAGCGTTTCTCTCAGCGCATATGCCGAGTGTCGAACAGGTGTCGATACACACGCCGGTGTATATCTTTCCGGACTTGCTCAGTACAGCCGCGGAGACCTCCCCGGCTGTAACAAATTCCGATATTTTACGCGGGGCAAGTACAGCCTTTGCAGCCGCATACATCTCTTTCCATATCTTGTCCATAGTTTACCTCACTATTACGCCCTTGCCGCGGCAGTAGTCCTTGACCTCGCCAACAGTGAGCTCCTTGAAGTGGAAGAGCGAAGCCGCAAGTGCAGCAGTAGCGCCGGTCTTTTCAAAGACCTCGTAAAAATCGTTTATCTTGCCTGCACCGCCGCTTGCGATAACAGGTATCGAGCAGTTGTCGCAGACAGCCTTCAGCATCGGTATATCAAAGCCCTCTTTAGTACCGTCGGCGTCTATCGAATTGAGACATATCTCGCCGGCTCCGAGCTTTTCGATAGTGTGTACCCAGTCGATGAGGTCGATCCCCATATCCTTTCTGCCGCCGTTTATGTATACCGTCCACTTGTTGTCGGCTATCTTCTTGGCGTCGATGCCGACACATATGCACTGGCTTCCGAAGATGTCAGCGCCGTCCTTGATGAGCTGAGGATTCTGAACTGCCTGAGAGTTTACGGATACCTTGTCCGCACCGGCTCTCAGTGCATCGCGTATGTCATCGACGGTCTTTATTCCGCCGCCCACTGTGAGCGGTACGAATACCTTTTTCGCAGTGTCGCGCACTACGTCAAGGAACACGCCGCGTCCCTCGAACGAAGCCGTTATATCGTAGAAAACCAGCTCGTCCGCGCCCTGCTTGTTGTACTCAGCTGCGCACTCAACGGGATCTCCGACATCGCGGACTCCCTCAAAATTAACGCCCTTTACGACCTTGCCGTTCCTTACATCAAGGCAAGGGATAATTCTTTTTGCAAGCATTCATTTCATCTCCTTTTTGATTTGTTATCCTCCGAAATAAGCGGGTATTAAATACAGATAAGGCGCAGTCACTATCGCGAGCCATTTGGCAGCATAGCGTGCATTTTCCTCGCCTATCCCGGTATTTTTCGCAAGCATTCTTTTATTGAATACAAATATCAGCAATGCGGAGATTCCCACACCGACAGCCGAAATAATAATCGATAATGGATCGTGCCAGACATTCGACATCGACTCACCTGCCCACTTTGCTATTTTCAGACCGGTATCATGGTTGCTGCCGTCTTTCATATATTCACCGACGACGGATGTTCCCATAAATACCGCAAGCAGGAACAGTGCGCCGATGAAGTCGGAAAGAAATCCGAAAATACATACCTTCACAGAATATTTCCTCACAAATGGCTTGCTGTCGGGGACTTTCCTGTCGAGACAGCGTTTCAGGATAAATCTGTCCAAGAGATAATTTGCAGGTATGAGAAGAAGCCACCACCAACCCGGTATCCAGACCATTATCCACAGGGGAACTAACAGATTGAAAAGTCTTATTTCATTTTTCTTCATGGTTGATATCTCCGTTTTCTGTCATTCAGCGATACTGATACTTCAAACACTGTCGCCGCAGATACGGTCGTTTCCCTTGACCATATGACACCTGTCCCATATCTCATTTTCGTATCTGAACGCACCCTCGTCAGTGCCGCAGTATGTGAAGCCGACGCTCTCATAGCACCGCTTCGCTCCGGCATTGACCGAAAGCACACACAGCTTAACTCTGTCAGCACCGGTAAACTCAAAAGCATACTTCACCGCAAGCCGCAGCATTTCCCTGCCATAGCCTTTACCGCGCTCTGCCGGATCAACCATTACAAATTTGAACATTCCCTCTTTCGTCTCGATATTGACCGAATAGCAGAAAAAACCGACCGGAACTCCGTCCCGAGAAGTCACAACGAACGGAGCGTCTCCGCAGCGGACTGCTATATCATCAAGCAGAGCACAGAAGCTCTCGCCCACTATCGGAAAAGCCGTTCTCTCCGCGCACCACATTGCGTGTTCACGCGGCTCGGTTATCCACTTCCTGATGGTCTCAAAATCAAGGCTGTGAATGTACGGTCTTAGTCTCAGCGACTCACTTACCGGCATACTCAACTGCCTCCTTAAGGTTCAATGTGCCCTTGTAAATGGACTTACCGCAGATAGTGCCGTAGAGTCCCATTTCCTTGCAGGCAACGATGTCGTCCATTGTGTGGACTCCGCCGCTGGCTACGATATTAGCCCTGCCCTCAGTTGCGTCAGCGAGCTTCTTGAGCTGTTCACGGTTGACGCCGGAGAGAGTTCCGTCCTTGGAAATATCGGTGAAGATGAAATACTTCACGCCCGACTCTATCATCTTGTTCGCAAGGTCGATATAGTGAACGTCGGAGCTCTCGAGCCAGCCCTCCGTTGCGACCATTTCGTTCATTGCGTCTACCCCTACAACTATCTTCTCGCTGCCGAATTTCTCAACGGCTTCGCGGACGAGCTTGGGGTTCTTGAGTGCCACCGAGCCGAGTATCACCCTTGTGATGTCCATATCAAGGTACTCATGAATGGTCTGTATGCTTCTGATGCCACCGCCAAGCTCAACCTTGAGGTTTGTCTTTTCGGCAACGTCTGTGTATATCTTCGTGTTGACCGGTCTGCCCTCCTTGGCGCCGTCGAGGTCTACCATATGTATCCACTCGGCACCGGCTGCTTCAAAGCTCTTCGCAGTCTCGAGGTAGTCGCTTGCCACCTTTTCAACTGTCGAAAAATCGCCCTTGAACAGTCGGACGCAGTTGCCGTCCTTGATGTCTATTGCAGGAAAAATCAGCATTTTTCTTCACCTTTACCCTTTATCATTTCAATAAGCGGAGCGATGAACTTTTTGTCAGTCCAGTCGCACTTCTTGTCCCTTGCTTCAAAGAACGGTCTCTCCCACGCCTTTATCTCCGAGGGATCCTTTTTGGAAAGCATTTTCACATACATCTTGCACATCGTTCTGTCTGCGAATTTCATACCGTTGAGGTCCCACATTCCCTGATAGTAGAAGAGCGGTATGTCTGAGAGAGCACCGCTGAGATTTCTCTTCCTTATGCCCTCAACGAGCTCCTCGTCATACGGAGCAGCTCCGCAGCAGAAAACGTAGATTTTCTTGCCTGCAAGTGCGCCGATGTTCTTCTTCAGGAACGCTATCCCGGTTATCGAAGAGGCGTAGACTCCTCCGCCGAGAATTATCACATCGTATTTAGCAACCTCTTTTATGTCAGCTTTTTTCGTCTCTGTTATTCTGAATCCAGTCTCCTCCGCTATCCATTCAGCGTACCTTCTGGAAGCGCCGTACTTCGACTGGCAGAGTATTATTCCATTCATTGTTTACCTCGATATAAGTCTGTTTCGTATAGTGCAGGCGTGTTCAGCCGTCAGTCCGATATACTCAAAATAACCTTCAGCCGTCCCGAAGCGCTGCGTAAAAAGGTCGATAAAGCGATCCATACTCTTCTCGTTCGCAAGCACGATATTCCGGTCAACTCCGGGGTGCGCGCTCAGGAAGGCTTTGAGCTTTTCCTTGTTGTACTCGCGGCTGATGACGTAATCATTGATGATCGCTTTACGCTCCGCTCCGCAGAGCATAAGTATTATCGCCGCAACGACTCCCGTTCTGTCCTTGCCGGCAGTGCAGTGGAACAGAACTCCGCTGCTGCTCTCCGATATCGTCCTCATCACGCCCGGCATATTCTCAGCCAGCGCTATATCCATATAGGAATGAGGAACGGCTTCAAGGCTCTCCGGAACACCGCTTCCCTCCGTTATCGGAAAATGGCAGTAGTCAAAGCCTGCTGTCTCCGAAAGCATATCCGGAACTTTTTCCGCTTCTTGTTCGGTACGCATATCAACTATGGTCGTGATACGGTTTGCAAGGAGCTTTTCAACGTCCTCGGAAGAGGGTTTTACCGGAACATCGCTGCGCCAGAAAATGCCGTTTGAAGTAACGCCGCCGTCCGCAAGGCTTATGCCGCCGAGCTCACGGGTGTTGGCTGTACACGAAAGAAGGCTTCTGTATACCATAATAAAACTCCCCTACTTCAGCTTTGAAATTATGTCCGAATACGCCTTGTTCCAGTCATTCTGCGCGTCGTCAACGATAATACCGGGGACGTCAAGTCCGCTCAGTATATTCACTTCACGGCGCTGACGCTCTTCAAGAGCCGCTATATAGCCGTCGAAGCCGCTCAGTCCGAGAGACCTGCCGTATTCTCCATTGCAGTGGTATTCAACGACGGAATTCAGCCATTCTTCACCGCGCTCAGTGACAGCATTCTTCATACTTGTGCGTATATCGCTGTTTCTGAGGTATATGATGACCGGCGAAAGCGGCTTGATGATGCCGGCTATTTCAGAAATATATTCCGCCGACGCTTTCTCGTCAAAGCCAAAGCGCATCATCGTCTCACACATAGGGTTCTGGAGAAAAACGCAGTTGAAAACGCAGCTTTCAGCGTCGGCGTTCTGTACGAATTCACGCCATTTATCAAGCATTACAGGTCGTTCAGTCTCCCACGGCAGAAAGTCGTATATCTTGTGCTGTAAGAGTTTATCGAAGAGCTCTCCGGTAAAGCCGCCGAGACTCACGATATATCCGCCGGACTTTCTCTCAGCCGCTGACAGAACCTCTTGCCGCTCATTACCTGCAAACTCTGCAAGGTCGCTCTCTGTGAGATATGCGTGGAACTCGTAGTCGGCAGGGTGAGCGCCGCTCCCCTCGTCAACGAAGGTCATACCAAGCTGCTCCGCGATGTAGCGTGCTGCCGTGCTCTTTCCGGAAGAGGGCAGTCCCTCAACTATTATAAGTCTGTTCACTTTATGAGTCCGGCAAAGCTGCGGAGTATCTTCAAGCCGGTCTCACCGGATTTTTCAGGGTGAAACTGCGCTCCGTAGACGTATTTCCCGTCGTATACCAGTGCAGGGACTCTTCCGCCGTACTCGCTGTATGCTGCGATATTTCTGTCCTCACACTCAGCCTTATAGGAGTGAACAAAGTACACATACTCGTCATCGCCGACATTTTCAAGCAACGGGCAGTCGTTCAGCTTTTCGAGCTTGTTCCAGCCCATATGCGGGATAATAAGGTCGGGCTCCTCCATTTTTCTGACAGAACCGGAGATGAGTCCCAGACCGTCGCACTCCTCAAACTCGTAGCCCTTCTCAAAAATGAGCTGCATACCCAAGCATATTCCGAGGAACGGCTTCCTTGCAGCCTCTTCCTTGATGATGTCAACGAGACCTGTCGCTTTCAGCTTCTCCATTGCTGCCGGAAAAGCTCCGACGCCGGGAAGTATTACCGCGTCAGCCTCGCGCACCGACTTTTCATCGGATACGAGACGGCTTTCAAGTCCGAGGTAGTCCATTGCGTTCTTTACGCTGAATATGTTTCCAGCACCGTAATCAATAATCGCGATCATCACAGAACTCCTTTCGTTGAGAGCGTATTGCCGTCAGCATTCAGCGTAACTGCGGTTTTCAGAGCGTGTGCCACAGCCTTGTAGACTGCCTCTGCCTTGTGGTGATCGTTGCTGCCGTAAAGCAGGTTGATGTGCAGAGTCATACCGGCATTGAATGCGAATGCGCGGAAGAATTCCTCGGTCATACAGAGGTCATAATCACCGCAGGACTGGTTCGTGAAATCGCAGTTGAACACTAAAAACGGTCTGTTGCTGAGATCGAGACTCGCCATTGCAAGTGACTCGTCCATAGGGATATAGGCTGTTCCGTAGCGGACTATACCGGACTTTGTGCCGAGAGCCTGTCCGAGAGCCTGTCCGAGAACTATGCCCGTATCCTCGATCGTGTGGTGGCAGTCCACATTGAGATCGCCCTTGACCTTTACCGTCATACTGATGCCGCTGTGTACCGACAGGGCTGTGAGCATATGGTCAAAAAAGCCGATGCCGGTATCAATGTCGGCTCTGCCCTTTTCGTCAAGCTCAACGGTAACGCTGATCTGCGTCTCCTTTGTAGCTCTTTCAATGGTAGCTGTGCGCATACTCATCCTCCTCACTTGGTAAAATACTTTTCAAGTGCAGCTATGACCGCTGCATTTTCCTTTTCGCTGCCGGCAGTTATCCTGAGATAGCCGCTGAACTTGCGTATCGCTATCGAGTTCTCAAGCAGGAACTCGTATATCTTCTGGAATTCGTCAGTCTTTATGAATACGAAATTGGTACAGGGCTCGTAGATCTTTTCAAAGCAGCCATACTTCGCATCGAGTGCCTTTATACCGCTGTAAAGGCTCTTCGTATTTGCAACGATAGCGTCCCTGCAAGATGTGAGGTATTCCTTTTCAGTGAGCACCTCCGAAACTATCGTCTGTGCAACGGTATCGTTATTGTAAGGTGACTTTGCAGCCCTCATTGCTGTAGTGATAGTCTTGTTCGCGATCGCAAAGCCGGCTCTGACGGCTGCCATTCCGATAGCCTTTGAACAGGTCTTGAGAATGATGAGGTTGTCATATTTGTCCGCCTCGTCGAGGATAGACTGATCCCAGAAGTCCATATAGGCTTCATCGAGGATAACAAGAATATCGCTGAGCGAGGTGATTATCTTCCTAACATCATCTCTTCCGAGTCCGAGGGAAGTCGGGTTGCAGGGGTTTGAGAAAACGAGTCCGTTTGCCTTCTTTTCGCGGCAGAAGCGTATGAGCTTATCCGGATCTATCGTGAGGTCTTCCTCCTTCTGGTAGGTCTCGACCTTTGTCTCGTAGAGCTGTGCATAGAAGCCGTACATCGAGAAATCGTGCGAAACATTCACTATCGTGTCGCCTGCCTCGAAAAAGCAGCTCGTGATTATGCTGATGAGCTCGTCGGAGCCGTTTCCGACTGTAACAAGATCAGGCGAGATGCCGTAGAGCTTTGCAAAAGCCTCGGTCGGTCTCTTTGCAAGGCAGTCCGGGTAGCGGTTGAAGTTCACCTCGGCTATGCTGCGGCAGACCTTTTCTTTCAGCTCAGGCGAAAGATCAAAATAGCTCTCGTTCGCATCAAGTCTTATGTCATAGTGTCCGGTTATCGGATCGTAGGGCACTAAATTTACCAGCTTCTTATTAAGTTTGTAACTCATATTTATTTTCCTTCCGAAAAACACCTTTAGGGCAGCTCTTTTGCAAGCCGCCCCATTGCGTCGTATTAGTCTTCAAATCTTACCTTGATAGCGTTTGCGTGAGCTGTAAGTCCCTCGCGCTCTGCTATGAGTACGATATCGTCCTTTGCTGCACGGAGAGCCTCCTCAGTGTAAAAGGTGTAGCCTGTGCGCTTTGTGAAGCTCGCTACGCCGAGAGGTGAGAAGAAACGCGCTGTACCGCTTGTCGGAAGAACGTGGTTAGGTCCGGCATAGTAGTCACCGAGCGGTTCGGAAGCATAGTGTCCGAGGAATATCGAGCCGGCATTGTCAAGACTGCCGAGAAGCTCGAAGGGATCCTTCATAAGAACTTCAAGGTGCTCCGGAGCGATAGCATTTGCAAGCTCCACACACTTCTCGCGGCTGTCCGCAATGATGACAGCGCCGTAGTCACGGAGAGACTTCTCGATGATCTCTTTTCTTGAAAGATACTCCTTCTGACGGTCGATCTCCTTTATGGTCGCATCAGCAAGCTCCTCGCTGGTAGTCACCATAATTGCAGAGGCAAGCACGTCGTGCTCTGCCTGAGACATAAGGTCTGCCGCTGCAAACTTAGGATCAGCAGTCTCGTCAGCAAGTACGAGTATCTCGCTCGGACCTGCTATCATATCTATATCAACTACGCCGTAAAGGAGCTTCTTTGCAGTTGCTACATAGATGTTTCCGGGACCTACTATCTTGTCGCACTTCGGTATCTCCTCGGTACCGTATGCAAGAGCTGCGATAGCCTGCGCACCGCCTGAGAGGAACACTCTGTCCACACCGCAGATAGCTGCCGCAACGAGAATGTCCTTGTTCGGAGTACCGTCCTTGAGCGGAGGAGTTACCATTATTATCTCCTTGACTCCTGCTATCTTTGCAGGGATAGCATTCATAAGAACACTCGACGGATAGGCTGCCGTACCGCCCGGAACATAGAGTCCGACTCTTGTGAGACCTCTTACCCTCTGTCCGAGGATAACGCCGTTCTCCTTGGGAGAGATGAAGCTCTGCTGGACCTGTCTCTTGTGGAAATCAGCTATGTTCTCCTGTGCGTTGAGAAGGGCGTTCACGAACTTCTCGTCGGCTTCTGTGAGAGCATCGTTTATGACATCTCTCGGTACTTCATAATACTGCGGCAGATTGCCGTCGAATTTGAGCGTGTAGTTCTTTACAGCCTCGTCGCCGCCGTTTCTGACGGTCTCGATTATCTCTGAAACGACCTCTGTGACCTTGCGGTTAGTCTCGCCGCTTCTCTTTTCAAGATCAGCAAGGAAATCCTTCTCGTCCCTGCCGTTCGCATATATCTTCTTTATCTCTGCCATTGTTCAGACCTCCGTTTATCAAAGATTTTTCTCGATGAGCTCTACGAAATGCTCTATCTCCGCGTGACGGAGCTTCATACTTACCATATTGACTATGAGACGCGCCGAGATAGGTGCAACGTCCTCGATGACCTCGAGACCGTTCTCCTTGAGAGTTGTTCCTGTCTCAACTATGTCAACGATACCGTCAGCAAGCTCGAGAAGAGGTGCAAGCTCAACAGAGCCCTCTATCTTGATTATCTCAGTGTCCATACCCTTTTTCTCGAAGAAATGGCGTGAAACATTCGGGTACTTCGTAGCGATTGTCTTGATGCCGTAGCCGCCGTAAAAATCGTAGCCCTTCTTGGTAGCAAGCGCGAACTTGCAGCGTCCGAAGCCGAGATCAACGAGCTCGTAAAATCTGCCGTCCATCTCCATAATTGTGTCCTTGCCAACTACGCCCATATCGCAAACGCCGTGCTCAACGTAGGTTATAACGTCGTTTGCCTTTGCGAGAACTACCTCGAGGTTTGCGTCCGGCACCGGAAGTATGAGCTTTCTGCCCTTTTCGCGCACTGCTGTGCAGTCAAAGCCGAGCTTCTCAAGAAGTCCTACTGTATCCTTTTCAAGTCTGCCCTTTGTGAGAGCCATTCTGATAGGTCTGTCCATTACTCTTCCTCCCTGCTGCCGTCTACGACAACTACCTTTGCTATCCTGCGTTCCATAGCGTACTCCCTGACTGAAGTAAGATCGTCAAAGAGAGCGTTCTCAACGATGAGTCCCTGCGCACGTAGCTTTCCTGCTTCCTTGAACGCCTCAGCCTCACAGCCCTTTTCAGCGTATACTATAACGTCTGCTGCCGGTATCTTAGGAAGCTCGCCGCTCTTCTCGATGACCTTTGCTATGCCGTTTACATTCACGGCAAAGCCTACTGCCGGTACATCGTAGCCGAATTCAGAAATGAGCTTGTCGTATCTTCCGCCTGAGATGACCTCCTCGCCGTGTCCCTGAAGATAACCCTTTATAATGAGACCTGTATAGTAGTCGGTCTTGTTAACGAGTCCGAGGTCAACGGTTATCTCGCCGTCACTGCCGCATATCTCGCAGGCATCGCGGTATATGTCGCGGAGCTCCTCAAGCTGACGTGTGATGTTCTCGTCTGACATAAGCTCCTCAGCCTTTTCAAAGACCTCCTCGCCGCCGAAGAGTGCCGGCAGCTTTTTCAGAGCGTCGATGACAGGACTGCTTCCGAGCGAGTCGAGAAGATCGTTCAGCGCCGGGAAATTCTTGGTCTCGATGCGGCGGCGTATCTTCTCCTTGAAGTGGTCAGAAACATCGAGCTTGCTTACGAGCTCTCTGAAAATGCCGATATGTCCGATCTCGAGGGAGAAGGGCATTTCCATAGCCTTGAGAGAGTCAACAGCAGTAGAGATCACTTCAAGATCAGCTATCTTGAGCTCAGAGCCGATAAGCTCGATGCCTGCCTGAACTATCTCGTCGCTCCTGCCCTTGAGTGCAGGCTCTGTACGGTATACCGTCTGGTCGTAGCAGAGCTTGAGCGGAAGAACAGCGTCCTTGAGACGTGTTGCAACTACTCTTGCGATAGGCATAGTTGAGTCGGGACGCATAACGAGCAGTCTGCCCTTTGCGTCGGTGAGCTTATAGAGGTTCTCCTGCGGAAAATAGGGAGAATTAAGGTTGAATACATCGAAGAATTCAAGTCCCGGAGTTATCATCTCGCTGTAACCGCGGCTTTTGAAAAGCCCCATCAGCTTGTTCTCTATATTTCGTCTGACTATGCACTCGCCGAAGAGAAGATCCTTCGTGCCCTCGGGAGTTATAAGATCGTAATTCTTCATACTGACCTCCTGTTTATTTCCATATTATATCAATGCCTGATATTGTATCATAATCCGGAGAGGAATAGGTAAAGTTTATCTCCCTCTGCTGTTCTGTCCGCTCCAGATACATATCACTGCTCTTACCTTCAAACGGGCAGACGCCGAATTCAGCCGTTACCCTGTCGCGCTTATCTCCAAGACCGATACCGTTCACTGCAATAAGCGTTACGCCAAAATCGTCATTCTTTTTTCCCAATATTGATACCCCAGCCAGACTGGTATCCCTGCTTATCGTGTCAGGTTTGTCTGTTTTATACTGAGCCTGTCCTAAGTAACTGCCTTTATAATACAATGCACAAGCGTATGTATTGGTCATAACTTCTGTATATTCAGTATCAATGGTGAAATCATCGCCAAGATCATTCAGCGTGACTGAAGAACTGATCTCATTTCCGAAGAATGTCACCGACTTGACAGCTTCATCATAATTGAACTTTGCAGAAGTTGTACTCGTCTCCGCTGGCTTCTCAGTCTGAGAAGTCACAGCTTCAGTCACAGTCGTGGTAACCTCAGCTGCCGAGCTCTTCGCTTCTGAAGAGGAGCTGTCCGAACAGCCTGCCGCTGACGAACAAATAAGAGCTGTTGAAAGCAGGATCGCTGTAATTCTTTTCATTCCGACCTCCGTCACTTTAGTATGCTAATGTGTTACTACGGTAATATGATAACATATTACTAAGAGAAAGTCAAGTTAAAACAGCGAAAGCTGTGCAGAATCGGGTAATTCACCAAAGGCACCTATGCTTTTCAACATATCTATTGTTGTTTTTGACGCACCGCTCTGCTCCTGAAATTCCTCAACTGATATGAAAGCGCCGTTCTGCGCGGTATCGTAGACCGCCTTTGCAGCGTTTTCTCCTATGCCGCTCAGAGCCGCAAAAGGTATCCTGAGCTTGCCGTCCTCAACTACATAATCCTTCGCCTGCGACTTGTAAAGATCGACCGGCAGGAACTCGTAGCCTCTCGCCAGCATCTCATTCATTATAAGAAGTATATCGTAGAGGTCGCTCTCCTTCTTGCTGCGGTCGTTGCCGAGAGCCTTGAGCTCCTCTATCCTTGCGCGGACTGCTCCCCTGCCCTTGACTGCGAGATCTGCGTCAAAGTCCTCTCCTCGTATCGAGAAGTAGGTCGCGTAATACTCGAGCGGTCTGTGCAGCTTGAACCAGCCCAGCTTTATAGCTGCGATAACGTAAGCTGCCGCGTGAGCCTTCGGGAACATATACTTGATCTTCAGACAACTCTCGATGTACCACTGCGGAACATCGTGTTCCTTGAGCATCTCGATTATCTCCGGCGTAAACTGCTTCGGTGCCTTGCCCTTACGAGTCCACTCCATTATCTGAAACGCCATTTTCGGTTCAACGCCCTTGTAAAGGAGGTAGGTCATAATACTGTCACGGGTTCCGATAACCTCGGAAATGGTGCAGACGCCCTGATCTATGAGGTCCTTTGCGTTGCCCAGCCAAACGTCCGTACCGTGGGAAAGTCCCGAGATCTGGAGGAAGTCGCTGAACTTTGTCGGCTTCGCGTCAAGAAGCATCTGTATGGTGAAGCCCGTACCCATTTCAGGTATGCCGAGACTTCCGGTCTGACAGAAGATGTCCTCAGGAGTTACGCCGAGAACGTCGCAGTTCGTACACATACGGATAACATCAGGATCAGAAGTCGGAACGTCCTTGATCTTTATGCCTGTGAGGTCCTCGAGGTGCTTGTAGAGCGTCGGAACAACGTGTCCGAGCTCATCGAGCTTGAGGATAGTATCGTGCAGGGAGTTGAACGTGAAATGCGTGGTGATTATCTCAGAATCCGCCGTATCAGCAGGGTGCTGAACAGGCGTAAAGTCATAAACATCATAGTCCGAGGGAACAACTACCATTCCTCCGGGGTGCTGACCTGTCGTTCGCTTGATACCGGTACAGCCTGCTGCAAGACGGCTCATCTCGCAGTTGTTGAGCGTAACGCCGTTGTCCTCGCAGTATTTCTTGACATAGCCGTAAGCGGTCTTTTCAGCGACAACGGAAATAGTTCCGGCTTTGAAAACGTTTGCCTTGCCGAAGAGCTTTTCCGTGTAGCGGTGAGCCCAGAACTGATACTCATCGGAGAAGTTCAGGTCTATATCAGGCGCTTTATCGCCGTCGAAGCCGAGGAAGGTCTCGAAGGGAATATCGTGTCCCTCGCGGTGCATATCGGTGCCGCAGTCCGGACAAGCCTTCGGCGGCAGGTCAAAGCCCGAGCCGTACTTACCGTCAAGCAGAAACTCGCTGTGCTTGCATTTCGGGCAGACATAGTGCGGCGGCAGAGGATTTACCTCGGAAATTCCCGCCATCGAAGCTACGAACGACGAGCCTACCGAGCCTCGTGAACCGACAAGATAGCCGTTCTCAACGGAGTTCCAAACGAGCTTCTGAGCGATGATGTAGAGCACCGAGAAGCCGTGCTTGATAATTGAAGAAAGCTCTCTGTCAAGCCTTTTCTCAACGATCTCCGGGAGCGGATCGCCGTATATTTCGTGTGCCTTATCGTGGGTTATCTTGACGAGCTCTTCCTCAGCACCCTCGATCGTGGGAGTGAATGTGCCCTTGGGTATCGGACGGACAACCTCGATCATATCCGCGATCTTATTGGTGTTGGTGATGACGACCTCCTTCGCCTTGTCAGCACCGAGGTACTCGAATTCGCCCATCATCTCCTCGGTCGTGCGGAAGTAGAGCGGAGCCTGATTTTCGGCGTCCTTGAAGCCCATTGTCGCAAGGATTATCTTGCGGTAGACCGCGTCCTTCATATCTATGAAGTGAACGTCGCAGGTCGCACAGACAGGTATCCCCAGTTTGTCGCCCAGTTCAACTATGCGGCGGTTGTAGTCGCGGAGCTCCTCGTCGTTCTCCGCAACGCCCTCTCGCACCATAAACTCATTGTTTGCAATCGGCTGTATCTCGAGGTAATCGTAGAACTTCGCCAGCTTTTCGAGGTGCTCCTCCGGCTGTTTTTCGAGCATTGCCTGAAAGAGCTCTCCGGCTTCACAGGCGCTTCCGTAGATGAGTCCCTCGCGGTGAGCGATGAGGACGGACTTCGGGATAAGGGGCTTCTTGTAGAAATACTCAAGGTTACTCAGCGATACGAGACGGTAGAGGTTCTTGAGACCTGCCTGATTGCGGACGAGAATGATGTGGTGGTAGCTTTTCAGCTTCTTTACGTCGATCTCTCCTGCAAGGCAGTTTATATCGTCGAGCGTTTTCGCGCCCTTTTCGTTGACGAGGCGGTTGACGAGCTCTATGTATATCTTGGCAAGCATAAGCGCATCGTCAGAGGCGTGGTGGTGGTCGAACTTGCCGAGCTTCAGCGCCTTTGCGACCATATTCAGCTTATGGCGTCCCATTTCCGGGAGCATAGCCTGACACAGCACGAGCGTGTCTATCCAGTTGTAGTCAAAGGTGATGTTCTGGCGCTTGCAGACCTCGTTTATGAAAGTCGTATCGAAATTCGCATTGTGCGCCGCAAGGACCGGTCTTTCGCCGCAGAATTCCATAAACATCTCCACGGCTTCCTTTTCGCCGGGAGCGTCCTTTACGTCATCGTCACTGATACCGGTCAGCTCGGTTATCTTCTCGGGAATGTGCCTGCCGGGATTGACCTTGGTGTTGAAGCTGTCCACGACCTGCATATTCTTCAGCTTGACCGCGCCTATCTCAGTAAGGCGGTCGGACGAAAAGCTGAGTCCGGTAGTCTCAACGTCAAATACGATGATCTCGTCATTGATAGCACGGCTGTCGGGGTTCTTGACTATCAGCGGACGGTCGAGGTCGTTCACGACATAGGCTTCCATACCGTAGATGACCTTGAAGTTCTTGGGCATATTGTACATACAGTCCGGGAACGCCTGAACACAGCCGTGGTCGGTTATCGCCATAGCCTGATGTCCCCACGCCGCAGCGCGGTTTATGAGGGTAACAGGATCGGTCACGGCATCCATTGCGGACATATTCGTATGGCAGTGCAGCTCAACTCTCTTCTCGGGATAGTTGTCCATTTTCGGGATACGCTTGACCTTGATGAGAGAGTGAGGCGATATTACGATGTCACGGGCGTACTGGTCGTAGTCGGTCTTACCGTGAACGAGGAGAGCCGTGCCGTTCTTGATGCCGGCAAGTCCCATATCCTCGATCTCCTTGTTCGTACCGAACACCTTTACCTTCATAGAGCCGCTGTAATCGGTTATGTCAAAGGTGGCAACGGTCTTCTCGTTGCGGAGCTCCTTTATCTCGGAGGCAAAAACGTCTCCGACAACTACAAGCTTTTCACCGAGACGGTGTACTGCTTCATTTATCGAAATGGGCTTCTCGCGGATAGCTCTGCCCTTGATTATCTCCGCAGACTCGGGATCAAATTCGGTGTTGAGCGAGGTCTTGTCCATGACCGCAGTCGGGATAGCTGCCTTACGCTCCTCCGCAATTATCTCGTCGCGGCTCTTCTCCGGAACGAGCTGTGCACTGTAATCCGGGAGCTCGTCCGCCATTTTCTCGATCATCTCATCGTAGTCGTCAGCAGTGACGGCAGTCTTGCCGTTCAGAGTTATATTCAGCCTTATGCCGAACTGGTTGTATATGAGCTGGGAAAGCCTGCGGCGGAAATTCGCGCCCTCAAGCATCTCAAGACCGCCGTGAGTGAGGGTTATATCTATGCTCACCTTGCCGAAATTCACTTCGGCGCCGTCAAGAAAACCGTTCACGACAGGCACGTCACGCTTCATCAGCTTTATCAGCTCGTCGTAGTATTCCCTGCCGAAGAGCTCCTTCGGATAGCGGCAGTTGAGTCTTACCCTGTCAACGCGGACGGCTGTCTCCATAGCCTTCTCGAATGCGAAGATGTCGTCAGCAGGCACAAGGCTGTCGTATGCGGCAAAGAAGTTGATATTGTCCAGCTTCTCGGTGTAGGTGATCTTGAAGATCTCGCCGCTCCGGACGCTCTCGGGGAGTTCCCCGACCTGATCTTTCAGAAATTCAGCTAAATTTATATTCATTCTCAGAGCTTGTCTACCTCTGCAAGCAGTTCGGTAACAATGTCCTCCTCCCTGATCTTTCGCTGAGTGCCGTCTTTGCGGAATATAACTGCGCAGCCGTCGCCGCCGGCAATTCCAACATCGGCTTCCTTAGCCTCTCCGGGACCGTTGACCACACAGCCCATAACGGCTACGGTTATGTCCTTGTCGAGATCCTTGAGTGCAGCCTCGACCTTCTTTGCAGTTCCGATGAGGTCGATACGGGTGCGTCCGCAGGTCGGACAGGATACAAAGCGGACTCCGCCGCGCTTGCCGATACATCTGAGTATATCCTTTGCAGCCTCGATCTCCTTCACAGGATCATCTGTCAGCGAAACACGGATAGTCTCACCTATACCGTCGCAGAGCAGTGAACCGATGCCGACTGCCGATTTGATGAGTCCCATTCGCTCAGTGCCGGCTTCGGTAACGCCGAGGTGCAGCGGATAACTGCACTTCTCAGCCGCAAGCCTGTACGAAGCTATCATACGGTTTACGTCCGAGGACTTTATCGAGATAACTATGTCGTCAAAGTCAAAGTGTTCAAGCATAGCAGCGTGTCCCATAGCGCTCTCAACGAGGGCTTCCGGCGTGGGTGAACCGTACTTCGCCAGAATATCCTTCTCGAGCGAGCCGGAGTTCACACCGATACGGATAGGGATATTCCTCGAACGGCAGGCGTCTACGACCTTCTTTACCCTGTCCATGCCGCCGATGTTGCCGGGATTTATGCGTATCTTGTCGATGCCGGCTGCGGCAGCTTCTACTGCGAGTCTGTAATCGAAATGTATGTCCGCAACGAGCGGAATGGAAACGGCTTCCTTGATAGCCGGAATGAGCCTGACAGCGTCCATATCCGGGATAGCCGCACGGACTATCTCGCAGCCTGCCTTTTCAAGCTCGACTGCCTGTTTTACGCTGCCCTCGATATCGTCCGAGCGGACGTTGAGCATTGACTGGATATATATGTGTTTGCCGTCGAGAACGCAGTCTCCGACTCTGACAGGTTTAACGCTTCTCATAGTTTACCTCCTGTATCTGACACAAATTCAGGTCAGCCTGTTATCAGTTTTACGATGTCGTTATAGGTAGCAAATATCATTATGCTGAAGAGCAGTACCATTCCTGCAAGATGTACATATCCCTCGTGCTCCGGCTTGACCGGTTTGCGGCGCACAAGCTCAATAAGGCAGAACAGCAGACGTCCGCCGTCGAGTCCGGGTATGGGGAGAAGATTAAATATGCCGACGTTTATGCTTATCAGAGCCGACATATAGAACAGCTGGAACAGAGCGTCCTTCTTGCTCTCGCTCTTCTCGGTAGCCTCGCTTATTGTGGAGACAACGCCGACAGGTCCGGAGACCTCCTCCTTTTCGACCTTTCCGGTAGCGAGCTGCTTGAGCGACATTCCGACCATATGTCCCATTGACATAAAGAGTCCGCCGCTGCACTTCATAACAGTCAGAGGGTTCTTGCTCTCGTAGACGAGGAAGAAGTCAACGTGGTCATTGTCGCGCAGGTCGCGGAATTCAACGTCCTCAAGCTCGACCTTTTTGCCGTCACGCTCAACAACAACGTCGTGAGTATGAGTCTTTGTGGTAGCAAAGATATAGCTGAGGTCAAGGTAGCTGAAAATGCGTATGCCGTCTACCTCAACGAATTTGTCTCCGAACTGGAGACCTGTCTCGTAGCTGCGGGAATAGTTGACTTTAGTGCCGTCATCGTTCTTCTTTCCGTAGAAGCCGTGGACCTCTCTTGTCGGAACATCAGTCATAGAGCAGACCATTCCGATGAGGAGTATGAAACCGAGAACGAAATTCATAAGCGGTCCGGCAAAGAGCACGAGCGCTCTCTTCCACAGCTTCGCATTGCGGAAGCCGCGCGGATCATCGGACTCGTTGTCCTCGTCCTGCATAGCGCAGTAGCCGCCTATCGGGAGAGCTCTCAGCGAATACTTCGTCTCGCCCTTTTTGGTCTGAAAGAGCTTCGGTCCCATACCGACCGAGAATTCCAGCACCTTTATGCCGCTGAGCTTGGCACAGATGAAGTGACCGAACTCGTGTACCGTTACGATAAGTCCGAAGACCAGTAATGCTATTATGATACCCATTGAATCTATCCTTTCTCTCCGGACCTTATCTGTCCGAAACTGCGGCTCTAACATATTCTCTTGCCGCCTTGTCAGCCTTCATTACGTCGTCATAGCAGGTTATCTGCGAAGGCTCAAATCTGTCAAGTACCGCCGATACTATCTCGCCGATCTCTATAAATCTTATCTCGTCATTGAGGAACGCGCGTACAGCCTCCTCATTGGCTGAATTCACAAGACACGGATAAGCTCCGCCGCGCTTTATAGCCTCGATCGCGGTGCTCAGGCACCTGAACGTCTCAAAGTCGGGCTTCTCAAAGGTGAGTTTACCGTAATCTGTGAGGGAGAGTCTGCCGGTCGGGCAGGGCTTTCTGTCCGGGTAAAGCAGAGCGTACTGTATCGGTATCTTCATATCCGGCACTCCGAGCTGTGCGATGACGGAGAAGTCGTCATACTCCACAGCCGAGTGAACAACACTCTGACGATGTACGACTATCTCAATCTGGTCGGGGGTGAGGTCGAAGAGCCACTTGGCTTCGATGAATTCGAGTCCCTTGTTCATCAGCGTAGCAGAGTCTATCGTGATCTTGCTGCCCATATCCCAGTTCGGGTGGTTGAGAGCCTGCTCCTTTGTCACGGAACGCAGCTCGTCGTAGCTCTTACCGAAGAAAGGTCCGCCGGAAGCCGTCAGTATGACCTTGCTGAGCTGACTGCGCTTATTGCCCTGAAGGCACTGGAATATCGCAGAATGTTCGCTGTCCACCGGGTAGAGCTTTATGCCCTTTTTGGCTATCTCCGACATAACGAGCTCGCCGCCTGCAACGAGAGTCTCCTTGTTTGCAAGAGCAACGTCCCTGCCGGCATCAATTGCAGTGAGAGTCGGGAGAAGTCCGACCATTCCGACCACCGAATTGAGCACGATGTCGGTCTGAGGGAGTGCCGCTATCTCGCAGAGTCCCTCCATTCCGCAGACTATATTCACATTCATATCGCTGAGTGCGCTTTTCAGCTCAGCGTACTTCTCCTCGTTGTATATGCCGACGTACTCCGGTCTGAACTTCCTCGCCTGTTCCGCAAGGAGCCTCACACTGCTGTGAGCAGCCAGTGCTGTTACGCCGAGTCCGTGCTTTTCGCACACCTCCAGCGACTGTGTTCCGATAGAGCCCGTTGAACCAAGAACGGATACTGTTTTCTTCATTTTGTTCACCTTTTTTCAGGGAATTGCTTCCCGGATATTATATGGATCATTTCCTGATAAAATGCGAAAGGGACTATACGCAGTTCACGTTAGTCTCCTTTCATAGTTATTCGATTATACCTGTCATTACGACTAACGCATAGAACGACGGCAGCACGAAAAGAACACTGTCAAAGCGGTCCATAAGTCCGCCGTGACCGGGCATTATCTTTCCGTAATCCTTGAAGCCTATCTGTCTCTTGACCATAGAGGCAGAAAGATCGCCGATAGTTCCGATGACTGCACAGGCAGCACCGATAAGGAATATCAGCACAAAGCCTCCGAAGTTAAGGTCTGCCATTTCAGTATTGTGGTGATATACGGCAAATGCAGCAGAGTACACGATACCTGTCGTTACGATGCCGCCGACAAAGCCCTCGATAGTTTTTTTCGGGCTTATCTCCGGACAGAGCTTGTGTTTGCCGATAGCTACGCCGGTGAAGTAAGCGCCGGTGTCAGCTATCCACGCGCCGCAGAGTCCGATAATGAGCAGAAACAGACCATGATCGGGACTGTATCTGTCAATGAGCACCATTGTACTCATTGCACGAGGTACGAGGAGCATACTTGCAAGCGCAAAGAACACCTGCTCATAGCGTATCTCCTTGTGCTTAATGAGCCATGTGACGAATATTACAAAGGCTGCAAGAAGAGTCACGCAGAACATCTGGAATGACACTCTGCCGTCCTCGTAGATCAGCTTATCAGCTCCGCCTATAATAGCCGCAGTATCGTCGGTATAGTAGTACCTCTCGTAGATGAAAGGTGTTGCGATACCGCTGAGCTCAACGGCTGCAAGTACGGAGATATGCTTCTCCAGCTTGACTGCACGGAGAAGCTCAAAGAGCATAACTGCGATCATAGCCGCAACAGCTATGGGCAGGAAAAGAGTGTCGTGGAAAATGAACACCACGACCATAAGTGCAACGCCGACAGCTCCTGAAATAATTCGTGTAAGCATTACACACCTCCGAAGCGCCGCTGACGCGCTGCAAAGTCTATGAGAGCCTTGTCGAGTTCATCGGGAGTGAAGTCGGGCCAGAGTATATTTGTGAAGTAGAATTCAGCATATGCGCACTGCCAGATAAGGAAGTTTGAAAGGCGCAGCTCGCCGCTCGGACGTATCATAAGGTCAACGTCCGGGTAGCCCTTTGTATAAAGCTCGCCGGCAACTGCCTTCTCGTCGATGTCCTCGGGGCGTATCTCGCCGGCAACAGCCTTCTGAGCAAGAAGCTTCGCAGCGCGAGCAAGCTCGTCCCTGCCGCCGTAGTTCACGGCGATGAGGATAAACATCTCGTCGTAGGGAGCAGTTTCCTCCTCGACCTTGAGCATCTTCTCGCGGAGATAGTCCGGGAATACAGACTTGTCCCCGAGGAAGATCATACGAGTCTTTTCTGTAAGGAGCTCGTGAATGTCGTCGAGGTAGTCGCTGAACAGCTTCATAAGAGCATCGACTTCCTCTTTAGGACGGCACCAGTTCTCGGTAGAAAATGCGTAGAACGATATGCACTTCAGTCCTATATCCTTGCAGTGGCGGACTATCTTACGGAAATTCTTAGCGCCTTCACGGTGTCCGAAGGCACGGGGAAGGCCGCGCTTTTTAGCCCATCTGCCGTTGCCGTCCATAATGAACGCAACGTGCTCGGGGAGCTTTTCGGGCAGAGTGAGCTCCTCGTCCTTCTTTTTACTGAATATTGCCATTATCTCACCATTAAACCGTCATTACTTCTTTTTCTTTGTCTGCGACCATCTTGTCAACGTCAGCACAGCACTTGTCTGTAACGTCCTGAACCTTCTTCTCGGCATTCTTGAGATCGTCCTCTGTGAGCTCTGAAGCCTTCTGCATCTTCTTGAGCTTTTCAAGAGTATCACGGCGAATTGAACGTACAGTTACCTTGCACTCCTCGCCGTACTTCTTGATGGTCTTGCAGAGCTCCTTACGTCTGTCCTCAGTGAGCTGAGGGAATGCGAGACGGATAACGTTTCCGTCGTTTACGGGTGTGATGCCGATGTCAGAGGTCTGGATAGCTTTCTCGATGAGCTTGAGTGTGGACTTGTCCCAAGGCTGGATAACGAGTATTCTTGCTTCGGACACAGAAACAGCAGCCATCTGGTTTACGGGTGTGGGTGAGCCGTAGTAGTCTACGAGCACCTTGTCGAGAACGGCAGGATTAGCTCTTCCTGCACGGATAGAAGCGAATTCGTTTCCGAGAGCGTTGAGGCTCTTGTTCATTTTTTCTTTAGCGGTATTGATAGTCTCTTTCATTGGTATAACTTCCTTTCGGTTTGAATATATTTGAATATGTTAGTATTGCAGATCAGTCTTCGTAAACAACTGTTCCGACATCTTCGCCCATAACAGCGTCGTAGATATTGTCGGGACGGCTGAGGTCGAACACGAGCATCTTCATCTTGTTGTCACGGCACATTGCAGCAGCAGTGCTGTCCATAACACCGAGATCCTCACCGATGACCTGACTGAATGTGAGCTTGTCGTACTTCTTGGCGTCGTCGTACTTATGGGGATCCTTGTCGTAAACGCCGTCAACGAGTGTAGCCTTGAGGAAAATATCAGCCTCGATCTCAACTGCACGGAGCGAAGCAGCTGTATCTGTTGAGAAGAAGGGATTTCCGGTGCCGCAGCCGAAGATGACTATCCTGCCCTTTTCAAGGTGACGGACAGCTCTGTTGCGGATATAGGGTTCAGCGACAGCCTGCATAGTGATAGCAGTCTGGACTCTTACTGTACAGCCGAGCGACTCAAGGACATCAGCGAGTGCAAGAGCATTCATAGCAGTTGCGAGCATACCGATATGGTCTGCGCGTGTTCTGTCCATAGCTCCGCTCGAACGTCCTCTCCAGAAATTGCCGCCGCCGACAACGACAGCTACCTGAACGCCGGCATCTGAACACTTCTTGACGCTTTTGCATATCTCAGTGATAACATCGTAGTTGAGACCTGTTTTCTTGTCGCCTGCGAGAGCCTCGCCGCTTACCTTTAATAAAATTCGTTTATATTTTGGTTCCATATCGCACCTCACAAAAAAATATCTATGATTATTTTACACTAAAATAACGATTATGTAAAGTATATTTTTTCAAAAAACCGGATTTCCTCTATTATTTTCATTTTTTTACTTATAAATCAGTCAAAAAAACAGCTGTTTAGTCATAATCTACAAAATATTCATCTTAACGTGTATCATTTTCGCCACCGTTTGTTATTGACTTTGACCAATATCCGTGGTATAATAATTAAGCTGATTAATGCGGCAGACATAAACCGCTCAGTCAGTCTTAATATTTACAATGGAGAGGTATCGAAGCGGTCATAACGAGGCGGTCTTGAAAACCGTTTGACTTAACGGTCACGTGGGTTCGAATCCCACCCTC
>CACXEJ010000086.1 GCA_902766595.1 Ruminococcus flavefaciens | reverse complement strand
TCAGAGCGGAAGTACCCGGAGTCGTTACTGCAAAGGCTGATGTTTCCAATGTCAGAACCGGCGGACAGTTCAAAGCGGAAGTTCCCGAAGTCGTTACCGCAAAGACTGATGTTTCCAACGTCAGAACCGGCGGACAGTTCAGAGCGGAAGTTCCCGGAGTCGTTACCGCAAAGGCTGATGTTTCCAATGTCAGAACCGGCGGACAGTTCAAAGCGGAAGTTCCCGGAGTCGTTACCGCAAAGGCTGATATTCCCAATGTCAAGACCGGCGGACAGTTCAAAGCGGAAGTTCCCGGAGTCGTTACCGCAAAGGCTGATATTTCCAACGTCAGAACCGGCGGACAGTACAAAGCGGAGGTTCCCGGAGTTGTTACTGCAAAGGTTGATGTTTCCAATGTCAGAACCGGCGGACAGTTCAAAGCGGAAGTTCCCGGCACATTCGTCGCAGAAGTGCCGAAGATAGACTTTAAACTTCCAAAGGTCAGAAAAAAGAAGGCAGTCACAGCTGTACAGCCTGAAGCTCCGGCTATCAGCTGCGAGATAAAAGAGTACGTTCCCGAGCCGGTAAAGGAAATAACCGTGCCCGTTGTCGGTGAACTGCCGCAGCTTAACAGCGAGACAAATATTGATACAAAACAGCCCTTTGTGGCTAAGCCGGTACAGATAAATGTGAAGATAGATCTGCCGGTGCAGAAAGCAGCTGAAGTAAAGCCTTTTATTGCTAAAGCTGACGTTCCCGACGGCTCTGAAACTATCAGGACAATTCTGGGATTATTAAGGTGATCATATGAAAAACAACGAAATACTCATTTCAGTAAGATTTCTGAAAGCCGATCCCGAAGGCGATGAGCTCAGCAGAACTATGTCGTTCCTTGTCCTCAAGGACATAACGCTGAAAGCGCTTGTTCAGGGACTCTATTACGGTCTGCGCGAGCTTGCGAAAAGACCTGATTTCAGCAACGAGACACACCAGCTCAGTGCGGAAGAATGCTTCACTCTGTTCGACAGCTATATAAGGACGCATAAGAATTTCCCCGTTCTCTATACGATAATGGGAGAATTCAGGAATATTGACGTCTCGGCGTCTGCAAATGATCCCCTTGACGACGACAAGGAGAAGCAGATATGTGATTTTCAGCTTTCAAGCCTCGGTATCGTTACCTCGAGCCAGCTTCTTATCACGAACAAGTCTCAGGTAGAGGTCACGAACCTCTTTGAAGAGCAGGACAAGGCAAAGACCTACATTCTGCGCGATAATCACACTCTCGAGTACAACATAAGCACCAGAAGACTCAACGTCATTGAGCCCTCTGAGATAGACATTCTCCCTGCCGGAGACGTTCCGTCGGGACAGAAGAACTCCCTGCTCGATGTGCTCGTGCCGCCGCTTATTACTGCCGTTGGTATGTTTGGTATAAGATACCTTATGACCAAGCTGGTTTCGAGCAGTGCTATGAACAACTCTATGCTGGCTATGACCATAGCTATGCCATTTGTCACAGCCGTCAACGCTCTGTACAACTACAAGAAGCAGAGAAGAGAGCAGCGCGAGTCTACAAGCGACTGGAAGAACAACTACGAGAACTACATCTCTAAGATAATCAGACGTATCGTCAAGTGGCAGCGTGATGAGATCATATATATGAACAAGGTTTATCCGGGAATGGATAAGCTGTTCTATCAGGCTGCACAGATCTCTCCGGCTATCTTTGCGCGTTCGCAGAACGACAACGACTTTATGCGCATATCGCTCGGCGAGTCGAAGGAGATCAAGCCGCAGTTCGAGATCATCGCTGAGAAGAAGGACGATATTTTCTACGACGTTTACTACCGTCTCATCAACCCGAGATTTGACGAGCTCGGCGGAAATGACGGTATGCCGTACATACAGATCACTATCCCTCAGAAGGGAAAGAAGTCGGAGAAGAAAAAGGTCAAGGAGATACAGGAGGATACAAGAAACAAGTATCTGCTCACTGAGCTTCCTTACATCTTCGCAAACACTCAGGATATCGACAACGAAAAGACCGGTTTCAAGTTCCTGCGCGATGTCTACGATCCTTCAAACCTTCCGCCGCTTCTCGTTGACCTGAGAAATATCGGTACTCTCGGCGTAATTTCAAACGACGATGAAGCATCGCTGAAATTCATCAGGCACGTTGCCTTTGAGCTGGCTTACTATCATTCGCCGGAGGATCTTCAGATGGTCTTCTTTATGAATGAGGAGAACGATGTTGACAAGCGCAACGAGCTCGTTCAGGACTATATGTACCTGCCGCATACAAATGAGCTCTTCGAGGATCTTTCGCAGTTCGTATTCTCGAAGAACAGTGCCGGCGACGTATTCAGTCAGCTTCAGGTCATTATGACCGAGCGCGCAAACAGCAAGAGCAATGATGACGAGAACGAGAGCTCTGATGAGAAGTTCACTCAGATCGTCTGCTTCGTGCTCTGCGACTATGACATAAAGGAGTCCGCTTTTTCGAGGTATATCCCCGAGGCTCCCAAGGAGGGGGAGGACTATGTCAATTCCCTCGGACTCACCTTCATATTCATTCGCAGGGAAAAGGGTATGCTCCCGAAATACTGCGGAAGCATCATTGAATTCGATCAGGTTCAGCACCGTATCAGCAACAGATACAACCTGCTTACTCACGAAACTCTCAGTAAGCTCGCTGACGAGAGCGACTCCGCTACGACTGACGACATCATTGAGTACACCAACTTCGATAACTCGTTCATCTTCGGCGAGGGCACCGCTCAGCACCCCCTCTCGGCGTTCAATCAGGCTTTCAGACGACTCAGTGCTATCTACTACACGAGGATAGCTGAAAACGGTAAGGTTCCGTCTATCGTAACGCTTTTCGAGCTCTACAAGGAGATATATTCGCTCGACAGCTCGTCCATTCAGGGCGAAGGCCTGACGAATACGATAAGGGACAACTGGAAGAATACCAAGAAGAACGATGTTACCCGCGATCTCCGCATTGCTATGGGCAAGAACGAGCACGGCATCACCTACCTCGATCTTCACGAAAATTCCGACGGTCCGCATATGCTCGTTGCCGGTACTACCGGTTCGGGTAAATCCGAGACCATCATCACATATCTCATAGGTCTTTGCGTAAAGTATTCGCCTATGGACCTAAACCTTATGCTCGTTGATATGAAGGGCGGCGGCTTCTCCGACAGACTCGGAGAACTCCCTCATTGTGTCGGTACTGTTACCAATACTGCCGGCGAGAGCGAGGGTATTTCCGCGGTGTATATGCTAAGGCGATTTCTCGCTTCGCTGAACGCTGAGATCAAGAAGCGCGAGATCATTCTCGCTGACCTCGGTGTCGATAATACGGACGCCTATATGCGCGTTCTCAGAAAGATTAAGCAGATACACGAATGGAAGAACTCTCCAGAGCATCAGGCTGAAAGAAACGAGCTCATCAAGGGCATTATGGACGGCAACAACCCCAAGCAGATAAGGTTTATCGACGGGGACATAAGCTCACTCAAGCCGCTTTCGCACCTTATCCTTGTTGTTGACGAGTTCACCGAGCTCAAGCGTTTCTCCAGCGAGGCGAGCGACATCGACTTTATCGCTGAGATAACCACTATCGCCCGTGTAGGACGTACTCTCGGTCTCCACATCATACTCGTTTCACAGAATATAGAGGGTGCTATCAACGACGATATAAGAGTAAATACAAAATCAAAGATATGTCTCAAGGTGGCTACGAAGCAGGCTTCCAAGGAAATGCTCGGAACTATCGACGCGGCTGCGGCAACTATGCCCGGTCACGGAAGAGCCTACATTCTTGTCGGCACAGGAAGCAGATACGAATATTTCCAGTCCGCTTACACCGGCGCTAACCAGAATATGGACATAGAGCCGAATGTCTCCATAACCTATGTCACCGAGACAGGAAAATTCAACAAGGACTTCTATAATTCCGACGAGCACAACGATCTCGTCATCAAAAAGAAGAAGTCGGTCAACTCTGAGAATACGCAGCTCAAGTGCATCGTATCGAAGATAATCGACCTCTCTAAGGAATTTGAAGTGCCTGAGAAGATATTCAGAATGCCGCTGCCGAGAGTCATAAAAGAGGACGACAGCGATCAGGTTTGGAATGGGGTGATGTGAGATGAGCGAGGCTTACAGTATTAAATGTGATCTCGGAGTTTACGATATCCCGAGCGTGCAGATGCAGCCTGATTTCGAGGTCGATCTTCTCAAGTCGAACATCGCCGTTTTCGGCGCTTCGATGAGCGGCAAGACCAACTTCCTCAAGCTGCTCATAAACATACTCCACCAGAAATGCGATGAGACCTCGGAGCAGATATTCATACTCGATTTCAGCGGAGCTATGCAGGCTTACAAGGATATGCCGCTCGTTTCCGCATACTTCGACAACTCGAACGAGGAATACGTCAAGCGCGTATTCAAGATACTCGAGCAGCTCCTGAAGCGCAACACCAAGGAACTCGGCAGTGAGAACTTCACTATCGCTCATAAAAAAGACCTTCCCCATACGACCTTTATCATCGACAACCTCAACGCTTTCGTTGATGAGGAGAGGTACTCCGCTTACCACGACAAGTTCGGCAGACTCTGCCGCGACGGACGTTCAAGGGGCATAACCATAGTTTTCACCGCGACCGATACCAAGGGCATCTCGCGCTATCTGCTCTCGTTTGAGCAGAAGATAGCTCTCAACCTTTCAGCTGACAAGTGCTCGGAGCTGTTCAATATGAAGGTGGACTCCATCGGAAATATTGCCGGCAGGGGATACACCAACGTCACTGAGAGGATCCCCGGTGTTACGGGAACCTTCAATATGAATGCTCCCTATGAGGTGCAGTGCAGACTGTGTTCGGATATAAGCGACAAGGAGTCCATATTCGTAAAGAAGCTCTGGCAGAAATTCGGTTATGACGACTTTAAGCGCGAGTACGCCAAAAAGGTCATAAAGTACCAGATATTCCCGCAGGAGCTCCGCCGTCAGGACTACTTCCGGCTGCGGCAGCCGCTCTCAGCGGACGACAGACGTATGTCAGAGCTGACCATAAACGTGGGACTGGACTATGTTGAATTCAAGCCGGTCGGCGTTGACCTCAAGCAGTCGCGTTCCGTTGCGATATACGGCAAGAAGGAGTTCGGCAAGACCAACCTGCTTTCGATACTTCTGAGAGACCTGACCTCACTGAAGCAGGATATGAGATACATATTCTTCGACGACGGCAGAAAGGAACTTAAGAAGTTCGCGGACAGGTATATTAGTATGTTCGGCCCGGAGAAATGCAGATATATACATGAATTCGCCACTATTGACATTGAGCTCAACGGCGGAAAGAAGGTTAGGCGCAAGCTCTCTCCGATACAGCAGTTCTACAAGCTGCTGCACGAGGAGTACCTCAATCTTTTCAAGGACTATGACAATACCGTTCTCGAGCAGATATACGGCGTTGACGACGAGAACGTTATGGTCGAGGATATGCCGGCAGGTGCGGATAAATCAGAAGCGCCCCCGACTGTCTTCGTGATACAGAGCAAATCCATTTATCTCAACACAAAGATAAGTATGGATCTGCTGCATTACATACTTCCGGAGCTTATGGACATTGCCGAGGACAGAGATCTTATCTTCCTCTTCACGGACGTTAAGAAGGTCACTGATCCGGAGGTGAATTCTGTTTTCAACAGCACACTGAAAACCGTCTTTCTGCTTGATAACATTGCTGAATTCGCAAGTGAGCGCGGCGGAAAAACGGTATTCGGAGATATGGACAACAAGAGTCTGAAAGAGGACTATGCTAAGTGTGAACTCGGCGACGGCTACTATTATGACGTCGAAGCTGATACGCTCAAGAAGGTTAAATTTATACTGATGACTGAATAAGGAGGCATATGATATGGCTGACAGTGCATTTGTATCGGCAGATATTTCCAAGATCGCTGATTTTGAAAGAGACAGCGCAGATGTTATAAAGGAATTTGCTGCTATCAAGGCTGAATTTGAAAGAATAAACAGCGTTCTTCTCGGAACATGGAAGGGTTCGGGCGCAGATGCCTACAAGTACGAGACCGACCATATCCTTGAAAAAATAGGCAGCGTCGAGGACGTTCTCAATGCTATAAACGAGGGCGCTGTAAAGAGTATCAGGACCACTTACAGTGATTTCGACGATGAGATGGGCGAATTCAACACTAACCCCGGTGAGGGAGAGGAATGATACTATGGCTGATATGACCGATGCTGAGTATTTCGGACACGATGCTGACGGCAGTACACACAGCCTTACGCTGAATGTTGTGCCGGAGAGTGATCCCGATACTATTTATAATATAATTATTAAGGATAACCAGAAGGAAGATAAAGTATGAACCACGACGAGATGATCGGCTCTGACTTTGTGTACAAAGTCGACACTTCTCACGGATTGTCCAACGACGGATATATCGCAACCGGTACTGAGAGTATCGTTTACAAGGGAGTGAAAATATCCAAGGACGGCAATATCAAAATGGCTTGCGTACTCAAATTCAAGTACAAGTACATCAAAATGGGTACCGGTGAAGATGAGTACACGAGAATAAACGTCCTTGAACGCTTCAAGGACAAGGATCTCAAGATCTTCGACGAGCTCCAGAACTGCCGCTCGGTCGTAAGGATATATGACATTATCGAGGATCTCGGCGATTTTACGCTGATAGATACTCACGTTCCGGAGGGGAAAAGCTCCCTCCCCATAACAAGCGAACGCTTTTTCTGCGTTGTAGAGGAATACGTTGACGGCTGGTCGCTTGAGGAATACTGCCGCGACGAATACTGGAAGCTCACCAAGGAGATAGATGTCGGCAACAATATGAAGAGAAGGATCTCCTTCCACGAGTACAGGGACAGCGACAAGGAGGCTATCTTCAAGAGCTACCACCACGACTATGACGAGATCATCCGCTATCAGAGCGAGATGTTCAGATTTATGATAAATCTCTGCGAGATACTTGAATATATCACGGAAAAGAAGGGTATCCTCCACCTCGACATAAAACCGGATAATATAATGGTCACGAGGTACGGCAGAGAGATAGTTCTTGTCGATTTCGGAAGATCGGAGCATATCGACTTCCGTCTCGGCGGCTTTGTGTGCGGGCTCGGCTCGGCTGATTACAACAGCGAGGAGAGCATAGCGCGTATGTTCCAGTACGGTACGCTGGGCTACGCTGCACCGGAGTGCTATGTACCGGCAATGAACGGCTCGAAATTCCCGTTCAGTGAGGACGGCGTCGAAAAGGGCTGGATGACTATTGAAAGCGACATTTTCTCATTTGGTGCGACCTTCTGGGAATGTCTGAATATGTTCGAGCTCTATACCGGAAGCCGTGAGTTCGCAAAGGATAAGTCGCAGGGCGGTTCCTATGACTTTTACAGGAAGTATGTTCTCAACGACGAGGCGTACTTTGAGAGAGATCTCTCGCTGACCTCTCCGCACTATCACGAAAAGCTCGAAGCTATCATCAAGAAATGTACGCTCAAGAGGTGCCCTCGCTTCAAGACCGATCCGAGGTACTATCACAGCTACGGAGAGCTAAAGGACGACATCATCTATGCAAGAGACTCCGCTCCGGCACTTGTCAAGACCGAGAATATCAAGGTCAGCAACTCTTTCGGAGTAGTCGGAGTTATGGCGAGTCTGATAATCGTTCTGGGACTCATTTCGCTGGTGCTGAAATTCAGCGGAAGCACCATTGCACAGCGTAAGCTCGACAATATAATGGAGACCTATAATCCTACCAAGATCGAAATGCTTGAGAGTGCGGCGATAGAGCAGATGAAATCATCTACCGAAGCCGAAAAGCACTCGATCTACAATAAGACCTACTACTTCCTGAAGGAGCAGGACAGCAGCCTTGATTACAGCGAGACAGTTGCTCTCGTTGAGCTTATGAAGCAGATGTCCGACAAGGATTTCGTTGACAGCTCGATAGACAAGATGCTGCTCGACGTCGAGAAGAAGGGCTTCAGCAGCTGCATCGAATACACCGTTACAAATATCACGGACAGCAGCAGTAAGGGCTATGAGCTTGCAGTCGAGATATACAATGCTCAGAAGCGTATCGAGCTCGGCAGATGCTACGAGGTACTGCTTGAGAATATAGACAATGAGCAGTTCAAGCCTATCGTTCAGCGTCTTGCTCAGGATCTCAGCCACAATGAGATGATAACCCAGATAGCCGAGTCCATAATCGACGAAGAGGACTCAGGCAAGAGCAATTCTCAGGAACGCAGCATAAAGCTCGCTGAAAAGAAGCACGAGATAAAAGAAGTTCTTGACAGTGTGAGTTAAAGAGGTGGTATTCATATATGTTAGAGAAGATAAGAGCGTTCACGAGGAATGAGGGACTCAGGCAGATCGCCAAGTATACCCGCAAGCCGATACCGCTTTCACTTGCTATCGCAGGCGGTCTCTCCCTGTTTATAATACTGGGCTGTATGGCTGCCGGAAAGCTCGAGGACCTCATCGTTTCGATGAACATAAGATATAATTCACCGGCAATAGTAACGCTTATGGTGGTATTCATTGTTGTTCAGATCGGAGCTGCCGGATACGGGACTTTCCTCAGCATCAGGGAGTATAAGCGCCCTGGCGGCAGGGGAATGTTCAGCACTTCCTACCCGAAAGGCAATTCCTACAAAGCACTCAGCTCCAAGCTGATGAAGAACAGACAGAAATGACCGCAGGAAAGGTTCGGTAAGGACAAAATTATTGTTTTGGTTAACAAGATTTGCATTTTTACATACATTGTGATATAATGTAACTATATAACTATCCGCAAGGGGATATTATCGTGAGCGCATTTACAGCGCTTGTGTCTTAGCGGAGATACGATATATGCGGAAAAGGAGTGAAGTTATGAGTTTTGTAAAAAGACTTCTGGCAGGCACAGCGGCGCTGGCTATGACTATTGAACCAGCCGGTGCAGCAAGACTTGCTGTTTTTGCAGAGGATACAACAGCTGCAGAGTATACTGCTCCGGAGCTGACAGTAAGCCTTCCTGATTCTGGGGAATGGACAAATACTCTCAGCGGCTGGAACGTGTCTGCAAGTGTTCCGGCGAAGATATACTTTGCCACTAATAAAGAAAATAAGACCGACTGGGGAGAGTATACCTCCGGTCAGGAATGGAAAGCGGACGCCAATATACCGGAGGGCGAGAACTATGTGAAGTTCTGGGCTGTTCCGGAGGATGAGTCGCTTGAAGTAATTGAGAATGACGCGGTCAAGTATAAGTACGATAAGACTGCCCCTGCGTATTTCAGCATCGGTGAGAAGAACTGCATCTTCACTCCTGAGCAGGAACTCAGAGATGAGAATGAGAATGCTTCTTCAGGTCTGAGCAAGGTCTATTATTCGCTTGAAGCGGAAGAACTGACCACTCTTGAGGAGCTTAAGACAAAGGCTGCTGCCGTTGATATTACGACAGATGATAACGGAAAACCTACATTTTCATTCAGGCTCTCAACTATGGACGAGCTGAATGCAGTAAATGTTTATCTCACAGATAATGCAGGAAATATCTGTAAGGCAGGCTATAAAAACCTGACCTCAAACGATGATCCGCCTTATCTGAAAGTTCCGGGTGATAAGCTCGATAAGTGGTACAATTCGTACTCCGACTGGACTATTGAGGCTGCTAAAGAGGCGGATACATATTACAGGATAGCTGACTCCGACCTCGCGGACTGGGGCACATATGAAGAGAACGGTAAGTTAGGACTCCCGAAGAAGTTCCATGACGGTATACACTATGTCAAGGTATGGGCGACCTATAACGACGGCTTCCATAAGACCGCAGAGGGCAAATTCGGCTATAAGCTCGATACTGTTCCTCCGAGGGATTACGTTATCAAGACGAAGAATGTCCCTGCTGCCGCTGATAAGAACGGATATATCAGCATAAAGGGAAGCGGCATAAAGGACGATCTTTCCGGAGTAGCGGAGATATACTGCGAAATATACAAGGGTGCATTTTATGACAAGAAAGTTGTTCCGTCTGACAAATGGGTAAAGGATGCTGACGGAAATATCAGCTTTGACTTTGAGGTCGAAGACTGGTTGCAGGATGCATGGGTAGCATTCTATGTCGTTGACAATGCAGGAAATAAAAAAGAGAACCGTATCGGTCAGCTCTCAAACGATCCCGATAAGCCTGAGATCCTGAAGGACGAGGGACAGCTCGGCGTAGTTGCTGCAAACAGAGATGATGCTGAGATCCTCGATCATTTCACCTTCGGCTCTGAGAAAATGAAGGACATCTGGAAGCTCGTTTTTGCAAATGGCGACTCCTATCTTAAACTCACTATCAAAGAGAAGAACCTGAAAAAGATCAATTTATTTGTTGACGACAGTGACAGCGAGCCGCTCGTATTTACTGCCCCCGACGGCGACGGCGATCTCCACTGGTGGAGCACGTCAATGTCAGCGGATAACACAAATACATATTATATCAAGATCTCAGACCTTGCACTTACCGAGGGAGAGAGACATTCGATAGAGGTCTCGGCTGAGGACGAACAGAATAAATGTGATCCGGTCAAGCTCATTATAAATAAGAACGGCGAAGAGGTCGAGTGCCAGATCGTCTATGATCCGAACGATACTTTCATAGACATCAAGCCTTCAAAGGAGCCGATGTCTCCCAAGGACGCTAACGGCAAACGTTTCTTCGGCTCTGATTATAAGAATTGCAGTCTGGGGATAGATGTCAGAGATGATACAGGTCTTAACAGCTACTCGGTATTCGTCAACGACGAGAAGTATTACGACGCTGATTTTACAGAGGGTGTGACGACCGAAACTACCTGCACGACCGCAGTTACTGTAACTGATGAGTCAGGTCTGGCTGTTACCGATGAGGACGGCGTCGTACAGACTTCAATTGCAGAAATAGACTGCGAGTATGCCGTTCCTGTAAAGCAGCAGACTTATACTCTCAGATTCAGCGGCGACGCTTTCAGAAGCGACGGCAAGTATACTGTCCGTGTGAACGCATCTGATCTTGCAGATAATCAGAACAACAGCACATATACCTTCTTTATAGATACCAAGGCGCCTGAGATACCTAAAATGAAGTATACCTACGATAAGCAGGCGCTTCATTTCCACCCGTTCGGTATCCTCGGAAATGAGACTGTTTCTGTTACTATTGAAGTTACAGACAACGACGGTGTTGGTATAGATGCCAAGGACATCGTGCTTTACTGGGCTCCAAAGGGCAGCGGCAAGCTTACTGAGTACAAGGCGACTGATAACAAAAACGGTAGCTATACATTTGAAAAGCTGCCGCTCGGCGGAGAGGCTGTACCTTATATAAAGGTAGCGGACCGCCTCGGCAATACGAATACATTCTACTTCTCAAAGGCTGGCAATGAGTCAGGACGCAGCGGTGAGCTCTTCGATACACGCAGTGATACAGTGCTTGTTCTCGAAAGCGGCGCTCCCGATCTGAAGATCGTTGTTCCGGACTCCTATACAGGTACTTCGTCCTCCGGTGATGATATGCATATGTATACATCAAAGGACGGTTCGAGATGGTACCCGGTAGGCATCGACTATCAGGTAAAGGCACTGGATAATAACGCCGGACTTGCCAAGGTCATCTCAAAGCAGAACGGTTCTGTTATCAAGACTGAGAAGAGCATTCCGGAATCAGCTCTCAAGCCTGAAAACGCTAAGAAGTACAGCAAGGACGGCGGAGTGATAAAGTTTGCCGATAACAGATTCAGAGACGAGGCTGTTTACAGCTATCCGCTCACATCTGAAGGAGACTATCTCATTGAAGCGTCGGCTTCTGACAATGCTGGCAATGAGAGAAACGCTTCTCCTGTAAAGGTTCACCTCGATGTAAGGGATCCTGTTATTACTCAGTTCACATTCGGCGGACAGAAGGACGATCCTACTTCATATTCAAGAGATACATACGGCTTCTTCTTCAGCGAAGCGACCGACGCGAGAGTTTTCGTAAAGGACGAAGGAGTTTCCTCCGGATTTGAAAGTGTTACTCTCTACCTCGGAAACGTTGACAAGACCAGCGAACAGTTTACGGTAGACAGCAGCAGTTTTGTTAACGGTCCTGACGGGACTTACGCTGCATTCACGATACCCAAGGGCTTCAAGGGAAAGGTCTATGCAAAGGTAAAGGATAACGTTGGTCACTCATCAGGCTACGTCAATGCAGACGGCAGCGTGGTCGAGGACAGCGAGATCCACGATAAGACCTCGACTCTCAAGATCGTTCCTGTCATCGAAAGCAAAAAGACCGACGCCAAGGGCGTTCCGCTCTACAACTCGAGCATTCCGCTCAATATCACCGTTGAAGATACTTTCTCAGGTATCTCAACTGTTGAGTGGTCCGTTGTCGGCGACAACAAGAGCGGCGTTATCTCGGTAGCTCTTGACGGTACATACTCAAGCAATTCCGATGCAGCAGCAGTAGACGAGAAGAGCGTCAAGTACGACAGCAATCTTCTTACAGCAATGCAGTTCAGGATCTCGGTTGACAGCAATATCAACGGAAACACAGTTCGCGTCAAGTTCACTGACCGCGCCGGAAATACAAGCTCTGCCGAAAAGCAGTACAGTATAGATACAACACCGCCGGTCATCACAAGTGAGCTCGGCAACAAGAATTCTTCAAACGAAAACTATTACAGCGACGATCAGACCGTAAAGATCACAGTTGTTGAAAGGAACTTTGATCCTAATGACGTCAAGGTCGTAGTAAACGAAAAGGAACAGCAGGTCAAGTGGGACAGCAATGGCAAGTCTATCGGTACAGACGATACGGTCCACACCGGTACATTTACTATCACTGCTGACGGTAACTACAATTACAGCATTAATTATGACGATGCTGCCGGCAACTACGCTCACGCTTCGAGCGAACGCTCATTCTACATCGACAAGACTGCTCCTACTGTAACAAATAACTTTGAGTCATTCGGAAGCACGGAAAAGAATGACAGATACTTCAACGCTGACCAGAAGGACGATGCAAAGGCTGTTATCACAGTCGATGAAGCGAATTTCTATCCCAGCGATATGGGTATCACGATCTACTGCAAGCCTGCCGGAAGTCCTCATACTGACGACGGCTGGAAGGTTTATCCTTTCAACCCCGACTGGAAGGACGAGGGCGGCGACCGTCATACTCTCACTATCAGATTTAAGGAAGATAACGTTTACAAGGTAGTGATGAATCCGTCAGACAGAGCCGGAAACAAGGCTGAATTCAAGGTTGGCGGAAAGAAATACCCGAATAATACAGCTATCTTCGAGGTAGACTATACCGCTCCCGTTATCTGTGCAAGAAACGAAAAGAGCGTTGCGGCAACAGACGTATCGTTTATGGATTACTATGACTATGAGCGCCGTTCTGAAGATGTGCCAAAGGTGACCTTCGAGGATACCAATATCGACCACGTTACATTCAAGCTCCACAAGTACACACCGAATTACAGCGAAGGTATGAATATGGGTGTGATAGCGCCTATTGAAGACGAAGGCAAGATAAGGACGCTCGTTCCGGATACTGATAACAGAATGGCTTACACTTTGTCGGACTTCGCTAATGACGGTATATATTCAGTCAAGCTGGTCGCTTACGATAAGGCTGGAAACAGGAGCGAGCTCAATGATAACACATATGTCCGTATGATAGATCCGGCTACTAAGGTGCTCGCTTATATCGAAGACAGCGACAAGAACAACGGTACAGGCTGGTACTCTATCGAAGATGAGAACGGTCCTATAAGCAAACAGCCTGAGAGCTTCTCAGATCTCAGCATCGTCGTGTTCTCAAAGTACAACGATGACTCCAAGATACTTCTTATGGACAAGAATACCGAAGCAGTCACAGATACGGAGATAACTGCTGAGGACGACTGTCTGTTTGACAGAGAGATGTACGGTATCGGCGCTTACAGATACGTTCTCCACGGAAGATACTTCAGTGAAAAATATACTGCTGATGCTGATACGAACCTCTATCTGATGGTAGAGAATGCAGGTCAGAAGCGCGAACTCGGTGAGATCTACATTGATAATACTGATCCGAGATGCGATGTTCCTTCCAATTTCCGTAACTGGGGATATATCAGCGGTTCAGGAACACAGGTGCTTCACTTTGACAATATCAGTGAGATACTCGATACAGACAGTACAGTCGCATACGTTGACGGAAAAACTGTCAGCATTACTCAGGAGGGCGACCTCAGATATGATGCGACAACGAGAAGGCTTTCGCTCAGACTCAGACCGGGCAAGCATACTGTCGGCGTAAAGCTGGTAGATAAGGCGAAGAACACCTCAAGCATTCAGGAGGTCCAGCATCTTGCTGTCGGCGTCAAGGGACTCTGGCAGAACTACTGGTTTATACCGCTTATCCTGATGGCAGTCATTCTCGCTGTTGTCGGCGGAGTGGTTTTCAAAAAATTCATCAGGAACAGATGATCAGTAAAAATTGATACAATAATTTAAAGCCATAGGGAAGCAGCAGTTTCTCTGTGGCTTTTTTTGTGATTGTAAATTTCATATATCAACTGCGAAACCGGGCAGGATATTGAAGGAAATATTTTTTTCGATTATCCTGTTTGTATATTTGAAGCCGGAACAGAATTACTGTCCGGAGGTCATTTGAGAGCGAGAAAATATTATATTTAATAATTTAACTTAATTTGTGCAAGTTGCGAGGGCTTGTGACAGATGTGTGAACATTCTGTGAAATACTGCAATATTTAAGTAGATCTTACTCGGATATGGGACTATCACCGCAAGTTTTGACTTGCAGATCTATCGAAAAGTCTGATAGAAATTTAACAGGCCGGCGTTTTACTGAACGTAATAGTCTGGAGAATGAAGTGAGTGAAATGTCGAAAAGCGCTATATATAAATAAAATAGTTGTTGACAATGGTGGCAATATATGGTATAATTACACATACAAAGATAACTTTGAGTAGTTTCTGAAAGATTATAACAGTATGTTGACTGGTGCTGATGCTGATAATACTTTTCAGAGATTGCGCTGAATAACAGTCCTGTTGGTAATATGACTAAACTTAAATTATTGATCGGCTGTAACAAAAAGAGAAAAAACAGCCCGGGACTAACTGTAAGGAGTGTGATAATTAAGAATTTGTTTATCCGTAAAAAGAAATAAAAAATGGAGGGAATACCAATGAACAATAAGGTCTTAAAGCGATTGATCGCGTCGATCTCTGCAACGACACTTGCAGCAACTTCACTTGGATTTAACACAGTCCTTGCTGCAAACGCAGAGAACACAACTCCTGTTGGTCACGTTCACGAAGCTGAAGAGCTGACAGAAGCTGCCGGTCACAGCGATTGCCATGACGATTGCTGCGATCACGCACACGGCGGAAAGGGTGTTACGATAGCGCTCCTTGATGCTGGTGTCACAAATTCCGAAACAGCCGGAAAAACATCTTTTATTGATGACGACACTATCGGTTCCGATCACGGCAACAATATGATGGATATCATCAGCGGTGTTGCTCCCGAGGCTGATGTCCTTGATGTAAGAGTCCTTGACGACGAAGGAAAGGGAACTTACGAAACAGTTGAAAAGGGTATCCGCTGGTCAGTTGATAACAACGCTGACATCATCGTAATGAGCTTTGTAGGTGAGAAGCAGTCCGCTCTTCTTGAGTCTGCTCTTGCATATGCTGAGGAGCACGAGGTGCTTGTAGTTGCCTCTGCCGGTAACTATTCAAGCAGCACAGCTCTTTATCCGGCTGCTTATCCGACTGTAATATCTGTCGGCGCTCTTGATGAGAACGGAAAAATACAGGATTATTCAAATTTCGGCGATTATGTAGATACATACGTTGAGTGGAGTGACGGTACTTCCGGTGCTGCACAGTACATTGCAGCTACTGCTGCTGTAACTATGGAGCAGAATTCTGGTATCTCGATATCTGAGCTCAGGGCTTCCTACAGCACTGCTGACAAGTCCTTGTTCGCAGGCTCGGCTGAGGATAATGCAGATACCGTTGTATATTCAGCAGCTAAATGTAAGTCCCACACATTCAACGGTTCCTATACAACAACTAAAAATCCGACTTGTACTTCTGCTGGTGAAAAGGTCGGCAAGTGTGTAAGATGCGGAACTGTTGTTTCCAGAGTATCCATTCCTGCACTCGGTCACAACTGGGGTTCTTATACAACAACTAAGAATCCGACTTGTACAGCAGCAGGTACAAAGACACGCAAGTGCTCTCGCTGCGGTGCTTCCGACTCAGCTTCTATCTCCGCAACCGGTCACAGCTTCAATGGTTCTTATACAACATCTAAGAACGCTACTTGTACAGCAGCCGGTGAGAAGGTCGGCAAGTGTACAAAGTGCGGCACAGTTGTTTCCAGAGTATCCATTCCTGCACTCGGACACAACCTCGGCGGCTGGACAAGAACAAAAAATCCTTCCTGTACATCTGCCGGTTCAGAGGTTCGTAAGTGTACACGCTGCGGTTCAGTTGGTCAGAGCAGAGCAGTTTCTGCGCTCGGTCACAGCTGGGGTTCTTACTCAACAACTAAGAATCCGACCTGTACAGCAGCTGGTACAAAGACACGCAAGTGCTCTCGCTGC
>CACXEJ010000085.1 GCA_902766595.1 Ruminococcus flavefaciens | reverse complement strand
CTCATAGCTGAGTTAGGCTTCTTAGGTGTAGCAGTTCTTACAGCTGTGCAAACGCCTCTCTTCTGAGGTGAGCTGAGGTCGATCTGAACCTTCTTCTTTGCATTGTAGCCCTTCTGGAGTGCAGGAGCAGTAGACTTTGTCTCAAGATCCTTTCTTCCCTTACGAACGAGCTGGTTAAATGTAGGCATATTTTTCCTCCTTTTCTCAAGATATAGTTATGCTGATACAGCATACTCAAATATTATACCCAAAAAAATCCGGCTTGTCAAGGGCAGCTCCCTCAAAAAACCGGATTTTTATCATATTTTGTTATTTTTCCCATTACCGCAGCCGCAGGAGCGGCTCGGCTTAGTCATTTTCACGCAATTTGCGAATTCTTTCTGCGTTAAATGTCAGTTTCCATTTATAAGTGCAACAGCCTGCTCTTCGGAAATTATTTTATGTTCTGCGAGCCACAGCGGTAATACCAGCATCTTGCCCTCTTCTCCGGGTGCAAAGCCGGAAGCATAAGCGTAGTAGCCAAGAAGGTTTGAAGCATCATCAGGGTCAAAACGGCCGTTGCAATTGGTATCACCTGTGTTGTTGCTTATTCCCCTTATCTTATCAGGATCATACTTGTGTGAGCTGTAAAGCCACTGTTCGAGCGTCATCGGTGTGCCGTCAGCAGTATCCCCGAAGCCGGAAAGAAATGCATAGTAAGCCAGAATGAGCGAAGCATCGTCCGATGAATATTTGCCGTCGCCGTCAATATCGCCGAACTTATGCTTTAAATTGGGATTTTCCTCTGTAACATCAAAGCCGATATTGGCAGTAACATAGCCCTTAGCTTTAATTATAGCGAATTTATGACCGGCAGTATTGTAGCCCACATCGGCGTACATCTGACCGTTAACTTCTCTGATGTTGTAGTACTCAAGGCCGCGGCCCTCAATTTCATAATCGAATTGTGAAAGAGCTCTGCCGTCAGAAGTACCGATCTTTATGGAAGTATAGCCTCCCTTAAAGCAGTCCTTCGGATCGGGTGTTTCATACGTTATATACTCTCTTAAAACGCCGCCGCGTCTCAGATAGTATGTTGTATTTGAGTCGATCACGAGAGTGATTAGCCCCTTCTTAGGATCGTATGTACCGCTGATCGTATCGGAAACATAAACATTATTACCGCTTACCGACCACGATCTGTAACCCTTTTTATAACCGGCTGACTTCTGCTTATCAAATGTAACTATTACGCCGTCATCGTTGAATACCCATACATAGCTGTCATCGTTGAGGAGATAATCCATAGCCGGCTCATCATATGACATCATAGTAACGTACCATGCATCTACAAGATCAGCATCACTAATGACTTCAGACGTTGTGGTAGATGACTGTGTTGTGGACTCTGTTGTTGTAGCCTTTGTTGTCGTTGAAGACGATGTGGAAGATGTTGTTGTTGCAGCTGTTGTAGTTGCAGAAGTTGTTTTAGATGTAGTTGTAGAAGTTGCTGTGGAGGTTGTGGTAGATGTTGTTGTGGAAGTTGTAGTGGAAGTGGTGGTAGAGGTAGTAGATGTTGTTGTGGAGGTGGTAGTTGAAGTTGTGGTAGAAGTCGTTGTTGATGTTGTGGTAGTAGTAGTAGTTGTTGTGGAGGTCGTTGTTTCCTCTTCCTTGATAGTTATGAGCGCGTAGCTCTTGCCGTTGTCTGAATACTTTGCATATTCAGAACCATTATTGTCACATACAAGCAGATCGCTGAGAGCTACCTTATATGTGCCGGGAGTGCCGCCGTGAAGAGTAACAGTTATTTCTGCCTCTGAAGGAGCACTCGTATCCATTGAAGTAAATAAGCTATTGTCAGAATTCCAGTCATAGTATGCATTTTTGGGAGCTGTGATCTCTACATTACTAAATCCAGCTTCCTTATAGCTCTTGCCGTTTACCGTGAGCTTGCCGCTGATACCGGAAACGCCAATTTTATCAGTATTGCGAAGTGTGATAACTGTATTAACGCTTTCTGCAGTTGCATCAGCTTCAGCGTCGCTGTAAATAATGGAAACGGTATTTGTGTTCTTAAGAGGCTTATCAGCCATTACAGTAAAGGCTTCCTGCTGTTTTAAACCGGTTGCTGTCCAAATATAAATATGCATTAGGTTATAGGCATCGCGTATATCAACAACACCGTCACCGTTTACATCGCCCTTTGAGCCTGTGAAATAGCGTTCGTTATAACCGCTGTTTCCGACAATATGCTTGCTTATCAGAGATGCATCATATGAGTCGACCTTACCGTTGCTGTCTACATCGGCATTGTCAATGAGCTGAGCATACTTGTATGCAGTAGTTGTTGAAGTGGTAGTTGAAGTTGTTGTAGAGGTAGTAGTAGAGGTGGTTGTCGAAGTAGTAGTTGTGGTGGTTGTTGTAGTGGTTGTTGTAGTTGTAGTCGAAGTGGAAGTGGAGGTAGATGTCTCTGTTTCTGTCTGAGATATAATGCTTCCTCCCGAAACTCTGATAACGCCTATTACAAGTCCGGGCTCATAGGTTCCTGACGAAGTGCCTACCTTGATCTTGGAACCCCATGTGACCTTATATACACCGTCAGGAGTTCCGTTAGGAACGAAGAAATCGAGTGTAAATCCGGTCACGCTGCGAGGCTTTGAAGCTGAGCTTCCGGAGAACGAGAAGTTCAGAGTGCTGCCGCTGACAGAACTGCTGATCTTAACGCCGAAATACTTGTCAGTTACACCCTTTGGCTGAATAGGAGCATCAACTGTTACACTTCCTGCGCTGAGCGACTGGATATTAACAGATGAGTAGATCTCTACCGGCACAGATACATTAGTACCCGGTGCAGCATTGGTTTCCAGGATTTCGAGTGTGATCCTCAGCATTTCAGCATTGGTGACGGAGCCTGCTGCAGATGTGACAAAGCACATTATCGTCATCACAAAGCTGATAACAAATGAGAAGATCCTTTTTCTTGTTTTCTTCATTGAAGAATAACCCCTCTCTTTAATTTATTATTACCTCTTCTTAGAGGCAAAGAGCATTATTACCGGATATATCTCAAGCCTTCCGAGAAGCATATCCGCACAGAGCACCAGCTTTGTCAGAACAGTCGTTTCGCTGAAACCGCCGTTCGGTCCGAAGCGTCCTACTCCGAAGCCTATATTGTTCATACAGGTGATAACAGCCGAAGCAGATTCCTCTATCGAGTATTTATCGAGCGACACGATAAGGAGCGATACAGCCATAAGCAGCATAAACAGCACCATATAGGAAAGTGCGCCTCTTACTACCGCCCTTTCTACCGGCTTGCCGTCCATTTTTACAGTTGTGACCGCTCTCGGGTTAGCGAGGTATTTCAGCTCCTTCATACCCGACTTGAAAAGTATCATTATTCTCGCTACCTTCATACCGCCGCCGGTCGAGCCCGCACACGAGCCGACAAACATCAGCAGGAGCAGCAGAGTCTGCGAAAAGCCCGGCCACTGCGTTATATCGGCAGTAGCAAAGCCCGTCGAGGTTATCGTCGAGGACACCATAAAGAAAGAGTGCCTGAGAGCGCTGCCGAAGCTGCTGTAAAGGTGCATAATATTGATAGTTATCACAGCAGTAGCCGTGAAAATGATCCCGAAATATACCTTTACCTCCTCGTTCTTGAAAGCAAGTGAGAACTTCCTTATTATAAGGTAGTAGTAGAGGTTGAAGTTTACTCCGAAGAGCAGTATGAATGCCGCTATGACCATTTCTATATAAAGGCTGTCATAGTGACCGATGCTGTCGCTGTATATCGAAAATCCTCCGGTGCCGGCTGACGAACAGGCGTGTATGATACAGTCATACAGCGGCATACCTCCGCAGAAGAGGAGAACTATCTCGGCAACCGTCAGCGACATATATATACCGTAGAGTATTCTCGCCGAAACGCTCGATTTTGAAACAAGTCTGCCGACGTTAGGTCCGGCGCACTCGGCTCTCATCATATGCATAGTCCGCGAGTCGTTGCTCGACATGACCGCGAGTACGAACATAAGTATTCCCATACCGCCGAGCCAGTGGGTAAAGGCACGCCAGAACAGACACGACCGCGACATTCCTTCAATATCCGCCGCAGCCGTAGCACCCGTCGTTGTAAAGCCCGAAACGGTCTCGAACAAAGCGGAGGCGTAGTCCGGCATCTCACCAGAGATAACGAACGGGAGCGCTCCGACAGCAGACACCATTATCCACGAAGCCGCTACACTGACAAAGCCCTCCGTTGAAAAGAAGGACTTGTCCGAAGGCCGCTTTACCGTGGATATGACACTGAAAACAATAAGTATCAGAAACGGTATGCCAAACGATGTTGCTACATGACTCTCGCCGTATATAGCTCCTACGATCATGGGCAGAAGCATCGCAAAGCCGACAACCTTGCATATCTGTCCCATAATGTAGAATATCATCTTATGATTCATCTTGAAATGTCCGCTCCCTTAATCAAAAATATTGCTCAGATCGTGGAAGCCCTTGTTTGTTGTGACAACTACAACGCTGTCGTTCACCCTCAGGCAGTCATCGCCCTTGGGTATGATGAGCTCGTTTCCGCGGACGATGCTTGCTATAAGTATGCCGCTGCGTATCTTGAGCTTCTTGAGGGGGACTCCAACATAGTCCTTTTCATCTCGCACGATGAACTCTATTGCCTCGAGCCTGTCGTTCACAAGGCGGTAGAGCGTTGTGACATTATTGCCGAGAGAATTCTGCTTTGCGCGGACATACTGGAGTATCTGGTTTACTGTAATTGATTTCGGCGAGATGATACTGTCAAGCGAAAGCGTATCCGAGAGCTGTATCAGCGACATACGGTTTACCTTCGTAACTACCTTGTCAACGCCGTTTTTCTTTGCAAGGAGGGAGAGGAGTATGTTCTCCTCGTCGATACCGGTGAGCGTTACGACTGCATCAGCGTCATAGACGCGCTCCTCCTCGAGAATATCGTGATCTGTACCGTCAGCACAGGAGATATTCACCTTGTCAAGACGCTGGCTGAGTTCGAGGCAGCGCTTTTCGTCTATCTCGATTATCTTCACCTTTACGCCCATTTCTATGAGCTGCTGTGCGAGGTGGTAAGCAACTCTTCCTCCGCCGATGAGCACCGCGGACTTGACTCTCTTTTCACGGTAAGCCGCACTTATGCTCCTGAAAAACTTTACCATAGCGCTGTGCGAAGCCGTCATATGGATCTTGTCACCAGCCTTGAGGATAAAGTTTCCGTTCGGTATGATGAGCTCCTCGCCGCGCTGAACCGCGCATATGAGCACATCGAGCCTGAGCCTCCTTGAAAGGTGGCTGAGAGCGAGGTTATCGAGAATACTTCCGCTTGTAATGCGTATCTCGGCAAGATCGACTCTTCCCTTTGCGAATGACTCTATATTAATAGCCTCCGGATATCTGAGCACCTTGGCTATCTCGTTTGCAGCATTGTAGTCCGGGTTCACCATCATACTGATACCCAGCTCCTCACGCATAAAGACGAGCTGCTTCTCGAATTCGGGACTGCGCACTCTTGCGATACAGTGTCTCGCCTTCATTCTCTTTGCTATAAGGCAGGAGAGGATATTCACCTCGTCCGAAGTCGTTACAGCGATAAAGAGGTTTGCCTTATCGACATTCGCCTCCTCGAGAACGTTGGTCTGAAGACAGTTTCCTGCAATTCCCATTATGTCAAAGTCGTTTATGGCAGCGTTGATAAGGTTTTCGTCCTTATCTATCATCGTGACGTTGTGCTCTTCGCTGAGGACCTCCGCGAGAGCAATGCCGACTTTACCGCAGCCTACTATGATAATGTCCATAATTCCTCCGTGAGTATTCATTTTTGCAGCTGCTTGCAGCTATAATTACTCACATTAATTATACTCTCTCGACCAATTTTTGTCAATAGAAATGTAAAAGAATATCCGTCCTCCGGAGAGAACGGATATTATACTATTATAATGTTTCAACAAGTCCGAGCTTGAATTTCTGTATCAGGAGCGCGTCGGAGTTTGAGAGTCCGGTCTTGCCGTCAACATCGGCATTTTTCTCGCCCTGAGGCTTTATGCTGAGTTCGGACCTGCCCTGAGCGTACTTGTCGGGGTTGGTCGATACCTGCATAACGAGGACTGCGTCCGCGATATTCACCTGATTATCAAGATTTGCATCGCCCCTGAGAGTGGAGAGCACATCGCTGGTGACCTTGATGTAGCCGTTTTCTATACCTCCGGAGAAAACACAGTATTTCAGGTAATTTCCGGTTCCTGACGGATAATCGACATCTCTGATATAATCCATGGACGGAGCTTTATACATATAAGAAATGCCTATGGGATAGAGATCACCGGGCTCGGCATCATCAGGAAGAGTAAAGCTGATCTCCGCAAACGCACCGTCGCGCCCACTATTGTTATGAGGATTTCTGTCACTCCACCATCCATCTGCACGAAGATATATCTCACCGGGATTTACAGTAGATTCATACAGATCCATCTCCGATGAAGCTCCGCCTTCAGGACTTCCTATTTCACCGACTTTTAAACGTGTATCGTAGTATATATGGACAGCAAGATCATTGTAGAGCTTATCCATACCGCTGACATTCAGGTTGATTTTGTAAGTCTTGCCCTGAGCTTTATCCGCTGACACTGATAATTTGTCAAACGAGAGTTCAGGCTCAAGTCCCTCAATTACATTAGGAGCATATACCTGATATGTTTCTTTATAGCCAATATAATTGTATGGTATCTCAACATTCTCATGACCATACCTGATCCTGTTTACATAATCCTCAGGAGTATCATAGATATCCTTAAAGCATTCAGGAAGACTCGTTGGCTCAGAGTCCTCCACTACCTTGATATAGCCGTTTTCGATACCCTGAGTGAACACATATGACTGCATCAGCTTTCCGGTATCATCTGCGGATTTAGAATTAAAAAGATCTTCCGCAGCTGCACTTGATTGATACCCGATACATACCGGATACAGATTACCGGCTTCAGCATCTTCAGGCAGTCTGAACTTCATACTTGCAAGTACACCGTCTTCACCGTTGTTATCCATACCAATTGCGGCAAAAAACACCTCACCATTTTCAGCCATACGGGAGGTCCCGATAAAGCTTTCCATTTCATTCTTTACATATTGTCTGTCATTCTTTTCTAATGTCAGTCTGTCATCATAATAGATATGCAGTCCAACAGAAGCATACTTACCATCTGCACCGCTCACAGTTAGTTTCATAGTCTGAACAGACCCCGGAGCTTCGCTCGCAGCTACATTTATCTTATCAAGCCGCAGGACCGGTTTTACTGTTGCGTCTGCCGGATCAATATAGCTGTCCGAAGCACGGAAAGCGCTGTTGTCGTAGGGGATCTCCACATTATCGTGACCGGAGATGACAGAGCTTCTGTAATCAGAAGCGTCCGCTGCCGTTACCGGAGCAACTGCGCACACAGGTAAAGCGAGCGCAAGAGATGTCAATACTGCTAATGTTTTTTTCATATAACTTCCTCCATTTGTATTATGTTTGTAAGTTAAATTGATGAGAATACCTTTCCTATCTTGTCGCAGATCAGCAGCTCTGCCGCATTGTCCATCTGCGTGGGTGCCATATTTATTATGACAAGATTATTTCCGTTGAAATAGCGTATAAGTCCGGCTGCCGGATAGACATTCAGTGAAGTTCCGCCGATTATCAGCGTATCCGCCTGTGATATAGCCCTGACAGCTCCGGAAACTGTGTCGTCATCGAGCCCCTCCTCATACAGAACGACGTCCGGCTTGATGATGCCGCCGCAGTCGCAGTGCGGTACGCCCTCCGACTCGATTATAGCCTCAACTCCGTAGAATTTATGGCATTTCATACAGTAATTCCGCAGAACGCTGCCGTGTAGCTCGTAGACCTTTTTGCTGCCGGCTGCCTGATGCAGACCGTCTATATTCTGCGTAACTACGGCAGTCAGCTTGCCCTCCTTCTCAAGCTCGGCGAGCTTGATGTGAGCCGGGTTGGGCTCCGCGGAGGTGCATATCATCTTTGCACGGTAAAAACGGTAGAATTCCTCCGTTTTCTTCATAAAGAAGCTGTGGCTGAGGATAGTTTCCGGAGGATAGTCCCACTGCTGGCTGTAAAGACCGTCAACGCTGCGGAAATCGGGAATTCCGCTCTCCGTCGAGACTCCTGCTCCGCCGAAAAAGACTATGCGCTCAGAGCTGCGGACTATCTCCGCGAGCCTTTCTATTTTCTCGTCCATCGTCAGCCTCCTATTATCTTCACATAGAATTTTCTCGTCCTCGGACCGTCAAATTCGCAGAAGTAAATATCCTGCCACGTTCCGAGGAGCAGCTTTCCTCCGCTGATTATGATAGTCTCACTCGCACCGATAGTCGAGGACTTGATATGAGCATCGGAATTGCCCTCAGAATGGCGGAAAGCGTTGAGCTCCGGGAAGCTCTGCGCCATTCCCATAATGAAGTCATTCTGAACGTCGGGATCGGCGTTCTCATTGATAGTAATGGCAGCGGTAGTATGTGGACAGTAAACTATACACAGTCCCTCAAGAACTCCGCTCTCTCTGACTGCTGCGCTCACCTCGTTGGTAATGTCCACCATTCCCTCAGCAGGCGTACTCAATCTGAAATCAAATAACATAATATCCCTCCTTTAAATATTGCAGCAATAAGTGCGTATTATTTAGAATTTTTTGCGTAGTATCTGCAAAAATAGTTCAGCGGACAATTTCCGCAGTCCGGCTTTCTCGCGCGGCATATGTCACGCCCGAACTGCACCGTCTGGTGACAGAAATGATTGGATATTTCCGGCGGCAGCAGCTTTACAAGATCCTTTTCGACCTTTGCCGGCTCCTTGTTGTCAGTAAGTCCGAGCCTTCCGCTTATCCTTATGCAGTGGGTATCCGTGACGACGGCAGGCTTTCCGTAAACGTCACCGAGTATCAGGTTCGCAGTCTTTCGTCCGACTCCGGAAAGACTCAGAAGCTCCTCCATAGTCTGCGGAACTTCACCGCCGAAGCGTTCGATGAGCTGCCCTGCCATTTCCTTGAGGCTCTTCGCCTTTGTGTGATAAAAGCCGCAGGGCTTTACGTCCTGCTCGAGCTCCTCGAGGTCAGCCCCGGCAAAGGCTTCGAGCGTGGGATACTTTTTGAACAGCGTGGCTGTAACGATGTTCACACGCGCGTCCGTACACTGAGCCGCAAGCCTTGTCGCAAACATCAGCTCATACGGCTTTTCATACACGAGCGAACACTCCACATCGGGGTAGAGCTTTTCGAGCTCCTCGCAGGCAAGCGCCGCACGTTCTTTACGAGTCAACCTTACCAGCTCCCTTCACAGCGAATTCCCTGCGCTTTTTCAGTATATCATCATACACCCGGTACATCTTCTGAACGGTGTTCTCGAGAAAGTAATAGTGCTTTATGTAAAATGCAATAAGCACCAGCATTATCGTTACGAGCAGCAGAACTGCAAGGTTTACGGTAAATATCAGCACCGACATAAAAATCGTGAGTATCAGTGCAAACATCATCGTAACAAGAAAATGCACGATTCGTTCGTGCTGCATAAAAGCTATCTTGTCCTTGTGCTCGGCAAGTATCTCTTCAAGGAGCTCGCTGTCTGTGCAGGACTCCAGCCGCTGCTGGACATACTTCATATAATTTGTCAGATATTCAGTCATAGCACCGCCTCCTTATGTATAAATTATACACCTTTTCACCTGAAATGTCAATGTAAATGCTTGTATTTATCAAGAATATTTTGTTAATTTATTATTATCAAAAGTGTAGGGGACGCACGGAATGCGCTCCTATATTCTGACATCTGAACTCTGACTTCTTATTATGCGGACGCCCAAAGGGCGCCCCTGCAATTGTTGTATGTTACATTTCCGTTATTCTTGGGCGCACGGAATGCGCCCCCTACATTCTGATCTCTGATTTCTGACTTCTTATTGTGTGGACTTGATTTATTTCTCAATATGTGGTATAATAAATCTGCATTTGTCAAGATGTATTTCAACAGGAGGCTCTTATGCTAAATGCAGATCTGAAAGAATTTGAATTCACTTCCGCCTTTGACGGACTTCTTATATCCGCAGTCATAGCTATCCCCTCAGAACAGCCCTGCGGCGTCGTTCAGCTCGTTCACGGTATGAACGAACACAAGGAGCGCTACTACCCTTTTATGGACTACCTCGCTGAACAGGGCTTTATCACCGTTATCCACGACAACCGCGGTCACGGAAAGAGCGTCTGCTCACCCGACGATCTCGGCTTTATGTTCAGGAACGGCGGCGAGGGCATCGTGAGCGATATCGTTCAGCTCACAAAGATAGTCAAGGAGACTTATCCTCAGCTCCCGCTCTTTATGATAGGTCACAGCATAGGCTCGCTCGCACTCCGCTGCTTCCTCAAGGAGCACGACGATATGATAGACGGCGCTGTTATACTCGGCTGCCCGTGTTACAGCAGGTTCTCAGGAATAGTACGCGCCATTGACGGCAGTGCTTCAAAGAAGCTCGGAAGCCGTTTCAGAAGCGAAAAGATCTACGAGATCTCCGAGGCTTTCCTCAACAAGCGCTTCAATAGTGAGCTTCCCCATTCGTGGATATGCAGTGAAACGAGCGTCGTTGAGGAATTCAACGCCGATCCGCTCTGCAATTTCAGATATACGCTCAACGGCTATGAGGGATTTCTCTATCTTCTGCGCTCGACCTACTCAAAACGCGGCTGGAAGATGAAAAATCCTCACCTCCCGATACGTTTTATCTCCGGTAAAGACGATCCGTGTATGCTCTCGGAAAAGAAGTTCTTCAAGGCTGTTGCAATGCTCGAAAAGCTCGGCTACGAAAGCACCTCACACCGCCTGTTTGAGGGTATGCGCCACGAGGTGCTCAATGAGAAGAACAATATCAACGTCTGGAAGGACATTGCAAAAACTCTGTTCTCGTGGATAGACAGGTTCAACGATACTGTCACGGAACAGGCTCCGGCGGAGGAATGAGCTCCGCGCCCAGAAAGGATAAATTATGGAAATCAATAAGATACTCGCAAAAGAATTCGGGCTCAGACAGGAACAGGTAGACAACACCGTTGCTCTTATCGACGACGACAAGACTATCCCGTTCATCGCCCGTTACCGTAAGGAGCTCACCGGCTCGCTCGACGATCAGGTGCTCCGTGACCTCTACGACAGACTTATGTATCTGCGCAACCTCGAAAAGCGCAAGGCTGAGATAACCAATTCGATCACCGAACAGGAGAAGATGACTCCCGAGATAGAGGCTGCTATCAATGCCGCTATGACTCTCGTTGAGGTCGAGGACATCTACCGTCCGTTCAAGCCCAAGCGCCGCACCCGTGCAAGCATTGCCCGCGAAAACGGTCTCGAGCCGCTTGCTGTACTCATTATGGAGCAGTCCGACAGCACCGATCCCGAAAAGGAAGCCGAAGCCTTCATCAATGAGGATAAGAACGTCCCCGACGTTCAGACCGCAGTTCAGGGCGCTATGGACATCATCGCAGAGGATATATCCGATGACGCTGATATAAGAAAGAAGCTCCGTGCTCTCGCCGGCGAAAAGGGCGAGCTCGTATCAAAGGCTGCCGATCCCGAAGCAGAGAGCGTTTATATGAACTATTACGACTACTCCGAGGCTATCCCGAAGGTCGCTAATCACCGCGTTCTCGCACTTGACAGAGGTGAGAAGGAGAACTTCCTCAAGGTCTCTGTTACACTCGATGAGACTGCCGCTACCGACATAATCTTCAGCAAGTACATCAAGAGCAACAATGCCTGCGGTGAACTCATACGCGCTGCCGCTGCCGACAGCTACAAGCGTCTCATCTTCCCCTCTATCGAAAGGGAGATACGCTCTGAGATGTCCGCAAAAGCTGCTGAGGAGGCTATCAAGGTATTCGCCTCCAACCTCCGCCAGCTTCTTCTCCAGCCGCCGCTCAAGAACAGCGTTATCCTCGGACTTGATCCCGGCTACGCTCACGGCTGCAAGACCGCTGTCATCGACGCAACAGGAAAGGTCCTCGACCACGCTATCATATACCCCGTAAGGGAAACAGCTTCCGCTGCAAGAGTCGAGGAGGCAAAGAAAAAGGTAAAGCAGTTCATCACAAAGTACAATGTCAATACAATTTCTATCGGCAACGGTACGGCTTCACGCGAGACCGAGAGCTTCGTTGCTGAGATACTCAAGGAGATCCCCGAAAATGTAAGCTATATGGTAGTAAGCGAGGCAGGCGCTTCGGTCTACTCCGCTTCAAAGGTAGCCGCAGAGGAATTCCCAGAGTACGATGTTTCCATAAGAGGCGCTATCTCGATAGCCCGCCGTCTTCAGGATCCGCTCGCAGAGCTCGTCAAGATCGAGCCAAAGGCTATCGGCGTAGGTCAGTACCAGCACGATATGCCGCAGGCGCGTATGAGCGAAGCCCTCTCCGGAGTCGTTGAGGACTGCGTAAACTCCGTCGGCGTTGACCTGAATACAGCTTCCCACTCGCTCCTCTCCTATATCTCCGGTATCAACGCAACTGTTGCCAAGAACATCGTTGCCTACCGCGAGGAAAACGGCAGATTTACTGACCGCAAGGAGCTTATGAAGGTCGCTAAGCTCGGTAAGAAGGCTTTCGAGCAGTGTGCAGGCTTCCTGAGAGTCCGCGACGGTAAAAATCCGCTCGACAACACAGCCGTTCACCCCGAGAGCTACGCTGCCGCAACTTCACTGCTCAGCGAGTGCGGTTTCTCACTTGCTGACATCTCAAACGGCGGTGCTAACGGCATCTCCGAAAAGGCTGACAGCCTCGGAATTGAGAACATCAGCAAAACTCTCGATATAGGCGTTCCCACCCTCACCGACATCATCGGCGAGCTCAAAAAGCCCGGTCGTGACCTCCGTGACGAGCTTCCGCCTCCGCTCCTCAGAAGCGGTGATGTTATGGACATCAAGGACCTTAAGCCCGGTATGGAGCTTGTCGGAACTGTCCGCAATATCATCGACTTCGGTGTTTTCGTTGACATCGGCGTTCACGAGGACGGTCTCGTTCATATCTCACAGATATGCAACCGCTACATCAAGCACCCCCTCGAAGCCGTTAAGGTAAACGAGGTCGTAAAGGTGCGCGTTCTCGACGTTGACCTCAAGCGCAACCGTATCTCCCTCACAATGCGTCTCAACGACGAGGAGGAGAAAAAGCAGTCCCGTCCGAGACCGCAGAAAAAGCGTGAGGACCGCAAACCGAAGGGCTTCGACGCAAGTCAGCTCCGCAACAGCAGCTTCCGCATAAAACAGAAATAAACATAAAGAGGACTCTTACGAGTCCTCTTTTTCTTGTCTGAAATGTAGTTCCGCGAAAAAAACGGAATTGTAACACATATTTGTAGGGAACGCCGCCCCCGGCGTTCCGCTAAATCGTGGTAAATTTTGCCGCGTTATAATTCCAAACCGCGCGGGCGCACGGAATGCGCCCCTACATTGGTTTTAGGCTTACATATTCGTAGTTTGCGGAACGCCGAGGGCGGCGTTCCCTACTTATTTATAACTTACAGAATACCCGAAACGTCCTCGCGGCGGTAGTCCTCGGCAGAAAAGCCGGTCGTCTCCTCAAATGCGCCCTCCTCCGCGATAAGCAGGAGCTTCTGTGCCTTTGTGAGCTGCTTTATCCTGTATTCGAGCTTTGAAGCAAGACTTCGGTCAGCCGCGGTCCACAGGGCTTCGAGGGACTCCGCTCTGTGCGAACGGGTATACTTCGCGCACTTTTTCGTCTGTCCGAAATGCTCGCCCATACGCCGCTCAATATCCGCAGCAATACCGGTATACAGCGTATTTCCGGCACATTTCAGGATATAAACATAATACATTACTTGGCAGTTACGCCCGGAACTTCATCGGCGCGGTGAGCAGCCGAGTCGCCCTTTGAAGCGAGGTTCACCTCAAAAAATGCGATAGCCGTCATAAGCTGAGAGGTGAACGCAGTTCCCTCAAACTCGCGGACAACTCTGTCGAAATCGCCGGAACGTCTCAGCAGATCAGCCATAAGAAGTCTGAAATTCGGATTGTTCTTGAATGCAGCCGGGTGACCGTCCAGAATTGCTACTGCTGCTTTGCGGCAAGCCTTTGCCTGCTCGTCGAGCTCTTCGTCATCGAGCATCCACGCCGCATAGAGATAGGACTGCACTGCCTCCTGATAGCTGTGGTTCTTGACGCATACGAGCGCCTTCTTTATCATCTCGCCAGCCTTTTCGCCGACTCCGGTAATGCCGCCGAAACCGGTGTACTCCTCCGAACTGAGGTAGCCGCGCTCAACGTCTGAGGGTACGTCAAGAGTTGCGTTACAGTAGCCGCACTCGGGACACTTCATCACCCAGTAGTTCATATAGCGGCGGTGGGGTTCATCGGGGCGTAGGTCTATGTCCGGAACTCCCTGCGGAGGATCTGTCTCGGTTATTATAGTGTGCTCGGAAGCGGTCCCGCATACGCTGCACACGAAAGTTTTGTTTTCAGTCTTGAAAGCCATAATTATCTCCTTTTTAGTGCCGGCAGCTTTCCGGCGTTTGTTTAAGATACATTAATTATATCAGTCACGGAAGATATTGTCAATAGCGGTAACTGCAAAAGGCGTGTGAAGAATGCCGGCGGAGACAGGTGGGAGGCTTGCAGAAGGAGTACCGGCAAAGGTTTGAGAGTGTTCATAATCCGTCTATTGACAAATCTGAAAATAGTGGTACAATTGATAT
>CACXEJ010000084.1 GCA_902766595.1 Ruminococcus flavefaciens | reverse complement strand
TCCATCGTCTGCTCCGAGAGCAACTACCTTGTCAAAAGTAACTGTCTCATCAGCCTCTGCTGCGAGCTTTTCGATGAAGAGAACGTCTCCCTCGTTTACCTGATACTGCTTTCCGCCGGTTTCGATAACTGCGTACATATTGTTGGCACCTGCCTTTTCAATAAACTCGCTGTGACGGGGTGTACATAGGTACAGCTTGAACGCCCGTTTACAAGCGGCAATAATATTTTATCACAACAGCCTGCGTTTGTCAAGCGTTTTTTACGATTTTTCGTAAAAAAATGAATATCCTGCTGCAAAGGTACGTTCAGTTTGACAAATCACCGCTGCCGATATATAATCATAGTAACAAACACGATAGATTTACATAGTTTAAAGGAGGAAGCAGCCTATGAATTATTTTGAATATGAAGGCAAAAAGATATTCTATTCCGAAAAAGGCTCCGGCGAACCATTGTTGTTTCTTCACGGCAATACCGCCTCATCACAGATGTATGCACAGGTCTCGGAGGAGTACACCAAAGATTTCAATGTTATACTTATCGACTTCTTAGGGCACGGAAGATCTGACAGGCTTGACTCTTTTCCGGCTGATCTGTGGTTTTACGAGGCTCAGCAGGTCATCGCCTTTCTGCATTTCAAGGGGTACAGCAATGCCAATATCATAGGAAGCAGCGGCGGAGCTATTGTAGCTGTCAACGTTGCTCTTGAAGCTCCCGGACTTGTAAAACGAGTAATAGCCGACAGCTTTGAGGGCGAGACAGCAAGTGCAGAATTCACACAAAATCTGCTCAAAGACCGTGCTGCCGCCAATACTGATACCGGTGCAAGAGGTTTTTACGAATATATGCACGGTCCGGACTGGAAACAGATAGTTGACAATGATACCGACGCTATTGTAAGGCATCAGAAAGAGATCGGAAACTTTTTTCACAAGCCGCTCAATCAACTTACAGCTGAGATACTGCTGACCGGCAGCCGCGGCGACAAGTTTATGTACAGCATTTCCGATGATTATTATGAGAAAATCTACGGTGATATGCTTAAAAAGCTCCCCAACGGACAGATGCACCTGTTCCCCGGGGGCGATCATCCGGCTATGATGAGCAATTTTCCTGATTTCTTCAATTTGAGCATGGAATTCCTGACCAGATAAGCAAACAAAAGCCTGAGCATAAAGCTCAGGCTTTGATTTTACCATACCTTGTAATCAGGAACGTTGATCTTGTAGGAAGTACCGGGAACGAAGAGGTCGGAGGGCTTGATCTCCTGACCTTTCTCCTGAGCCGCATCAATGGCTTTGCGGAGCTCGCGGAAAGCAACGCTGTTTGTAACGATCTTGGTAACATCTTCCTGTGAGGGCTTTGTATTGAAGTATTCGAGAACTGCCTGCTGGAGGTAGAAATACGAACGAAGCTGAGACTTCTTGAACTCGATCTGAGTTGTATCCTCGCCCTCTCCCTCCATAAGGAAGAGGCTGTCGCCCTCTCTGAAGCCGAGAGTGAGCTTAGCGAAGATCTCGGGAATGAATATCCTTATCTCAGCAGCAAGTGCCTTATCGCCGGTGATCTCCTCGACCTTTGCAGCCATAGCGTCGTAGTCCTCACGGTTCTCGATCTTGACCATTCTTGTGATAGCTTCCTTGGCAGCCTCCATAACGGTCTCCTTCTTAAAAGGACACTGGTCGTCCTCACGCTGAACGAAGATAGCGTACTGCTTCTCGCATATGAAAGTCTCGCCGGGCTCCCACGAATTCACATACTCCTCGAAGAACTTGTTGAGCTCTGAGCATACGGAACCGTTTACGCGGACCTCGATGACCTTCTTGTCGTTGAAACGAGCAAGGTAAACTCTTACCCAGTAATACTTCTTAGAACCGAGGTACTTGCCGATCTCGTCCTTTACAAGAGCCATAAGCATAACGGGCTCCTTGTCCTTTACGCCTATGCGGACTACTGACTGGCAGTACATATCGAAGTCATAGTGCTGTCTGAGATAGTCAACAGAGAAGTGAATGGGGTGCTTCTTGTTGATGGACTGGTCGATCGGGTGCCAAACGCCTGCGTAGAAAATATCAGCAGCCATCTGAGCAGTTTCCTCGTCAAATCTGCCCTGAGCGTCAACGGGATCAATGAGGGGCTCATCGAAGTCGTCGTTCTTCACAACGAAGATCACCTGAGCGAACTTGAGGTCGTCCCTCTCGTCAGTTCTTCCGACCTGAACGTCGATAGTAAAGCCTTTGGGCATAATGATACAATCATCGTAAAGAGTGCCCTTGAGTTTTTCGTTGAGCTTTTCAAGCACGAGCTGCTTGAGGCCTTCGCCGGTATTTGTTTCTTTCTGCTCAGCAGGCTGATTTTTCTTCTTAAAAAATGCCACTTATATCAGACTCCTTAATTATTTTTTAGGAACGGACCGGCAGCTTCTTCTGCCGGAACAAACAGTATATACATTATACCACAGTTTTTTGTAAATTGCAACAAATTCTGCAAAAAAATTTGCCGCCGTCCTGTGCATACCGCAGAAACGGCGGCTTTTCTTTATTTTACAAGTCTTACTGCCGCCCAGCCTTCCTTGACATTTGCCTCCGGAGAGCTGAAGCCAACGCCTTCAAGCGCAGAAACGACCTCGTCCATACGCTCCTCGATTATGCCGGAAACTATCAGCACACCGCCGTCCTTCAGGCACTGAACGAAGAAATCCTTCATAGCAATGAGAACATCTGCGACTATATTAGCCGTGATGATGTCGTACTTGTCGGTTATCTCAGCGGCGAGCTTTTCGTCGGTGAGAACATTTCCGTAATAAGTTTTGTAGAGCGCCGGATCAATGTGGTTCTTTCCGGCATTTTCAGCAGCGGTAGCCGCTGCATTCTCGTCAATATCCACTGCGACCGCACTGCCTGCTCCGAGAAGCATCGCGCCTATCGAAAGGATACCGCTTCCGCAGCCCATATCGAGCAGCTTGTCGCCCTTGCTGAGACTCTTTTCGAGCAGTTCAAGACAGAGCCGTGTGGTGTGATGCTGACCTGTTCCGAAGCTCGATGCAGGATCTATCTCGAGAATGAGTCTGCCGTCATCGCCGGAGTATTCCTCCCACGAGGGCTTGATGACCAGCTTTTCACCGACCTTGATCGGCTTGAAATACTGCTTCCAGTTATTAGCCCAGTCCTCTTCACGGATACTCGAGAGCTCCGCTTCGAGCCTGCCGTACTCGCCGGCAGTATCGGCTGCCTTCATATCAGCGAGCATCGCCCTTATAGCCGAAAGCATATCCGCACCCTGAGAATTCGAGGGGAGATATACGGTAACGCAGGTCTCACAGTGTGAAAGTCCCATCAGGTCATCGTCAATGTAGTCCCACTGACCGTTCTTGTTCTCAAGGAACTCGTTGAAATCCTCGGCGTCCTGTATAGCAAAGCCCTTGATGCCGATGTCCGTGAGGCGTGAGCAGAGAAGCTCTATGCCGGCAGTTGCTGTGTAGATATTAACTTCTGTCCATTCCATTTAAGTTTACTCCTTGGATATTAGCAATTTCAGATATTCTGTAACGTCATTGTTGTCTACCGCTCCGTCGCCGTTTATATAAGCGGCTTTCAGTTCATCGGAGCGCAGCACGGATATTCCGTCGGGGAGCTCCGCCTTTCTCTTCAGGTAATCATTGAGCAGAGAAAGATCATACATATCGACAACGCCGTTTCCGTCGATGTCACCCTTGATGTGCTCAGCAGAAGCTGTCTCATCGGTGTTTGCGGGTGTGAGCTCATTTATGTCCACCCAGCCGAGTCCCTTTCCGTCAGAGGTAGCAATGCGACCGTAGTCCTTGTAGACAGCATAGATCACAAAGCTCTCGCCGCCGTTGAGGGAATAGTCTGACGTTCCCTCCTTGACAGAGTCATAGACCGGCATTTCGGTATCACCGTTGTAGCTGTACTCTACCGGCTCTATCGCCGTACCGGTAGCAGTTGTAGTGCTGGTGGTGGTTGAGGTTGTTGTGGTGGTGGTAGTTGTCGTTGTTGTAGCCTTGGTCGTTGTAACCTTGGTCGTTGTTGTGGTAGTCTTTGCGGCAGTTGTTGTGACCTTTGTGGTCGTAGCGCTTGAGGTCTGCTTGGGTGTGACCTTCTTCTTCAGAGCGTCAACAAGTATACCGCCGGACTTCGCAGGCACCTTTGCGCCCTTGAGAGCCCAGTATTCGTTATTTCCATAAACTCCGTACTCGTCAAATACCGAAGCAGTCTTTGACTTTGAAGCCGGATCCATCATATACAGATCGTTGTCAGAAGCAGCATAAACATATACCCAGTGGTGTCCGTTGACGTTCAGGATAACGTGCAGACCGCTGTTGAGCATAGCCTTGACCTCCTGCGCGATACCGCTTCTCGATGTGCTGCTGAGATGAGAGTCTCTTACAAAGCTGATAGCAGGCACGATATCGTCTATCATACGCCAGTATGCGATGCAGCCGTGTACAAAGCCGTTGCGGTTCCTGTAAGCGTCGCAGAGAACGCCGGGGTTGAACTTGTCAGGGCTGCTTATGCCCATATTCTTCGCAGCAGCCGAGTCGATAGAGCCCGAGTGCATAGCCATCATAGCGATAGAAGTCACCAGACAGCCGGAAGCTCCCATAGTATCACCGCTCATATCGTTCGATGACCAGCGCGGATCAGCCTGTTTCCACTTGGTGTAGTCTTCAGCAGCAAACGAATTCATTTCCGGGCTGTAAGCCAGCAGCACCGTACTCAGCAGCATAATTGCCGCCAGTATCACGCTTATGACACTTCTGTTTGTATTTGAGTGCATGATCACTAACCTCCTTGTGTTATACCTTGCGTTTGAATAATTTTCTCTGTTTCTTCTTGTTTTCTATAAGTGCCGCGTAGGCAGCGGAGTAATCCGCAAGCACCTTTTCGCGGGCAGCTTCATTTAATTCTGCTCCACCATAAGCCGCTGCATCGAACAGAGCGGCTGTCGCTGAAATATCAACTCCGCAGCGCTCCATAACAGCTTTGCTTATCTCGCCGGACGTACAGGTCCTGCCGAGACCGTAAAGACGGCTTATTCTTCTGATGACCGCTATTGCCGCCGCAGAAGGTCTGCGTCTGCGATTCACGCGTATGAACACGCGGTCGATGATGAAGGGTGAGCATATATAGCCTAAAAGTGCGAGCAGAGCGATAATAAGTATCACTATGCCTGCTGTTGAGAGCTTGTGTGTTGCCTCGCCCCTTTCGACCTCTTCCTGTACCTCGCCCGAAGTAATTGTAGGTTCAAATGAAGTCCAGCCGAAGCCCTTGATATACAGCTCGGGATAGCCGTGGGAATCCTTAGCGGTTATAACATAATCCCCCGCGTACTTTCCTGAATTCTGCTTGCTCTGCATATTATAGCCCTCGCAGTATCTTGCCGGGATACCGGCGGCTCTTGCAAGCATTACCATTGCCGTAGCATATTCATAGCAGACTCCGCGGTGAGTCACAAACAGGAAATTCTCGGCATTTTCGCCCTCGCTCTTAACATAGCTGAGGTCGTAGATGTAATCATTGTTGAAGAAATACATCTCGAGTGCCTTCGCCTTATCGTAGTCGCTGAGCTTGTCCTTGGTTATCTCGTCAGCGAGTTCCTTGATCCTGACCTTGTCGCCGTAATCGAGCTCCATCTGAGCGTACTTATAAGCATTCTTTGCACTTATGAGTCCTGTATATGCCTCAGAGTATTTCTTATACACCTTATGGTCAGACTCTTCGTCCATTCTGTTATAAATAATGTCTATCGCATCAGCCAGCAGAGCAGCATAGTCTGACTTGTCAATGATGTCGATGACCGCCTTGTTATCTTTGTCATTGAAATATGTATCTGCGCTGTACTCGAATCTGAAGCCGTCCTGTAACTCGATAGCGCTGTCAGCAGCTATCAGACCGGTCGGGAAGTACGAGAATTCACCCTCATACGAAGATGCGTTCAGCGCCTGCGCAAACTGCGGAACAGGAACACGTTCTCCTGTATCGAACAGTGTTATCAGACCGGCTTCTCTCACTTCCGGCTTTTTCATCTGTCTGCCTGCATACTCTTCAAGTCCGTACTTCTTTGCGAAGCTCTTGTCGAGTGAAGCCACATAGAGTATATCGTCAACTGTTTCGCCGGTAGCTGCTATCTCCAAAGGAAGATTGCGGCCTTCAAGCGAAGGAGTGGAGTCATACCTGTAAGCGCTCCAGCCGTCGCTGTCGTAGCTGTACTCCGAAAAAGTCCTTGTCTTGAACCGCAGCGGCTCGTTTGCCTCAACTGCGTACAGCTGTGTATTACTGCTGACTCCTCTGAACTGGCTGCCGTTAGAGCTTCCCTTGAAGCCGCTGAGCGAAGCAACGAGCCTGTCGGTGAACCGCTCGGCAGCGATGAAGTTTTCTATCGTTTCACGGTTCTCCTTAACGACCGGCTTTGGTATGACCGAAGCGATTATCGTCATAACAACGAGGAATATTCCCGATGATGTAAGTATGTCCCTCTGTCTGACTATAGTGACATTGCCGACGTTGTGGAGCTGCCGGCAGTAGACCATTACCGCGATATAGCTTGCGGCAAGCAGTATGATGAATATTACTGGCATTTTCTCGTATTCTTTTCCGTAGATGAGGAACGGTATGATGAATATGAGAAAGCCCATAAATACTCTGTACCTTATGCGCGTAAAATAGTATATGACCGACGCCATAAAGAAGCTGAACAGCATAAAGGTCAGCCTTGAGTACCAGATATTATAATCAAGAGCGAGCTGAGGTGTGATGAACCACAGTCCGTAGCTGATGTTCTTGGTCTGGAGCACTTCCTCGTAGTAATCCCAGCCGCGGCGCCCGAAATAGACGACCGCAAGGTAGAAGAGATAGCCGGTAAAGATATACAGTACGCCGCCGATTATCTTCCTCTTGTTCATAAAATCGAAGAGTCTGAAAAGGAAATAGGTCACCACATACGAAGCAACAACGAACTGCGTCATTGACTTGTCGTAGTAGTGGTACATAAGCACCGACATTATCAGCGTAGTATAAAGCAGTATCGGATCAAGCAGCGTCCTTATGAGAAATTCCGCTGCCGGTGATAGAGTTTTTTCTTTTTTCTGCATAGATCACACCATTCTGAAGGTTTCGTCATCATCGAGATACCACATCGGAAGCCCGGTAACATTGGCACTTTCGGCACTTACACCGAGAATGCTTGAGGTCTCCTTATCGAGCTTGTCCGTTACCTCCGTCAGACCTGTGCCGGCGTCGGTAGTGGCGATGAGACACGCGCAGACGGATCTGTTCTCCATCGGGACCACAATTCGCCTTTCCTCCTTTACCCTGACCGCAAGTACCTTCAGCAGGAGCTGTGCAGGATAATCCGGATTATCGACGTTTTCCAGAGTGAGAGTGCCGTCACCCGCGTAATACAGGAACGTGCAGGCAATTCCCTGCTTTACGAGAACTCCGAGCAGTCCGAAAACTGCGCGAAGGATCTTTTCTTCTGTTATGACCGCATATTCCGGCTGAGCGTCCTTTTTCCTGAACAGGTCGAGGACTATCAGCGGCTGGACTGCCGAAGCAGCCTCGTCGAGCCTCACAATCAGCTTGTCGCGTTTAGATGAGAGCTTCCAGTTTATGCGTTTCAGGGGATCACCCTGAACATACTCCCTGTGCTCACAGCCGGGAGCGGTATTTGCTGAAAACAGCATCGAAGTGTCGTTATCCTCATCATCGTCCGTAGTCATAACAACGTCAGCGATATTCCTGAAAAGCTGGGAGGAAGCCTTGATCTCGGGCACATCAGGTACCACTCCGACCGAGACCTCTTCCGGAAGTCCCTTGGTGAGCCTGAACCTCATAAAGCCGAGGAAGCCGCAGGAATACGCTGCCTTTACGGCAATGGCGCCGTTTCCGCCGACCTTGGTCTTGACATTGAATGTAAACTCCGCCCTTTCGTCCGAAAACATCGAAAGGCGGTAAGTCCTGCCGCTGTCGTCGAAAACCTCCGACACATACGGAACGATCTCTATTATCGGGAGCGGAAGTCTGCCTTCCTTCTCGACGATGACCTTGACCTTCAGGTCGCTGCCCTTATTAACATAGGCGTCACAGCTGATGCTGATATTAAGTCTTTTCCTGCCGCTAAGCGCAAAGAAGAGCGAGATGAGCGGTGCAAACACGAGGAAAGCAACGAGTATCATACCCATTTCGCCGTCGAAGCCGGCAGTATAGATATACACAACAAGAGCTACAGCCAGAACGCTGAGGATAGTCTGTATTATTTTTTTCATTATTTCATTGCCGGAACGTCGCAGGTCTTGAGCAGATTGGAGATATACTCCTCATTGCTGCCGAACATACTCTTTCCCTGCGGCGAAAGGATTATCCTGTGGGAAAGAACTGATACCGCAACATTCTTAACGTCGTCAGGAGTTGCATACTCCCTGTCGTAGATATACGCGAAAGCCTTTGCAGCCTTGTACAAAGCTATACTGCCTCGCGGGCTTATGCCGAGAGTAGTGTTTCTGTCCTCACGGGTAGAAGCGACCAGCTTCACGATATATTCCTTGACCTGATCGGTCACGCGGATATTCCTGACCTCCTGCTGCATAGCGAGAACGTCATCTGTGGAGATAGCCGGTTCTTCGATATTGAGTATAGGGTTGTGCATTTCTGTACGCTCGAGGATACTTGTCTCCTCATCGAATGTGGGGTAACCCATAGAGAGCTTCATAAAGAAGCGGTCCATCTGTGCTTCCGGCAGGTGGAATGTGCCATAGGTCTCGACAGGGTTCTGCGTAGCCATAACGAGGAATGGTCTGGGGAGAACGTGTGTCTCGCCGTCAAGACTTATCTGTCTTTCCTCCATAGCCTCGAGCAGAGCCGACTGTATTTTCGGGGAAGCACGGTTTATCTCATCGGCAAGCAGGAAGTTGCATATCAGAACACCCTCGCGGTATTCAAATTCGCCTGTCTTCTGCATATACATCGTGAAACCGACTATATCAGACGGCATTACATCGGGGGTGAGCTGTATACGGTTGAACTTTCCGCCGATAGAACGTGAGAGCGCGGTAATGAGCTGAGTCTTTCCGACACCCGGAACGTCCTCGAGAAGAACGTGGCCGTCGCAGAGCAGAGCGGCGATGAGTCTGATGACAGTATCGTCCTTGCCGACAATGACCTTTCCGATCGAAGCCACTAATTTTTCCGTGTTTTTATTCATATAGTTACCTCTTTGAAATAATTAGGACGCGCAGCACCCTATTGTTGTAATTATAACATATTTTGTCTCCGACTTCAAGTGTAATATATGTGAAATATAACAGGCGGCTTTTGTAGATTACTTACAAAAGCCGCCTATCAATTTGAACAAATTGTTACAAAAATAAGAACGGCTCCCGAATTAGGGAGCCGTTTTAAACAATTACTTGATCATCTTTGCAACTTCGTCAGCGAGGTTGTCTTCCTTCTTCTCAACGCCTTCGCCGCGCTCGTAACGGATAACATCTGTTACCTTGATAGTGCCGCCGAGCTTCTTAGCCTCAGCGTCAACATAGCCCTGAACTGAGAGCTTGTCGTCCTTTACGAAAGCCTGCTCAAGGAGGCAGTTTTCACTGTAATACTTGCCAACCTTACCCTCAACGATCTTTGCACGAACCTGCTCGGGCTTGGAAGCCATCTTAGGATCCTCAGCCATCTGAGCCATCATAATTTCCTTTTCCTTCTCGATAACCTCAGCAGGAACCTGCTCGCGGCAGAGGTAAGCAGCGTTAAGAGCTGCGGACTGCATAGCAACGTCCTTACCGATAGCAGCTACCTGATCAGCAGCAAGGTCTGTATCCATCTTTACGAGAACGCCGATGCTTCCGCCGTTGTGGATATAGGAAGCGAGTTTGCCTTCCATTCTTACG
>CACXEJ010000083.1 GCA_902766595.1 Ruminococcus flavefaciens | reverse complement strand
GATCTTTCCCTCGTCAAAGGAACGATAGATCTCGGCAAATATGTCACTGACACATTCTTCGATGTCCTCGCGTGTTCCGCAGCTTCTCAGTTTGCCTGCGGCTATTGCGTAGACGTAGTTGCAGTATTCATCAAACAACGCTCTTCTGCCTTTATCTGGTGAGCTTTTTAGCAGTTTTACTATTTCGTTATCAGTCATTCCCATCACCCCGGTGGTATTGTTATTGTTGTAGCTGTTAAGCTGATACGTATCATCGCTTTCATAATACACAATCGCATCCCGGCAGCCAAATCAGACAAAATTTCTCAAAAAATTTTTTCGTCCTCCGGAAAAAGCCGATAATACGCGGTTTGAAAAAGAGAAAAATGCGGGCGTGAGTGAAGCGTCCGCATTTATTATAAGTATTGATGTTTTACTTGCCTATCTTTTCGACCTTCATAAGGTTTGTCGTACCGGATACGCCGAGCGGAACTCCTGCGGTTATCGCAACGAGGTCACCGTCCTCGACGAGTCTGTGAGACTCCGCTGCATCAACGGCTGCGGCAAAAAGGTCGTCTGTATTGGTCTTTTCATCTATAATGAACGGGATAACTCCCCAGCTCATATTCATCTGCCTGCATACGACCTCGCTCATAGTGCAGCTTATGATCGGGCAGAGCGGACGATACTTCGAGATAAGCCTTGCAGTCTGTCCGCCGAGCGATACCGTGATGATAGCTCTCGCATCGAGGTCGTGGGCGGTGGTAACGGTAGCGTGGGCGATAGCCTCGGCAACGTTTCCGTCCGGATTGGAGCTTCTCTTTGAAAAGCGTCCCTTGTAGTCGATGTTGTTCTCGGTGGTCTCAGCGATGAGCGCCATTGTCTTGACCGTTTCTACCGGATAGGCTCCGGCAGCAGTCTCGCCCGAGAGCATTATAGCACTCGTGCCGTCGTAGATAGCGTTTGCAACGTCTGTTATCTCGGCACGGGTAGGTCTCGGATTGGTTATCATAGACTCAAGCATCTGCGTAGCCGTTACGACCTGCTTTCCGGCATTGTATCCCTTGTGAATAAGGTCCTTCTGGATAGCCGGTATCTGCTCGAACGGTATCTCTACGCCCATATCGCCTCTTGCGACCATTATTCCGTCAGCCGCCTCGAGTATCTCGTCGATATTCTCAACGCCATCGGTATTCTCGATCTTTGCGATGATCCTTACATCGAACCAGCCGAGGCTCTGAGTAAATTTTCTGAGATAGTTTATATCTGCTGCCGAACGGACAAAGCTGGCAGCGATAAAGTCAAAGCCCATTTTCGAGCCGAACTCAAGATCGTCCATATCCCTCTCGCTGAGATAGGGCATCGAGAGCTTTACGCCGGGCACGTTTATGCCCTTGTTGTTGGAGAGCGTACCGCCATGGATAACGCGGCATATAATATCGGTATTCGTTACCTTTTCGGCAAGGAGCTCGATAACACCGTCGTTTATGAGGATACGGGTACCCATACTCACATCGCGCGGCAGCTTCTTGAAGGAGATGCTTCCGACCTCATTGGTACAGGGAACGTCCTCGGTAGTGAGCGTATATACGTCGCCGTCGTGTATCTCGACCGGCTTGTCGTCAACGAACCTGCCCAGTCTTATCTCAGGACCTTTGGTGTCGAGGAGAGTTGCTATCGGGAGGTCGAGCTCCTTGCGGAGCCTCTCTATCTGACGGAAACGCTTTTCGTGCGTCTCATATTCGCCGTGTGAAAAGTTGAAGCGCGCTACGTTCATACCTGCGAGCATAAGCTCCCGCATAATATTCTCGTCATCGGTCGCAGGACCTATCGTGCAGACTATCTTGGTTTTTCTCATTGTTCAGACATCCTTTCAGAAACTGGATATTCCCTGCCCTCTCAGAGCTTCTTGAGCTTGGCAAAATTTGCCATTATCTTCTTTGTGCCTACCTTGTCAAAGGCTATCTCGAGCATCGAGTCGTTCGACATAGGCTTCACTGAGAGGATAGTTCCCTCGCCGAAAACGTTGTGGAGCACCTTTTCTCCGGCGGTATATGTAACAGACTCCTTTGCTGCGGCAGAACCGGCGTGCATCTTGTTCCTTGCGAGCTGCTGCTGGAGCGTTGCGGAGTGTACCGCGGTAACGGTCTTTTCCTCCTGAGCGAGCCTGTTTTTCATAGCTGCGGCATTGTCGTGCTTTTCAACGAGCTCCGAGCCTATCTCGCGCATAAAGCGTGAAGTAACGTTGTGCTGAGTCTGACCGAATATCATACGCTGTCTCGCATTTGTGAGGTAGAGCTTTTTCTTTGCACGGGTTATCGCAACATATGCAAGTCTGCGCTCCTCCTCCATATCCTCCTCGCTGTCGAAGCTGCGTGAGCTTGGGAAGATGCCGTCGTCGAGACCGATAACGAAAACGTTCTCGTATTCAAGTCCCTTTGCGGAGTGGACTGTCATCAGCGTTACTCTGTCGTCCGTGGAGTTATCGCGGTCAGCCTCGGAGTAGAGTGCTACCTCCTCAAGGAAACCGCTGAGGTCGGGCTCATCGTTCTCGTTCATATACTGAACTATCGAGGAACGAAGCTCCTGCACGTTCTCGATCTTGGTATCGGGGTTCTCAAGAGTCTTGAGGTAGTCCATATAGCCGGTCTTATCGAGCAGCAGATCAAAGAACTCATCAAGCGGCAGCTCCTCGCGCTTCTCCATAAGGAAGCCGAACAGCTCTGCGGCATTTCGCAGCGGAGAGAGCTTCTTAGAGAGCGGAGCATACTCGTCGCAGGTCCTCAGAACGTCATACGGTGACAGCTTGAGGTCGCGGCTGATGTCCTCTATCAGAGCAAGCGTAGAGTCACCGATACCGCGCTTGGGCTCGTTGATTATCCTGCGGAAGCGGAGCATATCGTTGGGGTTGTTGATGAAAGCAAGGTAGGAGGTCACGTCCTTTATCTCCTTGCGGTCGAAGAAGCGCATACCGCCGTACACCTTATAAGGTATACCGCACTTGACGAGCGTTCTCTCGACTGTATTTGACTGTGCGTTCATACGGTAGAGAACTGCGCTGTCGGAATATCTTCCGGTCTCTTTATATGTGCTGAGGATAGTGTCGGCAACGAACTTCGCCTCGTCATTCTCGTCCACAGCCTTGTACCAGTAGATCTTGTCGCCCTTGTCGCCGGCAGTCCAGAGCGTCTTGGACTTTCTGCCCTGATTGTTGGCGATCACTGAGTTTGCGGCATCGAGGATAGTCTGAGTCGAGCGGTAATTCTGCTCGAGACGTATCACCTTAGCGCCCTCTAACTGGTTCTCAAAGCCGAGGATATTCTCGATATTCGCGCCGCGGAATTTGTATATGCTCTGGTCGTCATCACCGACAACGCAGATGTTCTTATGTGCCTGCGAGAGCAGCGATACCAGCTTGAACTGAACGTGGTTGGTATCCTGATACTCGTCCACCATTATGTACTTATAGCGCTTCTGGTACTTCTCCAGCACCTCCGGGAATTTCTCGAATATCTCCACAGTCAGGCAGAGTATATCATCAAAGTCAACAGCGTCAGCCGCACGGAGTCTCTCCTGATAACGGCGGTAGATACGCGCTATCGTCTTCTTGCGGTAGTCCATACCGGCTTCGGCTTTCATTTCCTCGGGGGTGATGAGCTTATCCTTGGCAAAGCTGATCTCGCTGAGTATCGCTCTCGGAGCAAGCTGCTTCTCGGAGATGTCAAGCTCAGCCATAATGTTCTTGATAAGGCGCTGACTGTCATCGGAGTCGTATATCGTGAAGCTCTGTGCATAGCCAAGCGCACCTATCTCACTGCGGAGTATGCGCACACAGGCTGAGTGGAAGGTCGAAGCATTGATGTTCATACCGTCCTCGCCGAGCATAGCTGCAAGACGCTCCCTCAGCTCACCGGCAGCCTTGTTCGTGAAGGTAATGGCAAGAATGTTCCACGGCTTCACGGGCTCAGCAGCCACTATATCGCGGAGAGTATCGAAATCATCGGTCTTTCCCTCAGCGTAATCGGTGAGGAAGGCAATATCCTCGCTGCTGCCCTGACCGCCTGCCGAATAGGCTTTGCCGAAATTTATCATATTAGCTATGCGGTTTACGATAACGGTCGTCTTGCCGCTTCCGGCGCCTGCAAGCACAAGAACAGGGCCGTCCACTGTAAAGACTGCCTCCTGCTGCCTGTCGTTCATACGGCTGAAATATTTCTTTAACGCCGCTTTTTTAGCTTCATCGAAAGTAATAGTGCTCATAATTGATCTCCCAGATCTAACGATCATTCAAATATTCTGACACTTGTGTTGATCCCCCTGAGTGTCCGTATATCATAATAATATTATACCACATTGCTCCGTTTTTGAAAAGCCCTGACACAATATTTTTTTGTACAATTATATTATATGCAAAAAGCCTTACATCATCTCGGCTGCTGCGAGCATAACTCCCAGTTTTCCGGAGGTGTAGGTTATACCGCCCTGCATCCAGACCGCATAGGGTTCGCGGAGAGGTGCATCGGCTGAAAGCTCTATCGAAGCTCCGCCTGTAAAAGCTCCGGCAGCCATTATGACCTTGTCGGAATAGCCCGGCATATCCCACGGCTCGGGCGTTACGAAGGAGTCCACCGGAGCTCCCTTCTGGATACCGCGGCAGAAAGCGCAGAGAGTTTCCTCATCGCCGAGCTTTATAGCCGTGATAATGTCGCCTCGCTGATCGTCCTTACGCGGTGAGCACTCATAGCCGAGAAGAGTGAAGAGCTCGCTTGCAAAAGCAGAGGTCTTTATGGCGTTTGAAACAACATCCGGAGCGAAGAAGAGTCCGAGGAGCAGCTCGCGGTTCATACCGAGAGTGCAGCCGACCTCCTTGCCCATACCCACGCAGGTGAGACGGTAGGAGCAGAGCTCGATGAGATCAGCTCTTCCTGCGATATATCCGCCTGTGCGGGCAATACCGCCGCCGGCGTTCTTGATGAGCGAGCCTATCATTATGTCAGCTCCCACGGCGGAGGGCTCACGCTCCTCGACGAATTCGCCGTAGCAGTTATCGACCATAACTATGACATCGGGATTGCCCTTGCGCGCCGCAGCTATCATCTTCTCAATGTCCGCGACCGTGAATGCCGGACGAAGGGAATATCCTCTCGAACGCTGTATATACGCCACCTTTGCCCCCTTTACAGCCTCGGTTATCTCGTCGAGCTTCGGAGAACCGTCCTCGTTGAGATCGACCTGTCCGTACTCAACGCCGTAGTCCATAAGTGAACCATTTCCCTTGCTGCCGCTGATGCCGATGACCTCCTCAAGAGTATCGTAGGGCTTGCCGGTTATTGCGACCATTTTGTCGCCCATACGAAGGACTCCGAATAGCGCAACGGACAGCGCGTGTGTACCGGAAACGAAGTTGTGGCGGACGAGAGCGTCCTCAGTGCCGAGAGCCTGCGCGAAAACCTTGTCAATGACCTCACGTCCGACATCGCCGTAGCCGTAGCCGGTCGAGCCGTAGAAGCAGGGCTCGCTGACCTTGTTATCGGTAAAAGCCTTCAGCACCTTTGCGCCGTTGTACTCGGCAATGTCGCTGATACGCGCAAAAGCGCCCCTGCAGTTTTCCTCTGCCTGCTTTGCAAGCTCGAGCAGACGGGGCGAAAAATCGTATATTTCAGAGATTTTGCTGTTCATAATTTATCCTTTCAGTCAGGGCAGCGTCAGCCGGCGAGCTTACCCTTAGTAACATTGTCCTTGACCACGTCGATACGCTCGAGGACTATTTCCTGTCCGACTACCTTGAAGCCTATCTCCTTGTAGAAGCTGACTCTTACGTCAAGAGCAAGCAGATAAGCTCTCTTGCCGAGCCCGTTGAAGAATTTGGCGAGCCACTTGAGAAATTCCCTCGCGTAGCCCCTGCCGCGGGCAGCGGTATTCGTAGCGACCTGTCCGATGAGGACGGTGCTTCCGATGTCGAAAACTGCCGAAGCGGTCGTGGAGCCGCGGTAGGTGAACACCCTGCTTATGCCGTGACGGCAGCGGTGCGAAGTATCTGTATACCAGAGGGAAAAGTCCGCGATATTCGGAAAGCCTTCGCTGAGTATCTTGTAAACGTCGGTCAGCTTGGGGTTGAACTCAACGTGCTCCTCAATGGTCTCGAGGGGAGTTTCATCGGGTATGAGCTCAAATATCGTCCTGTTGAGAGTCTGATAGCGCTCGGGGATCTTTATTCCCTCGAGAACCTCCCTGTCACCCTCGATACGGAACGGAACATTCATACTTACGAAGAGATTGAGCTCCTCACTCGGCTCGAGCTGACCGTCCGAGCAGATTATGAGCGTTGAATTTATGATGAACATATAGCCGACTCCGCCGTAATCACCGGTTATCTTGTAGAAACGGCAGAACTCGTAATTCGGACCGTAAGCTCTCATATAAGCGAGCATTTTCTTGCCGTTGAGAGTCTTGTTCAGAAGCTGCGAGTCCAGCTCGTGCTCGTGTTCGATGAGTTTTATCATAGCAGCTGTATCCTTTCGGAGAGTAATTTCACAAGCCTGTATGAGTTTTCAAAGTCGCGGTACTCTATCACGCTCGACGGCGAATGGAGGTATCTGCACGGTATAGAAACGGCTATGGTACGAACTCCCCTGCCGCTCTTGTGGATAGCGCCGGCATCGTTTCCGCCTGCGACCATAGACTTTGTCTGGCAGGGCAGACCGTTTTCGGCAGCAATGTCAAATGCAAGGCGATAGAGCTCCTTGTCATAGAGAGTGCTGCGGTCCATAAACGAAACGACCGGTCCATTTCCGAGAGCGCAGACTCTTTTCGCACCCTCGCTGCCGTCGATGTCAGCAGCGGTAGTCGATTCGAGGACTATCGCAAAGTCCGGAGCAACTGCGAACGCAGAAGCTGTCGAACCCCTCAGACCTATCTCCTCCTGAACGTTGAAAACGAAATATGTATCGTAAGGTATCTCACCGCGTATCATATCTACCATCATAGCACAGCCTGCGCGGTCGTCGATAGCCTTGGACTTTATGCGTCTTTCACCGAACTCCTCAAAGTCCGAGACAAAGTAAGCGCAGTCCCCCTGACGGACGAGCTTTTCAGCCTCAGCCCTGTCAGCCGCACCGATGTCGATATAGAGGCTGTCGGTCTTTGGAGCCTTTTCGCGCTGCTCCTTGCTGAGATTGTGGACAGCGGTCGAACCGACAACGCCGTACAGCTTTTCGCCGGTGATACTGCTCTTAACGGTCACCTGCCTGCCGATAATGACGGACGGATCAATGCCGCCGACACAGTCAAAGCTGAGCGTTCCGTCCGAACGGATATAGGTCACGATGAAGCCTACCTCGTCCATATGCGCGCATATCATCAGCTTCTTCTCCGGAGTTTTGAGTCCCTTCTTGAAGCAGATAAGGCTTCCGAGCGGATCGACTCTGTACTCGCAGAAGCCATCTATCAATTCGATTATCCTTTCACGGACAGCGCTCTCGTCACCCGAAACGCCGTCGATAAGGCAGAGTTCTTTCAGTAATTCCTTCATTGTCACGCCTCCTTAATGTACTGCGCAAGGAGTCTGGCAGTGTTCTCGACGTCGGCCAGGTCTATGACCTCGACGGGAGTGTGCATATTCCTGAGCGGTATCGAAACTGTGCAGGCTCTTGCACCGCCGCGGCTGACGGAATACTGATCGGCATTCGTGGAGGTAAGTCCGCTCATAACCTCGCGCTGATAAGGAATATTCTCCCTCTCCGAAACTGCGATGAGCTCCTCTGAGAGCTGTCTGTCGAGACTCGGTGAAATGCCTATCATAGGACCGCCGCCGAGCTTTCCGCACTTCTGCTCGTCCTCGCCGATCGCGTAGGCAAAGCTTACGTCAACGGCTAATGCAATATCGGCATCAAGCGTGAAAGCGCCTATCTTCGCACCTCTTTCGCCGAGCTCCTCCTGAGTAGAAAAAATAACACTGACATTGAAGCGCGTTTCTGAGCTTCCGAGTATTTCGAGCGCACGGAGTATAGCCGCAGCACCGCAGCGGTCGTCCATAGCGCCGCCTGTGACGCGCTCGCCGGCAAGCTGCCTGAACTTCACATCAAAAGTTATGCTGTCGCCCTGAGAAACAAGCCCGCGGAGCTCCTCCGCGTTCAGACCGGTATCGACCGACACCTCGTCAATGCTCAGAACCTCGCTGTCGCCGCTGAGAAGATGCGGCGGCACGGAGCAGATAACGCCCTTTATATCGCGCTTTCCGTGTATAACGACAGGCTGTGCCGGAAGCAGCCTGCGGTCGATGCCGCCGAGATTTCCGACCTTAACGAAGCCCTCGTCCGTGATGTATGTAACGATAAATCCTACCTGATCTATATGAGCATCAAGCACGAGAGAAGACTTTCCCTCGGTGTGTACGCCGAATTCTCCGATAACGTTCCCGCTGACTATATCTGCATCGGGACAATATTTCCTGAGCATTGAGAGTGCGAGCTCAGCAGCCGGAGTCTCGTTTCCGGAAGCTCCCTGAACCTCTGACAACGCCCTGACGGTTTCCTTTATATCCATTTCCGTATCCTTCCTGACAAAAATATACTATTTATTATTATACCACACCAGCACAAAAATAGCAACATCTCTGTGCAAAAGAAAAGGGCGGCTAATGTGCGCTGCTCTTAGCGGAACAAATGAGAAACCAAATTGAATAGGAGAAAAGGCAATATTCACATCGTGAGTATTGCCTTTTT
>CACXEJ010000082.1 GCA_902766595.1 Ruminococcus flavefaciens | reverse complement strand
CGAGATCGCTAAGAACGCTGACTTCTTCTGCTTCGGTACTAACGACCTCACTCAGATGACCTACGGCTTCTCTCGTGACGACGCTGGTAAGTTCCTCGGTGCATACTATGACAAGAAGATCTTCGAGAACGATCCTTTCGCTAAGCTCGACCAGGCTGGCGTAGGCAAGCTCATGGAAATGGCTATCAAGCTCGGTAAGCCCGCAAATCCGAAGCTCCACTGCGGTATATGCGGCGAGCACGGCGGCGATCCGACATCTGTTGAGTTCTGTCACAAGATCGGTCTTGACTACGTTTCTTGCTCACCTTTCCGCGTTCCGATCGCTCGTCTGGCTGCTGCTCAGGCTGCTATCGCTGACAAGAAGTGATTTGTTAGTGAAAAGGTAACACAATAATCAAAATCAGAAGTCCTCACAGTTTCGGCTGTGAGGACTTTTTTCTTCACCAAATTGACTTTTCAAATTTGTTATGCTATTATTACTCTTGAAGCAATAGCTTTTCTGCTGAGGGAGGGATTGTTATGAAAACTTATCGCTATAAAGGATATAAAATCAGCGTGAGCCTGATACAGGCTGTTTATGATGAACCAGTTAAGATAGATGGTTATGATAAAACTCTTCAATTGGAAGAACTCGATTTCTGTAAACTAATCGAAATCAGAGTCGATTTATATGGTGATATTAAGCGGATTCTTTTAGTTGCTTCGTATCATACCCCGGTTGACTCGTTTGTTGCAATGCACGACGATGGTTTGTTTTTAATGCTAAATGATGTGTTATGCATATTTGATCCTGTAACCCTTGAAATTACGCACAAAACAACAATTTCTCCTCTCGGAACGATGTTTGAAGTTCACCAGTTCGGAAAAGATTATATCTTATACGGAGAAATTGAGATCTACAGGATATCTGAAAATCTCAATGAGAAATGGTCGTTTTCAGGAGCAGATATATTTGTTAGGTGCGGTAGTAGTTTACCGGCATTTGAAATGAAAGATGATAGGATATGTCTTTATGACTGGTTAGATAACTATTACGAGATTGATTATGACGGTAACGTCATAACAGATATACTAAAAGATTACCTATAACGAAATGGTCCTCACAGTTTCGGCTGTGAGGACTTTTTTGCACTAATGCAGAAAACAGACTTCACTTGTTTATCACAAATTGTAAGTTAAGATTCCACATTTCAGAATGATAATTCCACTTACGTTCCATTTTATCTTCAAATACCTGCGGTATAATACAATCATAGAAACAAACACATCTCTCAACGAAAGGAAGTATCATTATGAAAAAAACATATATAACCTCAGCTTTTTTAATGGCAGCAATGGCAGTTTACATGACGGGCTGCGGAAATAACAGTTCAGTATCCGAAAACACATCGACAGGCACAAGTGCAAAGACCGCTGTATCAGACAGTGCTGAAACTGGTGAGAAGACAGCAAAGGCTGATAAAACCGTTTCCGGAAGCAGCGATCCCGTAGAGGTAAAGCAGCTTTCAAACACCTCTCAGGAAACAATATTTACAAAGCGTGACCTTGAGCAGACCGCAGATACAAGTGAAGCTCAGAAGATAACAGTTGCCGACAACAAGACCATTGACATAACCGATGCGGGCGTGTATACTATAAGCGGCAGCGCTGAAAACTGTACTATCAGGATAAACGCAGACGATTCCGCAAAGGTACAGCTTGTGCTTGACGGCGTAAGCATAACCAATGATGATTTCCCTGCAATATATGTACTTTCGGCAGACAAGGTATTCATAACCACTACTGACACTGAGAATACTCTCACAGTCAGCGGACAGTTCACATCTGACGGCGAGAACAATACAGACGCAGTTATCTATTCTAAGGATGACCTTGTTCTCAACGGCACTGGCACTCTCAATGTTACCTCTTATTACGGTAACGGTATCACTTGCAAGGACGATATGAAGATAACAGGTGGCACATACAATAACAAGTCCGCTCTGGACGCATTTGAGGCTAACGACACTATCTCAGTCTGCGACGGAACCTTCAATATCACCACAAACAAGGACGGTTTCCACTGCGAGAATGACGAAGCAGAAGGCAGCATCACGATCTCAGGCGGTACGTTCACTATCAACGGAGCAAGCGACGGAATACAGGCTTGTGCGGTTCTTCAGGTAGACGGCGGCGACTTCGATATCACAGCCTCAGAGGGACTTGAAGCTACATACATAGTTATCAACGACGGCAATATCACTATAAACGCAAGCGATGACGGTATCAACGCTTCAACAAGCACCAGCGCT
>CACXEJ010000081.1 GCA_902766595.1 Ruminococcus flavefaciens | reverse complement strand
TTACGACCTTATATCCGGATTCACTTGTCGATATAAAATTTCAATTTCGGAATTTGCTGTTTTGAATCTTGAATAGTTATCCGAAATGAGGACTTTACCACTTACACCACTTTTTTCACGCAAAAGTTTTTCAGGAAAAACTCTCACAGTTTAAATTGCGAGAGCCTTGTGATTATGGACTGTTTGGATGTCCCGTTTGACCGGTGACTTTGCTACTGATACGGAATATGTTTTAGTTGACCCGCCGTGAGGCGGATCAACTAAAACTCTGTTCAAAACATTAAATAAAATCAAAATGTCCACCTATTGTTCGTTTTATGGGTTGATGATGAGAGAGCCGGAGTTGTATAATTAAGGCATATTCAGGAAAGGAGTTTTCTTATGGGGATAAACTTGATCAAACGCATGACCTCTCTCGGGGTAACTGCTGCTATTGCAGCCGGTTTCCCGAATCTCATTTCACCGGAGCTCGACACCGCGGCCGCTTCATCAAAGATACAGGATTTCGCGCTGTCTGATGTAACGATGAAGGACAATTACAGTGTCAATGCTTTTGAAAAGGAAATGGATTACCTTCTTGCATTTGATACTGAAAAACTGCTTGCCGGCTTCCGTGACAATGCCGGACTAAGTACAAATGGTGCAACACGTTACGGCGGCTGGGAAAATACAAATATCGCAGGTCACTGCGTCGGCCACTACCTCACTGCGATCGCGCAGGCCTATCAGAACCCGAACATTACCTCTGAACAGAAGGACGCTCTTTACAAGCGTATAAAGACGCTCATTGACAATATGAAGATATGTCAGCAGAATTCAAAGGGAAAAAGCGGCTTCCTGTGGGCAGCACCTGTTCCGTCGGACCGCAATGTTGAGCGGCAGTTCGACCGTGTTGAGGTGGGCAAGGCAAATATCTTCGATGACGCATGGGTGCCGTGGTACACAATGCACAAGCTCATCGCCGGCCTGGTGGATGTCTACAATGCAACCGGCTATGGACCGGCTAAAGATGTCGGTTCTGCTCTCGGCGACTGGGTGTATAACAGAGCAAAGGGCTGGAGCGAGCAGACCCGCAATACCGTGCTTTCCATAGAGTACGGAGGCATGAACGACTGTCTGTATGACCTCTACCTTATCACAGGCAAGGACAATCATGCTGTTGCTGCTCATTACTTTGATGAGACCAGACTTCACGAAGCGGTCCTCAAAGGCGGCGCGAATGTTCTCAACGGCAAACACGCAAACACTACTATCCCGAAGTTCCTCGGTGCGCTCAAGCGCTACATTGCTCTTGACGGCAAGACTGTAAACGGCGAGAAGATAGACGCTTCACGCTATCTCCATTACGCCGAAGCATTCTGGGATATGGTCGTTACACACCATACCTATATCACAGGCGGAAACAGCGAGTGGGAACACTTCGGCATGGACGATGTCCTCGACAAGGAGCGTACAAACTGCAACTGTGAGACCTGCAACTCCTACAATATGCTCAAGCTCAGCCGTGAGCTCTTCAAGATAACCGGCGATGTGAAGTATATGGACTTTTATGAGGGAACGTACTACAATTCCATTCTCTCGTCGCAGAATCCCGAGAGCGGTATGACGACCTATTTCCAGCCTATGGCTACCGGTTACTTCAAGGTCTACAGCACACGCTGGGATAAGTTCTGGTGCTGTACAGGAAGCGGTATGGAGAGCTTTACAAAGCTCGGTGATACTATCTATATGCACGATGATAATACGCTGTATGTCAATATGTATCAGAGCTCCATACTCAACTGGGCTGACAAGAATATGAAAATAACACAGGACAGCTCTATCCCTGACGGAGATACCTCGAAGTTCACCATAGACGGCAGCGGTGCAGTTGAGTTCCGTTTCCGTATCCCCGACTGGAAAGCCGGAAATATGACTGTAAAGGTCAATAATGAGAAGTACAATTACAAGACGATAGACGGCTACGCTCAGGTCACAGGAAATTTCAGCAGCGGCGATAAGATAGAGCTTACTATCCCCGAAGAGGTAAAGGCATATCCTCTCCCGGACAAGAATACTGTCTACGGCTTCAAATACGGACCTGTGGTACTGAGTGCAGAGCTCGGCAAGCAGAATATGACCACCGGTTCGACAGGTATGTGGGTAACCATCCCGAAAGAGCCTGTCACTCCCTCCGAGAATATCCGCATATCCGACAACAAGACCTCTGTCGGAACCTTTATGTACAATATTAACGACAATCTCGTCAAGGACAGCTCTTCTCTGAAATTCACTCTCAAGGGTACAGACCACAATCTGACGTTCACACCTCATTATCGTCAGTATCAGCAGAGATACGGTATTTACTGGAATTTCCAGAGCAGCAGTACAGATGTTGAAAAGCCTCCTCGTTCAAAATCAACAGTTACTGATACCGTACAGCCCGGTTACGGTCAGTATGAGAACGACAACCTCCACAATATGCAGGAGTACAATACAAAGGGCGTTACTGATGACAGCACTTACCGTTATGCACTTGCAGGCGGCAGTTTCAGCTATCGTATGGCTATCGATCCGGAAGCAGATTACACTATGCTCACAGTAAAGTTCCGCAAGTCTGATAACGGCAAGACGATACGCATAACTGTCGGAGACAAGATACTGTATGCCGGTACGCTTGATTACAGCGGCAATGAAGATGTATACGATGTCAAGTTCGTTATCCCTCCGGAGCTGATCGAAAAGAACGCTGAACATATTACAGCTGACGGAACTGAATATGATGTGCTTACAGTAGGTTTCTCCTCGAATGACGGCAAAGAGTCAGCCAAGGTCTGCGATTTCATTTATATGACAGCTGTCAAGCCTCTCTATGAATACGACAGCAGTATCGCGTACTTCGTTGACTGCGGCGACCAGGACACTTCAACCCTCACAGGCAGAGACAAGCTCGGAAGCTTTAACAGCGTTACAGAACAGCTCTACGGTGCTGATCCGGTAACAGGAGCTGTATGGGGACTTATTGACGATCCGACAGACCAGTACAACGGCAGTTCAAAGGGCGGCGGTATCTACACTGCAAATACATGGTGCGATGAGTACAACGCAGGTGACGGCAGGGATAAGACAGCATCATTCCGTTACACCAAGAACCAGTATGAGAACAACATCGCGCGTAATCTCAACTACGGCTTCACGCTTCCCAAGGGCAGATACGAAGTAGAGATG
>CACXEJ010000080.1 GCA_902766595.1 Ruminococcus flavefaciens | reverse complement strand
GGTACTTTGAATCAAAGCCGTAGAGTGATGAAGCTCTATGGCTTTTTTAGTCTTGACAAGTCCTGAAATCCGTGTTATAATAAGTCCGTAAAAGGCTATTTTAAGCCAAAACCACAACTTAGTTTTAGTTGATCCGCCTCACGGCGGTGCGGACGGCGGCTGTTCATCGGCAGAGGGAGTTCCGGAGAAGGGCATCAACCTGAACATTCTCCTCAAGCTCAGAGACATACTGCTTCTCAACGGCTACGAAGTCGAGGTCACGCGCGACACGGACATCTCTATCCACGACAGCGGTATTGAGGGACTCGCCAATCAGAAGAGCTCGGATATGGACAATCGCCTTGCGGTATTCAACAAATATGACAACGCACTGTGCCTCTCTATCCACCAGAACCAGTTCACACAGCCCCAGTACCGCGGCGCGCAGATGTTCTACTCCGCCACAAATCCGGCAAGCGAAGCTCTTGCGCGTTCGCTTCAGGGCAGCTTCCGGACTCTGCTCCAGCCCGACAATGACCGCGAGATAAAGCAGTGCGGCAAAGAATTATTTCTCTGCTATTTCAGCGAAAACCCGACCGTTATGGCAGAATGCGGCTTTCTCTCAAATCCGGACGAAGCTGCTATGCTCAACACGGACGAATACCAGACAAAGATAGCTCTGACACTCTTCTCGGGCATCAGCTCCTACATCAGCGGAATTGACTAAGTCTTGACTTATTCCCCAAAATAGACTATAATAGATGTAAATACACAAGCACTCTGCGATTATTTCCGGCAGAGACATATGTTTATGATTTGGGGGTATGATCATGCCATACTGCGGCTACTGCGGCAGACCTCTCGCTTACGGCGAGAACTGCACCTGTCCCGAAGCTATACAGAACGAACCGGGCAATACTGCCGGGCTCCACGATTATGTCTGCAAGCACTGCGGCGCAAACGTTCCTGCCGGTCAGACCTGCACCTGTCCTCAGGCACAATTCGAGGCAAGATATGTCAAGCCGCGTCCGCAGCAGAACGTCCCTCAGGCAGGTCAGCGCTATATCCCGCCGCGTCAGGAACAGCAGAGCTACGACCAGCAGTACGGCGGCGGACAGTATCAGAACTTCCCTCCGCCCGTTTATCCGCAGTATCCCTACGGCGGTTCACCTTACGAACAGCCTAAGCGAAAAAAATCTCCTGCACTGACAGTCATTGCAGTGATACTGACCGTGCTTATGATCTCGTCGATGTTCTCACGAATAGCCAAGGTCCTGAACAGCGACTACTCGAATACAAAGAAAAAGGGCAATCCTGCCGTGTCCACCCAGAAAGAGGAAACGACCAAGCAGGCACCCTCCGGCAGCAAGGAGACTCCCCCTGTATCAAACGGAAAATTCGCCAAGAGTTACAGCCTGATAAGCGATGAGCTCATCTCCCCTTACATACAGTTTCAGGGCGAATTCGGCTCCTGCTTTGCCTTCACATGGATAGGCGCGTTCGAGAACCGCCTTTTCGCAGAGGAAAGATACGAGGATCTCTCCGAATGGGCTTTCTACAAGTCTTTCAAGGAGAATTACTACAACGCAAACCGCACCAACGACATCGCGTCAATGGCTCATCTCCAGACCGCTGTCGTTCCGGAGGAGGACGCTCCCTACCCCGAGGACGGCGACGATTACGACGTTGACTCAAATATCGAAAAGCACTCAAAATATATGCTTTCCGACGTTTACTTCCTCTCGGGCTACGACGACGACACCAACGAGGATATCGAACAGCGTGCAAAGGATTACCTCAGCCGCGGCTACGCCCTCTCCTGTGCAGTCTACTACGACGACGGCGATTTCACCTACACCAACGACTACAACGGTGCTTGGTACGTTGACCAGAACCTCTACAAAAAGAAAAAGGGCATCAACCACGCAGTTCTCATAATCGGCTGGGACGACGAATACTCCAAGGAAAACTTCCTCAAAACTCCCGAGCACGACGGTGCATGGCTCGTCAAGAACAGCTGGGGCGAAACTATGGGCGACGACGGTTATTACTGGATCTCCTACGATGACAAAATGCTCCGTTATTCCGACCTCTGCGCGGTAGACATCACCGACTCGTCGCTCGCAAACACCTTCCAGTCCTACTGGGTATACGGCTGGGACTACAACTACTACAACCAGCATTCCGGCACGGCGCTCTCCGGCACTCCGACCGACCACGTTTATCAGGCTTGCAGCTACAAAGCCGAAAAGTCAATGGACATCACCGCGGTATCGTTCTTCACGACCTGCGACAATATAAAGTATGATGTGTATGTCACCAAGAACGACAGGACAAACACCGACGATGATCCGAATGCCAAGGGCAAGGCTGAAACAAAGGGCTATCACCTCGCAGAGCTGGACGAACCGATACACGTTGACAAGGGCGAAAGCTACACCGTCATCGTCTATATGAAGAGCAAGGAAAAAGGCTACCTCGTAGCACAGGACAGCGAGTATTCATATGATCTCGCGACTGCAAGGTGCGCTTTGACAGACACCTGCTTCGTCAGCAACGACGGAGTTGACTGGACAGATGTAAAGAATTACGACCTCAGCACAGAGGACAATTCTACCTGTATCACTCCGCTTTGCATAGGAGTCTACGGCAAAAAGAGCAAGACCACTAAGTAACAAAAAGGACGCATATGCGTCCTTTTCCTTTATATATCCAGTTTTTCTGCGATCTCTGCGGCTATTTCTTCGATAGTCCTCATCTTGCCGCCGCTTATACACTCGATAGTCAGCCAGCCGAGCTTCTTCGCACAATAGTCAGCTGCTCTGCGCGAACGCTTCAGGTAGTCAAGGTCGCGTTCGTGGATATCCTTCTTCTCGGAGTGGTTATCGTAGCGCTTATCGAGCAGCTCCTGACTCACATCGGGATCGACTCTTAAGTAGATGACGCTGTCCGGCGCAGGTATTCCCATAAGCTCGTACTCGTAGGTAAACAGCCATTCGAGGAAGCCGTCCCACTTATCCTCCGGCAGCTTCGAGCACTGGTGGATAGCATTGGAGGTCGTGTACCTGTCAGCGATTATGACGCCGCCGTTTTCGTACATTCCGCCCCAGTCCGACTTATAAGCGGCAAAGCGGTCAACTGCAAAGAAACTTGAAGCCGCATAGGGGTTCACAGCGTCCGGGGACGTTCCGAAGTCGCCGGCAAGATACATTCTGAGCGGCCCGGAAGCCTCGCTGCCATAATTCGGGAACGAAACCTTTCTCACGTTCAAACCGCGTTTTTCAAGAGTCTCAAAAAGCCTTGCAGTCTGTGTAGCCTTTCCGCTGCCGTCGAGTCCCTCAACGACAATAAGTTTTCCTTTCATATCCGACCTCCTATGTTATTATGATCGTCAGAGCAGTCCGGCAATGTCGAGTACGAGACGTTCGGACTTTTCCCAGCCGAGGCAGGGATCCGTTATCGACTTGCCGTAGATATTCTCGCCTATCTTCTGAGCACCGTCCTCGATGTAGCTCTCGATCATAAGGCCCTTCACGAGCTTGCTGATGTCGGTGCTGTGGCGCATACTGTGCAGTATCTCCTTGGCAATGCGGACCTGTTCGAGGTACTGCTTGCCGGAATTTGCGTGGTTCGTATCAACTATGAGGGCAGGATTAGCGAGCTTCTTCTCAGCGTAGGTATCGGAGAGGCGAATGAGATCCTCATAGTGGTAGTTCGGGAAGGAATTTCCCCTGTCGTCAACATATCCGCGGAGAATGGCGTGAGCACAGGGATTGCCGTCACTGCGCACCTCACAGCCTCGGTAAATGAAAGCGTGTGAGTGCTGGGCAGCGGTTATGGAGTTCATCATTACGGAAATATCGCCGCTGGTGGGGTTCTTCATACCGACGGGGATAGTCACGCCGCTCGAAACGAGTCTGTGCTGCTGGTTCTCGACGGAACGCGCTCCGATAGCGATATACGAAAGCAGATCGTCGAGGTAGCTGTAATTCTCGGGATAGAGCATCTCGTCCGCAGCGCCGAAGCCTGTTTCGGCAAGCGCGCGCATATGCAGATTTCTCACAGCGATGATACCGCTCTTGAGGTCGGGCATAGCCGAGGGATTAGGCTGGTGGAGCATACCCTTGTAGCCGTCGCCGGTGGTACGCGGTTTTCCGGTATATATTCTCGGTATCAGGAGGAGCTTGTCCTTTACCTTTTCCTGAAGTCCGCGAAGCCTTGTGATATAGTCGATGACGCTGTCCTCGCTGTCAGCGGAACACGGTCCGATTATCAGGATAAACTTATCCGACTCGCCGGTAAATACCTTTCTTATCTCCTCGTCGCGCTCAGCCTTGACGGCGATGAGCTCCGGTGAGAGTGGGTGTGCCGCCTTTATCTCCGAAGGGTGCGGCAGTTCTCTTACTATATTCATACTCATTGCAAATACTTCCTTTTTTTATCATTATGACGCCCGCGGCCTGAAATTATTCAGCGAGCCAGTCCGTGCCGAAGCGCAGAGCGAGTTGGTCGCAGAGAACGAGTGCAGCCGCGCTGTCCACAACGACTCTTGCACGGTGGATAACAGCAGGATCGTGTCTGCCCTTGATAACGAGCTCGGTATCGGACATATCGCGCATATCGACCGTCTGCTGTTCCTTGTATATAGACGGAGTGGGCTTCACAGCCGTCCTGATGATAATAGGCATACCGCTGGATATTCCGCCGAGAATACCGCCGTTATGATTAGTGGCAGTTACGACCTCTCCGCCCTCTGAACGGAATGGATCATTCGCCTGACTTCCGGACATCTCAGCGAGACCGAAGCCGTCACCGAATTCCACGCCCTTGACTGCCGGGATACTGAAAAGCATATGCGAGATGACGCTCTCAAGGGTATCGAACCACGGTTCACCAACGCCTGCCGGGAAGCCGACAATAGCCGTTTCAAGTCTGCCGCCGACACTGTCGCCCTCAGCGGCAGCAGCTTCGATGCGCTCCCTCATAGCAGCTCCGGCACCCTCGTCAAGCACGGCAAATTCCGCGGAATTGAGCCTGTCGATGTCGGCTCTGAGGTCACCAAAAGCCCTGTCTTCAACGCCGCCGCAGGAGAGGATATGTGTGCCGATGTAAATTCCCTTTGCGCGCAGAGCGCTTATCGCAACAGCTCCGGCAGCAACGATACCGGCAGTTATCCTGCCCGAGAAGTGACCGCCGCCGCGGAAGTCCTGAAAGCCGTGGTACTTCATCTGAGCGGTAAAATCAGCGTGACCGGGACGCGCCTTGTAAGCAAGCTCACCGTAATCGCGGCTGTGCTGATCCTGATTGGCTATGATAAATGTTATGGGAGTGCCGGTAGTTCTGCCGTTGAAAACGCCGCTGACTATCTGCACCTGATCTGCTTCGTGACGGGCAGTGGAAATTTTTCCGACCGCCTTGCGCAGCTCCATCTGAGCCGCGATAAACTCCTCATCGACCGGTATTCCCGGAGCGATGCCGTCGAGCACAGCACCTATCATTTTTCCGTGGCTCTCACCAAAAATAGTAACGGAAACGCTCGAACCGAAAGTATTTTTCATCATCTCATCTCCCGAAAGTTATTCGCTTATAATTATACCACGCAATACGTTTTATGTCAATCACAGGAAGTCGGATTTGTAGGGGCTGGCGTCCCCGACAGTCCGCACGATCGAACTGATCGTAGGGGCGCCCTCCGGGCGTCCGCAGTCTTCCGGAATAATGACCGGACACAAAGATCCGGGGAAGCGCTGCCGCTTCCCCGGAGATAGTGGACTATTCAGTTTACTTTACGACACCTAAGCCCCAGATAGTGAAGCTGCCTGAAGCTGAGATCGAAACATCAAGGTTGCCTGCTGTATCCTGATAGTAGCCGAGCTCGGCATCAGGACCGCCCCATGTGTACTGCTTGTTGCCGTTGATCTTGGTGGTCTTGCCGTTTACGGTAACGTTAATGCTGCCCATACCTGAGCTGTTTGCCTTGAATACGATGATGAGTCCCTTGCCGTTCATCTTGAAGGTCATCGGAGAACCGCCGCTTGATGTGTAGCCGTAAGGCAGCGAGCTGTAACCTGTGCCCTTTGAGAACGAGCCTGCGTTGAAGCTCTGGAGGTCCGTGGAAGGATCTGCATTGATGCAGGTGTAATACTCTGCACCGTAAGCCGGTGTTGACGGGAATACATATTCATCGGAACGGTTCTCAGTTCTCATAGCCTGACGAACGTAGTAAGCCATAGCGTCTGCAACGATCTGACCGCCGTTCTTGTGGGGGTGATACTCGTCTGTGAAGTAGTCGCCGGTCTTGAGGAAGCCGCTCTTGAATGCTCCCTGAAGAGCATTGTGCATACTGATAACAGGAATGTCCCACTGCTTGCCTACTTTCTCCATCTGAGTCTGGCTGGAGTAGCCGCCCTTTGAAGTAGTGATGAGAGCGATAACAGCCGGCTCGTTGGGGAGTGAGAGGAACTTCTTGATAAGACTTTCGAATGCCTTCTTGTAGAGGATATCCTCGTGGTCGTTTACGGAGAACTCAATAACAACGATATCGGGGTTCTTGCTTACGATGTCCTTTTCGCTGCGGACGAGTCCGACAACGGAAGAAGTACCGGAGAGACCTGCATTTACCTCAGTGAATGAGCCCTTGCAGAAGGTATTTTTGATGTAGCTTGAGAAAGGCGAGCTGTAATTCTTGCCCTCAGTGATAGAACCGCCGAGGTAAGCGAGGGTGAGTGACTTGCCGTCCTCAGCAGCCTCGAGCTTCTTCACGAGACGCTCTGTGTTGCCCATATTGCAGATGCCGCTCTTGTAGAAGTTGATCCAGTCAGCGGAAGCTGTCTCGGTGTAGTCGTCCCACTTGTTGTCGGGCTTGGGAGGAGTCGGGAACTCAGTTATCCTGCGGAGGAGGAACTGGTTTATGAGAACAACGTCATTGATCTCGAATTTGCCGTTTCCGTCAACGTCAGCGTACTTTGCAGCTGTCTCGTCAGAATAGGTCTTATGGAGCATTCTCTTTGCGAGAATGAGGTCGAAAACGTTGATAATGCCGTCGAAGTTGAGATCGCCGCGGCTGAACTTCTTAACGCCGCTCGTCTCATCAAGAGCACCCTCAGAAGCACCGATAGCCTCGTCAACATAGAAGCTGTTTGTACTGTTGGCTGTTTCGATGTAGATCTGAATTTTTGAAGCGCCTTCGGGAATGGTGTAGCTGTTGTTCACGAGCTTGTTCCATACACCCTTGACGGTTGTAACCTCGGCAATGCCTGAATACTGAGTCTTGCCGGCAGCGTCCTCGTACTGGAGCTTCATATAGAATATGTCGGAAGCTCCGCCGCTGTTGTACATAACGTTAGCGCTGAAGCTGTAAGTCTTTCCGGGAACGAAATCGCTTCCGAGTGACTTTGCTGCACCGTTCCACGCGGACTCACGTCCGGAAACGTAGATAGACTTGCTGCCCTCGCAGGAAGCGTCCGAAGAAGATGCTACCTTAGCGCTTCCTCTTCCTGTCCAGTTGTCAGTGCCGGACTCGAATGTATCCTTGTAGTAGATAGTTGCCTCGCCGGAGTTTTTCTTTCTGAGGTCAGCGCCCATTTTCTGATAGAATGCGCTCATCTCGGAGTCTCTGAGCTTGCAGGTGCTCCTGTCGTAGTGGCTTCCCTCGGGAGTATCCCAGAGCACGGGACAGAGGTCGTTATTGACAGCCTCTGTGCAGACCGACTGGAGGAACTTCCTTACAGAGTCCTTGTCCTTATTCTTTGTAGGGCAGCCGTATTCGCCTATGATAACGGGAGTGCCCTTGTCAACGAAGGTCTCCTTGAGGAGCTTCATATTCTTCTTGAGCTCAGCTACCTCGCTGTCAGTGCCCCATGTGGACTGAGCCTTGCCCCAGTCAGCGTCCTCCTCGAGGATAGCGAAAGTCGAGGGGGTATAGTAGTGTACCGACACTGCGAGTCTGTTTACCGGATCGTAGGGCAGCTCGAAGAGCGGATCGCAGGTGAGGTCAACTGCCGTGTTGTATCCAGAGAGGAGAAGATGACGGTAGGTGTTATTGCTTCCGGAAGCTCTTACCGTATCGACAAACTTCTTGTTAACATCATTCACATAGCCGTAGGACTTCTTCTTGTCGCCGGCATTGCTCCACTGGTTCCATACGGTATTCCAGCCGAGCTCCTCGTTCTGAGCCTCAAACATAAGGTGATCGCCGTAGTCCTTGAAGTTATCGCTGATCTGCTCCCACATATGCTCGAAGCGCTTGAGACAGCCGTCGGGATCGTCGGGGTATTTTTCGAGCCAGCCGCCGTCCCAGTGGATATTGACGATAGCGTACATATCGCAGTCGAGAGTCCAGTCAACGATCTGCGTAACTCTGTCCATAAGTTCAGAGCTGATAGTATATTTGCCGTCCTTGGACATAAGGTTAGACCACGCAACAGGTATTCTGACAACGCCGAAGCCCTCATCGTGATAGCCCTGTATCATATCCTTTGTGATAACGGGACTGCCCCACGCAGTCTCATAATCCTTGACTGTATTGCCGGTGATCCAGTCGCCGGTAGCCTCCATCGTGTTGCCGAGGTTGATGCCTATGCCCATATCCTGAACGATCTCGAGGGTGGACATATTTCGCATCTCACCGGCATCAGCAGCCGAGACAGGTGCAGGCGGCAGTACAGCAGTGCAATTCATCAGAAATGCTGCCGAAACAGCTGCCGAAAGAAATTTTTTCTTTTTCATCTGAACAACTCCTTTTGTTGATATTTCAAGCGGCTGCCGTACCCCGGCTGACCGCAGTTTTTACATACATATATTATTATAGTGCATTTATTTATAAATTTCAACCCATAATCTGTAAAAAAGGTGGACGATATACACATACAATATCTCTGAAACTTCTTGCAAAAGTTGCAATTTTCTGTTATTATAGTGTTGTAGTGAAAATTTTCGTCTCCTACCCCGGTTTCCGGGAAATGGCTGCGCAATCTATAGACAATATGGGGGTGGTAACTGTGGATCCCGGCGCAAAGCAGCTCATAGCGAAGGTATACGAAGCTAAGGAGGACAGCCGCGCTGCCGACGAGCTCATATCGGCTTATATGCCGTTCATACGTTCAGAAGTCGCCGCATTCATCAATCGTCCTCCGGAGCAGAGCGACGACGAACTGAGCATAGCAATGTTCGCATTCTACGAAGCGATAAAGAAATATTCAAGACTGCGCGGTTCATTCCTGAAATTCGCCGCGCTTTACATAAAGAACCGGCTTATCGACAATTTCCGCAGAGAAAAGCGAAGCAAAGGCGTGATCTCGCTCGACCAGCCGGACGAAAATGACAACCAGCTCATCGACACAGTTGCCGATGAACACGACGACTACGGCAGCGCTGAGCTCCGTGAAGCCACTCAGCAGGAGATCGACGAGCTCTCCGAGCAGATGAACGACTTTGGCGTATCTATGAGCGATGTTGCCGAAAACTCCCCGCGCCAGCGCCGTACTCTTGAGATATGCCAGAAGGCGGTCCGCTACGCGAGAAACAACCCCGACCTCCTCGCAGACTTTCTCAGAACTAAGAAGGTCCCGATAGCAAAGCTGGCAGAGGGCGCAAAGGTCGAGAGAAAATCCCTTGAACGTCACAGACGCTACCTTGTAGCTGTGCTGCTGATATGCACGAACGGCTACGAGATAATGCGCGGACATATAATGCAGGTACTGAAAGGCGGTGAATTGCAGTGAAATATATAGTTATGGAGTGCCACGAGGGCTACGCAGTCCTTATGGACGAGGAGTCGCGCTTCGTTAATGCGGCAAATCTCGGCTACACAGTCGGTCAGACGGTTACAGAGCCCGTGCTTATGGAATACGGCGGTGACGAGATTAGCAGGAAACGCCGTATAGTTATGACTGTTGCAGCAGCTGCAGCCTGTCTTGTAGTTATGTTCGGAACAGGCTACCACTATTACGCCGCAAATTACAAGACCTATTCCACTGTCATCATCTCGTCAGATGCCGGAGTAAAGATGCACCTCAACAAGAAGGGCAAGGTCATCAGCCTTGAGAGCACAAGTCCCAAGGGCGATGAGATACTCAGCAATTACAGCGGCAAGGGCAAGGACAAGAACGACGCTATCAGCGATATACTTGAAATGGAGCTCTCAAAGGGCTATATCACCAACGGCGATACAGTTTCACTGTACATATCGGAGAACGCCGAAAATCTGCGCAAGGAGCTCGAAAAGCAGCTGAACGGTCTCAGTCTGAAGGCAGACGTCCAGCCTATCGAGGACTTCACCAAGCCCACCGAAACTGCTTCGGAAACCACCGTTCCGCAGTCCACCGAGCCTGCGACAGAACCGACAAAGGCTCCCGCAGCACAGCCCGTTACCGAAAATACAAACGCTGTCCAGCCGACAGCTCCGGCTGCACCGGATAACGATAAACCGGCAGCGGTACCCCCTCCGCCGGTACAGGAAGATCCGACCGCTCCTTCCCTTCCCTCGAAGCCCGGATCAGAAGAATATCCCACCCCTGAGACTCCTCTTCCCGAACAGCCTCAGCCCCCGACGGCAGATGTGCCTGCCGAAAAGCCGACAGCTCCGCAAAAACCTGACGGCAGCAAGATCGAACCGCCGACTCTTCCCGACGGCAGACTTCCGCACGAAAACAGCGACGACTCGCAGAGAGTTCCGCGCAGGAATACAGATAAGCTGACACAGCAGCCCGGCAAGCACATTTTGCAGAAGCCGGCACCGCACATATCTGAACCCCTGCCGCCCGAACCGGAGTCCGAGCCCCAGTCCGAACCCGAACCTCTGCCCGCACCCGAACCCGTGTCCGAACCCGGGCAGACACCAGAACCAGAAGTATTCCTGCCATAATATTTCCAATTTAAAAGCGTCCCGAGGGGCGCTTTTAAATTTTTCCAAAAAATTTCGCAGCCCAAATTCCCCGAAACACAGGCATTTCCAACGCCTGCAAAAAAATTTTTTGAAAAAATTTTCCTGCCTACCCCGTTTTTTGTGGGACAACTCCGTAACCTATATACAGAACGCGAAAAACAGTTCAACCCCACAAAAATTTATTAAAAAGGAGTCCTAAGAAATGAAAAGCAGAAAACAGATCATTGCAGCAATCTCAGCCGCATCTCTTCTCTCAGTTGCTACTGGTGTAAGCGCATTCGCAAGCAACCAGGCTGCTAAGGAAGAGAAAAACGAGAAGCCCGCAGCTACTGAAGTTGTAACAACAGCGGCAGCTACCGAAATCGCTTCTGCAACTGAGCTCGTTAAGCCCACTGCTCCTGAAGCTCCGTCTGCACCGGAAGCTCCTTCAGCACCCGAGGCTCCCTCAGCTCCCGAAGCTCCTTCCAAGGAAGATGCTTCCGCTCCTGAGATCGTAAAGCCCACTGCCCCCGAAGCTCCGTCTGCACCGGAAGCTCCCGAGGCAAAGAAGCCTGCAAAGCACGCTGGAGCTAAGGAGTTCAAGGAGAAGATCACTGAGGTATTTGACTTTGACAAGACTGACTTCAAGGGCGAGGATCAGAAGAAGGACTGGTTCGATTTCTGTCTCAAGAACATCGACTTAAACGGTCCTAAGGCACCTGAAAAGGCAGAGAAGCCTTCCGAGCCTGCTGAGAAGCCCACACTTCCCGAGGCATCCTCAAAGCCCGCTGAGGAGATCGAGAAGCCCACTCTTCCTGAGAAGGTTGAAAAGCCTTCCGAGCCTGCTGAGAAGCCCACACTCCCCGAGGCACCTTCAAAGCCTGCTGAAATAGAAGCTCCGACTGCACCGGCAGCTCCTAAGGCACCCGAAGCTCCCAAGCCTCCCAAGGGCGGTCCGAAGCATGGCCCCAAGGCTATCGCTGAGACAACAACAGCTGCTTCAACAGAAGCTGCTACAGCAGCAACAGCAGAATAATCACCTGTTGTTCCCTGTATTCCCTGATATATAAAAAATTATAAATGAATTAAAATAAGAGCAAAAAGTTATCGCTAAAGAGAACTTATATTGTTCAAAAAGAGATCATTGGTATATGTCCGCGCGTGGTAACCACCACCTCAATGCTGCGGCGCGGACATTACGCACAAAACCCCCGCTGCCGTATGAGAGGCTCCCCACTTCTCATACGGCTTTTTTTCTTGCCGGAAAAGCCGCAGCGTCTCTGATGAACAGAGTCAGAAAAAGCCCCGGGACAATGCCCGGGGCTCAAATTCTATATCAGTACCGGTTTCAAAACCGTAAGATCATTCAGGGATCAGTCTGAATATACAACAGTGTCTTCCCACACTCTCTCTTCGTATACCTCTTCATATGTCATTTTATCCTTGGGAGTAATAGTAGCCATATCTGCTGAGGTTATACCGTCGGCGTTGATGATATACACATAATCGCCGATGTATATTGCTCTGCAACCGCCGTAATAGTATCCGGTATCATTGTACTTGTTTTGATCATTGTAGAGAGTACCGAGCTCCTTGAACTTGCCGTCCTCAAACTTGAAGAACTTATAGCTCTCTTTCTGGTCGTTTCTGCTTGAAGAGTTATAATTGTACTCAGATATAGGGAATGCGATGATATTCTTCTTGGGATCTATGAGAAGAGCCTTTCTCTCCCAGACTGCCTCAGAGCTGTAGTTGACATTGTTATCCTCATTGTCCCAATTGAAGCTGTAAGTGTCGATAGCCTTGAGGTTGTTAGGATCGGAGTTGTCGAACATAGTCAGCTTGACGCCGGTAGTTCTGCCATCATCGGCTGCATCAGGTCCGAAGCCGAGGAGCTGACCGTCTGCCCACTGCTGCATATAGCTGCTGAAGCCATTCATCTTATACTCGGAGAGAATAGAAGGTGAAGTCGGATCGCTGAGGTCGATAGCGAAGAGAGGATCTGTCTGTCTGAATGTTGTGACGAAAGCCTTGTCGCCTGCGAATGAAACTGACTGGATATTCTCGTCCTTGCCGAAGTTGTCGATATAACCTACCTGCTTGAGGTCGAGGTCGAGAACATAGAGAACATTGTCGTGAGAGCTCTTCTCAGGCACATATTCATAGTAACCGTATTCGACCTTCTTAGGTGTATGAGGCTTGATCGTTGTTACAGTGATCGTTGCTGCTGTTGCCTCAGTCTCTGTAACGGTAGTTTCTGTCTCGTTTTCGGTCGTGGTTTCAGTTTCTGTCTCTGTTTCAGTATCGGTTTCAGTTTCAGTATCTGTCTCGGTCTCGGTCTCAGTTTCTGTCTCAGTATCTGTATCTGTTTCGGTCTCTGTTTCTTCTGTTGTATCGTCTATTAAATCTTCGTCTTCTGAATTATCAGCTTCCTCTGTTTTATCGTAGTAATAGTCATCGTCATACTCATAGTATTCGCCCTTTGTATATACATAAGTTGCCTTAAATCTTGTAGTGGCTATGCGGAAGTAATCACCGTACTCGCTCATTGAGAACTGGTCATTGATATTACCTTCGATCTCTGCGGAAGCTACGGGAGTGATGTCTCCGTCCTTGATAGAAATCCGGGTGATATAGCTTTTATTAACGACTTCTTCTGTGTGACCGTAGTCAACGCCTTCCTGCATATAATCGAAATACTTTGCAGATATAGCATAGAGATTATCAGGGGCACAGTATATATTGGAATTGTAAGTGTAATCATCAGCACGGACCAAAGCCTTTGTCTCAACGGGATCCAGCTTTTCTGACTCATTGAGATCTATGCTTCCGATAACTGAATAGCCAAGATTTCTGCCGGGCGTAGTCTCAATTCTCGGCATATAGATGTCCTCGGGATCCAAGCACTTCATATCAGCAATCAAGCCTGCCTTAGGTATATAGGACTCAATGCTCTCTTCAGACTTGACATTTATATAGTTATTCGATGTGTGATTTGTAATGAGGTACATATAGCCCTCGGGTGAGATGCGGACATCGCTGTAATAACCGTCCTGACAATAGATACCGAGGCTCTTGTGCGAGTCGTCAAGAGAATACGCTGCTGCGAATGTAACATTCTTATTGTCCAAATAATAATTGTACTCTTTATTGTAGCTTGACTTGACCTGACCTGTTGTTGTTCCTATAACGATAGCCATATCGTCATAGATGTACATTTCATTTACATTTGTATGCACATTCAGGCAGTCTTTGGAGATCGAGCTTTCAACGTCACCGGCAACATCAATGCTGACCAGATTATTCAGATCGCCGTTGTCAGCGTCAGTGATGTGGAGAACTGACTTCTTGCCGTAATCGTGGATACTGTAAATACGCTTTCCGTCGGTCTTTACGATATCAGCCTCGAGGACGTTCTCCTCCTGATTATAGGTAGTGGAGTAGTCTCCGCCGCCGCCCTTACCGCCGGTAGGTTCTGCAAAAGCATCACCGGAGGTCTTGGGAGTGTCGGCAGATGCAACACCGTCATTGGACTCCTCAGCAATTTCAGCTTTTCCTGTATAACGCAGACCATTTCTCCACTTTAAATACTGCTTCTGGTATCTGTCAGCGCAGTCAGCGAATACCGAGTATATCTCGCCGTAATCCTTCGCGCCGCTCATATAGGGAGCCTGCTCGATCTTCTTGAGCTCGTCCTCAGAAACGCCGTTCTGTGAGACCATAGTCGAAACTATCTTTGAATCAGTATCAGAACTGCTCTTCTTCATATTGTCGCCCTTTGAAGCAAAGTGGACTGCTGTTCCGCTCACTACCGCACATGCAGCTGCTATTGCTGTAAAGCGTGATATTGCCGAGATCTTCTTTCTCTTCATAGCCGGAGCCTTCTGATCGAGCATCAGCTTGATGTTATCTGGCTCGAGTTCCTTAGGTATCTGCTCATTTTCCAGCATCTTTTTTACCTCTTTATCGTTCATAGTGATACCCCTTTCGTTTCATATTTCAGGAGTGAGCTCAAGTCTGAGCTTTTCCTTTATGCGTGACAGCTTTGAACGTACTGTGCCGGACTTGATATTGCATATACCTGCTATCTCGTCGCTCGTATAGCCTCCCAGCACTGACATCGACAATAGTAAACGTGATTCGCCGTCAAGTTTGCCGAGCGCTTCCCTGAGCTCTGCGGACTCGTAGTTGAAGCTGTCGATCTTAGCGTCGTCATTCAGTTCCTCACCGGCTGCAAAATACTCCTTCTGCTTCTGCTTTACCTTGGCAGAGAGTATCTTCATTATCCAGCTGCGGAACAATGACGGATCGCGTAATTTTTTTATGGAACAAAAAGCGTCAAGGACTGCGTCACTCACCACGTCAGAAGCGTCGTGCGAACTTCTCAAACTGTATAATGCGATGTGATACATATCCTTATAGACATCTGAATAAAGCCTCGCGAAAGCCTCTGTGCTGCCTTTCTGTGCGAGCTTTACATCTTCAGCGTTGTCTTTCATAGGGATCCCTCCTTTTGAATCGATTCTCAGATCTTTGCACTTCTTCTGTGCAAGTTCATATACTAAGTGTCGGAAAAGAGCTGATTTGTTGCAAGCGGAAATAAAAATTGGCTATATGCACAAAACATTACCGCTGTATTTGTGCATATAGCCATAAAACTTATAAAAGCCCTTACTGATTAGCTCTTCCGAGGAAAGCTGCACCGATGATACCGGCATCATTACCGAGCTTTGCGATAACGATCTCGCAGTTCTTGGGAGAGTTCCTTGTATAAACTTCCTTCTTCACAAGTTCCTTTACAGGGAGAAGAAGCGGATCACCCTCGTTGCAGACGCCTCCGCCGATACAGAGAACGTCCGGCTGGAAGATATTGATAGTATTAGTGATACCTGCTGCGAGGTACTTGATGTACTTGTCAACGACGTCCTTTGCAGGCTTGTCACCGGCTCTCATAGCGTCGAAGGAAGTGCGGGCAGTGACCTTGCCCTTTTCCTCAGCCATTTTATTCATAATGCTGTCAGGAAACTGCTCCATAGCCTCCTTGGACATACGGATAAGTCCGGTAGCTGAAGAGTAAGCCTCAAAGCAGCCCTTTCTGCCGCACGAACACTGAGCGCCGTCCACCTCTATAACCGTATGACCTATCTCAGCACCGGCAAAGTTTGAACCTGCGTAGATCTTGCCGTCGATGATGATACCGCCGCCGACGCCGGTTCCGAGAGTGATGCAGACAGCGTTCTTTGCGCCCTTTGCAGCACCGGCAACATATTCGCCGTAAGCAGCAGCATTAGCGTCGTTCTCGATGAATACGGGAGTGTCGTTTCTGCCGATGAACTCGGTTATGTACTTCACCATAGGAGTGTCCTTGAAGCCGAGATTGTTGGAATACTCGATGATGCCGGTAGCGCTGTTTGCTATACCGGGAGTACCGATACCGATCCACTCGATGTCGTCGAGAGTGAGGTCAGCGTTCTTTACAGCCTCAACAGCCATTATTGCCATATCCTCAGCGATCTCCTTTTCAGGACGCGGACAGTTTGTCTTGGTGCTTGCCTTTGCAATGATCTTGTAGCTTTCGTCAACGACTCCGGCAACAATATTTGTGCCGCCTAAGTCGATACCTACATAATATTTCATAATTATCCTCCTTATTTATAACGGATCGTAGTAATGATTATACTGCAATTCCCTTTTATACTGCACGTCTCCGAGCCAGCCGGCACGAATACGCTTGAGCCTTTCTTTACAGCAATGCTGTCGTCTCCGCAGACTACTGCGCCCTCACCCTCAAGAACAAGAATATGTCTGAAGGTCTGAGTTGAAGCTTCGAGCTGCATACTGCGGAATATATCATATTTATCAGCCGTGAAGTATTTGCAGTCCGCGAGCGGAGTCTGCCACATACCTGCTCTGTTTATCTTTTTCTTCTGACCGTACTCAACAGCCGGCGGTTCGAGCGTTGTGACCTCGAGAGCCTTTTCAACGTGGAGCTCACGCGGCTTGCCGTCCGCGCCGACTCTGCCGTAGTCATAAACACGGTAGGTCGTGTTGGAATTCTGCTGTATCTCGGCAATGAGTATGCCCCTGCCGATAGCGTGGAGGGTTCCGGACTCGATGAAGAAAACGTCGCCCTTCTTTACCGGAACGCTGTTCACGCAGTCGAGCAGAGTATTCTCCTCGACAGCCCTGCGGAAATCCTCGCGGCTTATCTTGTCCTTGAAGCCGTAGATGAGCTGTGCGCCATCATCGCAGTCAACGATGTACCACATCTCGGTCTTGCCGTATTCGCCCTCAACGCGCTTTGCATAGGCATCGTCGGGGTGGACCTGAACGGAGAGGTTGTCCTTTGCGTCAATGAGCTTGATAAGCACAGGGAAATACTCAAAGCGGCTGCAATTCGAGCCGAGAGCGTCCGGGTGTTCCTTTATGAAATCAGTGAGCGGCATACCTGCGAACTCACCGGAGTCGATGATACTTCCGCCGTCCTTGTGGCAGCTCAGCTCCCAGCTCTCAGCGAGCCTGTCAAGCTCACTCTCCTTGCCGTACTCGTCACGGAGCCTTGTACCGCCCCATATATAGTCTTTAATTGGTGGTTTAAGTAAAAATGGTCTCATATATCCTCCATAAGTGTCGATAATGTAAACACATACACATATATAATACCCTAAATCTGCAAAATAGTCAATAGTTTTCGTCATAAAAAACTACGGGCGCCGTATCATTACGCAAATTACGAATATGTACGCCAAACCGACCGTAGGGGATGGCGTCCTCGACGTCCCGCAAATTACGAATATGTATGCCTCAAACACCGTAGGGGCGCATTCCGTGCGCCCGTGCCATTTGAAACCGTATCCTGAACCAAACGTAGGGAACGTTCTCACCTGTCGGCTCGGTCGGTGCTTCTGCCTTCGGCAGAGGTGTCCACCGGACACCCGCACCGCCCCCGGCGTTCCGCAAATAACAAATATGTATGCCAAAACAACAAAAAAACGGCGGAACATATCCGCCGTTTTTTGATCAGTTATTCGATACCGCAGTAGCTTCTTCCGGTATTTCAATTGTTGCCTTGTTATTCTGTTCTGATGTCTGCTCCTGTGCAGGTGTTTCAATTCTTACTTTGTTATTCCATTCTTTTGTTCCCTCATCAACAGGGTATTCAATGGGATTGCCTGCCTCATCGTACTCAACGTAATCGACCTTGCTTATACGCCAGCCGTTTTCAGTCTTGACGAAAGTGAAATTATATTCAGATTTACGGAAAGCAGGATCATTATGCGTTTTTGTCAGAACAGTTGTGATCGTGCCGTCAGAATTAAGAGTGCCCTTTACGGTGTCCTGATCCCACTTATCTACCTTGTCGCCTTCATAATACCAACAATTCATTACATAATAGCTTCCGTCTTTTCTCTTCATAAGAAGTGCTTTGTCAGTCACATTATCTTCATCGCAGCATAAGTTCTCATAAATAGAATTTGCAAGCTCTTCGTCAAAAATCCTGAAGCATTCCCCTTTAAGATCATATCCGGGCGCAAGTCTCGAATCAGTGACGCGGTAATAATCAATAGTAATATTGCTGCCGTCCTCAGAGGATACCATATTCCTTGTGATAACATCGGACTTATCGTATTTAAGATCACCGGTGTAGAACGTTGAGAAGAAAGCACTATAATCACCAACGAGCTCATTTGCAATAGCATCGGGGGAAGTATACTCTCCCACGTCCCCACTCTCATGGACCTTGCTTATACGCCAGCCGTTTTCGGTATTGGTTATTGTGAATGTCACTTCTATTACCTGAATGTCCGAAATTGTCTGCGTCAGAGTGACCGTTATTTCCTTATCAGAAACAAATTCAGCATTTACTTCATCTTCGTTCCACTTTATAGGACCTGAGTTATTGTCATAAAATTGCTTATCAATATAAAGACTTCCGTCAATTTCCTTATACATAAGAGTGCCATATGCAACTTCTTCTCCGTCACAGATCAGATTATGGATAAATGCTTTTGCAAATTCGGCATCAAATATCTCATTGCAACGCTTTTCAATGGCTTCCCATGTCGGGTATCTTGAATCAGTAACACGATAGTACTCCTTAGTCTGATCGTCAAACTTCTTAGTAAAAACATTCGCCTTGTCTACTTCCAAAGTGCTGCCATAAATATCGCCCGTGAATTCTGCATAAGCGTCTGTAAGCTCCTTTGCGATAGCGTTTGCATCGCCCTCCGCTTCAGTCGCAGCAATATTGACCGTTCCTTCAGATATAGCTTCTGTTGCTGACTCGCTGATCGTTTCTGTAACTGCCGCAGCGGTATTACCGGATACGCTTGCTGCCGGAGCCTTGTCCTTGCCGTTGCGGCTGATGAGGAAAGTGCTTCCGCCTATGCCTGCAACAACGAGAACTGCCGCAGCTGCTATGCTTACGCTCCTGTACCACATAGGTCTGCGGTACTTATCAACGCCTGATACCTCGATATTATTGGTCTCGGGCACATTATTTCTATCTGACTTTCTTTTACTCATAGTGTATAACCTCGCTTTCCGCTCTTCGTCGAGAAAGGGGTATTTCTGTGAGAGCCTTTCTGCGGTCTTGTCGTCAATATTGCTGAAACGATCCTCAAATTTCATTAATATCCCTCCTCATTGATACCTGCTTCACTCAGGAGCTTTTTCAGCTTTTTCCGTGCCCTGCTCATACGCTGATGAACGGCAGGAGAGCTCATTCCCAGAAGTGAAGCAATTTTCTTTGTTTTTATGCCGTAGTAGTAGAAGTAAACGATTATCGACGAATCCGGCTCTCCGAGAGCGTCTATACAGTCAAGAAGCGTTTCGTTCAGAGCTTTCCGCTCCGCAGTTTCCTCGACTCGTATATCCGACGGCAGCTCCCGGAAGCTGTCATTATCTATCGGAACGGTACGGTCACTCTTGGACGAGAGCCGCCGGAAATAGTCTATCGACGTTCTCCGTGCTATCGTGCCGATGATGCCTTTAAGGTCACCGTCCCGACCGGAGCTGCTTTCTATGTAGCGGAATACAGCCGCGAATGTGTCGCTGATGCACTCATCGACGTCCTCAGTCGTGCCGCAGCCCCTGAGCTTATTCGCACATATAACACTGACATAGCCGCAGTATTCATCAAACAGCCGCCGGCAGCCGTCCTCGCGGGACTGCTCCATTAACAGCCGCATTTCTTTGTCCGTCATCGTTTCACCTCTTTGAAGATCTTCATAAACTACACTCGCTCCGGAAAGCGTTTTCCTGACACATTACTATGAAAAAATTTTCACTCTCTATTATAACACAAAAACAGGGCGGATACTATCCGCCCGTGCAAAAATATTTTTCCGGAGCCTATCCCTCTATCTGCCGCGAAAGGAACTGCGCTGCCGCATTTATCAGGCTCTTCTGAAGATCAGTGACCTCGGTACACTTCTCGCCGCTCATAAAGGCTACCGCCCCCGTAACGTCGCCGGCAGTTATCATCGGGACCGCCGCTATCGCAGTGCGGTTCACACCCTCCGCCGGGAAGAAATTGTTGCAATTGCCGTCCGGACAGAAATACTGTCCCCTGCTCTCCATAAGCTCCTCAAGCTGACCGGTCACGCGGCGCTCAGCAAACTCCCTCTTCGGAACGCCTGCCGTCGCAACAACGTGATCCTTGTCAAAGATAACTACCGGACAGCCGGCTATCTTGTGCATTATCTCAGCCACATATACCGCGTTTTCACTCATCTCGCCTATCGCTGAGTATTTCTTGAAAATGACCTCGCCCTCACTGTTTGTGTATATCTCAAGGGGGTCGCCGTAGTTGACAGTGTTGACACTGAGAGAGCCGTCCTTTTTCTTCGGTATAGGGACGGTCAACGGCTGTATTTCGTAGTT
>CACXEJ010000079.1 GCA_902766595.1 Ruminococcus flavefaciens | reverse complement strand
GGGTTCATAGGCTCGAGGGGCTGTGAACGGCCTGTTCTGAGAACGGACTTTGCAACCTTTGCAGCGAGCTGCTCAAGAGTTTCCTTGCGCTTGCTTCTGTAACCGAGGCAGTCGATAGTAATTCTGAAGTAATCCTTGTCGCCCTTATTAGCTATGATAGAGCAGAGATACTGGATAGCGTCGAGAGTCTCGCCGCGTCTGCCAATGATAGTGCCGTTGTTATCGCTCTCAACGTTGATAACAGCGCCTGTTTCGTTCTGGTATATCTTATACTCAGCTTCGATGCCGATAGCTCTTAAAATGCTTGTGATGTAGTCTCTTGCGATCTTTACCTTGGGTTCGATAAGAGACTCGTCCTCGATGAGTGTGAATTTGTCGAGTGAGTAGTCCTCATCGTCGTCCTTGACCTCAGGAGCTGTCTCAGCAGGCTTTTCAGCCTTTTCAGGAGCAGCAGCCGGTGTCTCAGTAACAACAGGCGCAGCCTTCTTGACAGGTGCTGGCTCTGCGGGAGCAGCCGGTGCGGCAGGCTTTTCAGCAGGAGCGGCAGCCGATTTTGCAGCCGGTGCAGGTGAAGCAACGGTAGCCTTTACCTTTGCGTCCTTAGCTCCGAGACCGAGAATGCCCTTTTTACCTTCCTCGATGATCTCAAATCTGATCTCTTTTTCGCTTTTTCCGAATTTTTTTGCTGCGAGTGCTTTTGCTTCTTCAATAGTCTTTGCTGTAAAGATTTCAGTCATAGTTATACCTCCCTGAGGACTTAGTCCTCATCAAAATCATTATCAGTATCGTCGTAAATATCGCCATACTTTTCAGCCATACGCTTTCTGGCTTCCTTTATCTTGTCGCGGTCATACTTCTTGATCTCTGAACGTGAATTCTTTGAACCGCCGGACTTTTTGCCGTTCTTTGCAGCATTCTGCTGGTTAGCCATTTCCTGCTGCTCGAGCATTTTCTGCATAAAGGTTTTCTTTTCGGGGTGCTTTTCAGCGTAGATACGAGCTTTTTCCTTTTCCTTTTCGTTGATAGCCTCTGTACGCTCGGGAGTAAAGTACTGATTGAGGCAGAAGGTTATGATAAAGGAGAAGAGTGCTGACCAGATCCAGTAGAAACCCACGCCGGCAGGTACGCTGAATGCGAACCATACTGAGAGGAGGGGGAAGAAATACATCATAAATGTAAGACAGCCGCCGCCCTGCATATTGGGATTGACCTTCTTCTGGTGGATCTGGCTGTAAACTGACGAGAGGAGCTGTGCGAGTCCCGCGAGTATCGGGATACAGAAGAGTATGATCGACTCACTGCTGTGCCAGTCTACGTGAACTGAGGGAACTTTACCGAGGTTTGCGCCGAAAACGGTATAGTTCGTATTGAAATTGCGGACCTTATCGAGAAATCCGTCACTGAGATGGGAATACTTACTGGGTTCGTCACTGAGGTCGCTCATGATGTGGAGCTCACATCTGAGGTTTGAGAGCTTAGTGCCGGCAATGCTTGCGGCTTCTCTTCTTATATCCTTAGAAAATCTGAGGATATGAGTGATAGGCTTGTACACAACGTCGAGAACTCCGAAGAGAAGGAACATCTGTATAAAAGCCGGCAGACAGCTTCCCATCGGGTTTATGCCCTCCTGAATGTACAGCTTCTGCTGTTCTTCCTGAAGGCGCTGTGGGTTATTGGAATAGCTCTTGCGGAGCTTTTCGAGCTTTGGGTTAAGCAGCTGCATACGGGCAGCGTTTTTCTGAGTCTTGTAGTTGACCGGTAAAAGAATTATCTTGGTGACTACCGTAAATATGATGATAGCCACAGCGTAGTTGTCAACAAAATGGTAAATAAGCATCATAAGGTATCCGAAGGGGATACCGATAATATCATAAAGTGCGTTCAAAATTCATCCCTCATAGTCGTTTTATTGTCGTCCTGATCGGAGTCAGTACCGTCCGGATAATCATAATATTTTTTAACTTTAAACGTAAATTTTTCCGGAACAGGATCAAATCCGCCCATAGACCACGGATTACAGCGCAGTATCCTCCAGCCGGCAAGGAGAAATCCCCTTATAAAGCCGAACCTTCTGAAAGCTGTAAGCGCGTAGCTGCTGCAAGTGGGGTGATACTTGCATTTAGCCGGAAAGAGCGGAGAAATACATTTCTGATAGAATTTTATCAGAATAATAGCGATATACCTCATTTTTTTCTGTTTGCAGGAGAAAAGCTCCTGAACATCTTCTGTATGTCTGCGACGCCGTACTTTTCCATATAGCCGCAGTATTCCTGTGACTTTATCTCACAGATCTGACTTCTCGCAACTATAACTATGTCCATACCGACAGGCATATTTATCTCATTCTGGCGGTAAGCGAGACGGATAAGTCTTTTTGCTCTGTTGCGGCAGACAGCGTTTCCGACCTTTTTGCCGGCAGTGATGCCGAGGCGGTTAAAAGGTCTGCCGTTAGGTCTGACATAGATGACAGAATACTTACAGGCGGAATACCGACCTTTTTTATATAGGGCGAGAAAATCTCTGTTATCATTCAAAATTTCAGTATAAAGCATAAAAATACCATAAAAATTAACAAAAAAGACCACAAAAATAGATTTTGTGGTCAGCGTCGTCAGTGAGTTAATCTTGCTCTGCCCTTAGATCTTCTACGAGC
>CACXEJ010000078.1 GCA_902766595.1 Ruminococcus flavefaciens | reverse complement strand
CCGGTTTTGATATAAGAGGTAAATTATGAAAAAAACTATCATCGCAGTTTCACTGCTCGCCGCTCTTGCACTCACATCGTGCGGCAGCAGCACATCATCATCTTCTTCGGAAAAAACAGCTCAGACAACAGCAGCTCAGACATCTGCTGAAACCACTGAGGGAACAACAGCAGAAACGACTTCCGCAGAACCTTCAACTGAGCATGAAACAGCTCCGCAGAACGAAGTCGGCTACGAGGGAATGAAGGCTGTCAGCGCTGACGCTCTTAAAGACGGAAAATACCATATATCGGTGGATTCCAGCTCGTCAATGTTCAAGATAGCAGACTGTATCCTTTACGTTGAAAACGGAAGTATGTCCGCTGATATCATCATTGCCAGCAAGTCCTACGATGCGCTGTTTATGGGTACAGAGGACGAAGCGAAGGGCGCTCCGGACAGCGAACGCATCACCTACACCTCCAACGAAAGCGGACAGTCGGTGTTCAGAGTGCCGTTAGAAGCTCTCGATAAGGAGATACAATGTGCAGCACTCAGTGCAAAGAAGCAGGAGTGGTACGGACGCACTCTCGTATTCCGCGCAGACTCACTTCCGGACGATGCTTTTGCTGAGAGCAGATACAAAACTGCTGCTGACCTCGGACTTGAGGACGGCGAATATACAGTTGAAGTGAAGCTCGAGGGCGGCTCGGGCAGAGCTTCAGTCCAGTCACCGGCAGAGCTTACGATCAAGGACGGAAACGCACTTGCGAAGATCGTCTGGAGCAGCGACAAATACGACAAAATTGTCGTTCAGGAAAAGGAATATGCCCCTGATATCAAGGACGGTCACTCGGTATTCGAGATACCTGTCACCGGCTTTGACTTCAATATGCCTGTAAGCGCTGAGACCACAGCGATGAGCGAGCCTCATATGATAGATTACACGCTTTTCTTCGACTCCTCAACTGTGAAAAAATGAGGGTAATTCGCTTTGCAGCGCTTGTGACAGCGGCAGGACTGCTGTTTGTCACAGGCTGCGAGAAGAAAAAGGATACCGCTGATATTTCCGTCAAGGGCAGTATGGAGCTGAAATATGCAGAGCAGTTCAGCGTTGACTACTGCGAGGACGGCTGCTCTGTTGTAGATATAGACGGCGCGAAGTATCTTATCGTCCCGGAGGACGTGAGCGTTCCCGATGACACAAGCGGTATGACCGTGATAAAACAGCCGGTGGAGAATATTTACGTTGCCGCAACGTCCTCAATGGACCTGTTTGACAGCATAGGCGGACTTGAACGTGTCACTATGACCTCAACTAACGCCGACAGCTGGAGCCTGCCGGTGATACGGGACGCGGTTTCTTCCGGCGATATTGAGTATATCGGCAAATACAGCTCGCCGGACTATGAAACTCTCGTAGCCGAAAAATGCGGACTTGCTCTCGAGTCAACTATGATATACCATACACCAAAGGTCAAGGAGCAGATAGAGTCCTTCGGCATACCTGTTATGGTAGAGCGTTCGAGCTATGAGCCTCACCCTCTCGGACGTATGGAGTGGGTGAAGCTGTACGGGCTTATTCTTGGAGACTATGAAGCTTCTGAAAAGCTGTTCAGCGAAAAGACAAAGGCATTCGAGGAGCTTTCAGTTGACGACATTCCCGAGAATGAGCGAAAGACTGCCGCTTTCTTTTATGTGACCTCAAACGGCTATTTCAACATCAGGAAGCCTGCCGATTATGTTGCGAAGATGATAGACCTTGCCGGCGGTAAGTATGTATTCAAAGCCGCTGACCTCAACGTCGATGACAACGCACTCTCAACGATGAACATTCAGACCGAGACCTTCTACGAACTCGCTCATGATGCCGACATCCTCATCTACAACAGCACCATAGACGGCGAGATAGACAGCATAGACCAGCTTGTCGCAAAGAGCAGCACACTTGCGGATTTCAAAGCAGTCAAAGAGGGCAATGTCTGGTGTACCGGACAGAATATGTTCCAGCAGACAACAGGCGCTGCGGATATGATATGTGACCTGAACAGCATTTTTACGGATAAGGCTGACAGTGCAGAGCTAACCTATCTGCACAGGCTGAAATGAGGTGCTTATGAGCAGAAAAAGGGCTATACGCTGGACTATATGCTTTGCAGCTCTCGCGCTTCTCGCAGTGGTATTCTTCATACTGGAGCTTGCCGTCGGAAGTGCAAAGCTCTCACTGAACGACGTTGCCGGAGCATTTACCGGCAGCAGTGACAGATCCGCAAGAACGATAGTGCGTGATATACGTCTGCCGCGTGCACTTGCAGCTGTACTTCTCGGAGGAGCGCTTTCGGTTTCGGGATTTCTGCTGCAAAGCTTCTTCAACAATCCGATAGCCGGACCATATGTCCTCGGTATATCCTCCGGAGCAAAGCTGACGGTCGCGCTTTCAATGATGTTCACTATGAAGTACGGGATACTGCTTAACTCCGCAGAAATGGTCGGAGCGGCGTTTGTCGGCTCGATGCTCTCAATGGGAGCGATACTGCTTCTGTCGGGCAGGGTGAAAAATATGGCTCAGCTGATAATCGCCGGAGTGATGATAGGCTACATTTGCTCGGCACTGACAGAGCTTGCCGTTACCTTTGCAGACGACGCCAACATAGTCAACCTCCACAACTGGTCAATGGGCAGCTTTTCCGGCATAAATATGAACAATGTAAAGACAATAGCGGTCATCGTGCTTGCTGCGGTCTCGGCAGCATTTATGCTCTCAAAGCCGATGAGTGCATACCAGCTCGGTGAGAGCTATGCTAAGAATATGGGCGTGAACATAAAGCTTTTCCGCACTGCACTGATACTCCTTTCAAGCATACTTTCTGCCTGCGTTACGGCATTTGCAGGACCTGTTTCATTCGTTGGCATAGCTGTTCCTCACCTTGTGAAAACTGCCTTCGGAACTGCAAAGCCTATTGTTATCATACCCGCATCGTTCATCGGAGGAGCGGTATTCTGTCTCGTCTGCGACCTTATCGCGCGAATGCTCTTTGCACCTGTTGAGCTGAGTATCAGCACCATTACAGCAGTATTCGGTGCGCCGGTAGTCATTATGGCTATGCTCAGCCGCAGAAAGGAAGTGTCTGAATGAGCAGCGTTATTCTCAGCTCTGAAGAGCTCTCTGTAGGCTACGGCAAGAAAGTCGTTGTGAGCGGTCTTGCATTTGAAATCAGCAGAGGCGAGATACTTACTATTATCGGTCCGAACGGTGCAGGTAAATCCACTATACTAAAAAGTATCGCCGCGCAGCTGCCGGTCATTTCCGGCAGAGTGAGCATAGCCGGTAATGACATCACGGAAATGAGTCCGAATGACCTCGCACAGAAGCTTTCGGTGTGCCTGACTGAGCGTATTACCGCAGAAAAAATGACCTGTGAGGACGTCGTCTCAACAGGTCGGTATCCCTATACGGGCAGACTTGGCATACTTTCATCAGGAGATAAGGATATTGTCCGGGAGGCTATGGAGCTTACCGGGGTGTCATATCTGGCAGATACGGATATACGCTGCATAAGTGACGGTCAGCGTCAGACCATAATGCTCGCACGGGCAATTGCGCAGCAGCCGGAAGTCCTCATACTGGACGAGCCGACTTCATTCCTTGACATAAACAATAAGCTCAGGCTGCTCAGTATCCTGCGCGAGCTTGCACGAAACAGGAATATCGCAGTCGTTCAGACACTTCACGAACTCGACCTCGCACAGCGTTTTTCCGATAAGATACTTTGTATAAAGGACAATAAGGCTGACAGACTCGGAACTCCTGAGGAGATTTTCTCCGGTGATTATATCAGTGAATTGTACAGCATTGCAAACGGCTCTTTCCTTTCCGAATTCGGTACAGCGGAAGCTCTGAAAGTCACCGGTGAGCCGCAGGTCTTCGTCATAGGCGGAGGCGGCAGCGGCATTGATACATACCGCCGGCTGCAGCGTCAGGGAATTCCCTTTGCCGCCGGAGTGATACACGAGAACGATCTTGATTATCCCGTTGCAAGAAGTCTTGCAGCGGAACTTGTTACCGAGAAAGCCTTTGAGCCGGTAAGCGAAGAAAGCGTACAGAGAGCACTTGCGATAATGAAAAAGTGTGATGAGGTGATATGCTGCCCCGACAGCTTCGGTACAATGAACGCCGGAAACAAAAGGCTGTTTGAAGCCTATAAGTCACTTATAAAAAGTAAATAGATATGTAACAGCCGCAGGTATCACCTGCGGCTTAATTTTTTCTGCATAAGCATCAGGCAATGTTAATAGTATGTTTCCGGACCATTCCATCTTCCGATGCTCAGGCAATAGCCTATGCCTATAAGTAATCATAGACCTTTCGTATTGGACAAATGCCTATAGGTATGGTATGATTAGTACATAGAGAAAACAAGGAGTGAATAGAGAATGAAAAATTACAGACATATCACCAATTCGGAACGAATGCGATGTTACAGATAAAACATTCGTCCGCAAATCAAGTTTTTAAATATGAAAGGTGATAAATATGAATAACAAGTTTAAGATAGTATCAATACTCGCTTCCCTCTCCCTGCTCACAGGCTGTGCAGGACTTAATAATTCAAGCTCATCGAAGTCAAAGACTTCATCAGCTGCCACAACAGGCACAACTGCTGAAACAGAAACAGGCGCTTCTGAGTCAGATACTGCTGCTTCAACCACAAAGGACTGCTGCGAAGGCGGCACAGGTGACTGCTGTAAGACCTCCGGTCCTGCTGACTGCTGCGGCGGCGGTGAAGATACATCTGCCGTTTCTGCTGCTTCATCAATTGGTAAACCGGAAAAGTCAAGCATTTCGATCGGCTACCTCAACTCCACCGCTCATCTTCTTGCATTTGTTGCTGAAGAGGAAGGCTACTTCGAGGAAGAGGGGCTTGACGTTGACCTCATTCAGTTCTCCAGTGCTTCGGAGCTCGTAAACGGTCTCGAGTCCGACAAGCTCGACGTTGCATTCATCGGTTCAGTTCCGACGCTCACATTCCAGAGTCAGGGACACGACGTTTCGATATTCGGCGGTGCAATGACAAACGGTCACGGCTACGTTATCAAGTCAGAATTTGCTGACGAGGACGAACAGGGCGTTGAAGTGCTCAAGGGAAGAAACGTCGCTTCCGTAAAGAACAGCGTTCAGGACGCAGAGCTCCAGATACTTCTCAAGAATGCGCATATCAAGATCGGTGAGGGTGATGACGAGGTCAACATCGTTTACTTCGACAGCCAGAAGGACGCTTATGCTGCACTGCTCAACAGCTCTATCGACGCAGCTTCCGTATACTCACCCTACGCTTCACTCGCTAAGTCACAGGGCTACAAGGTAGTTTACTACTGCGCACACGAAAAAGCTCTCGAAAACCAGCCCTGCTGCCGTCAGGTCGCAAAGACCTCCGCTCTCAGCGATAACCCCAACACATACATCGCTATTGAGCGTGCTTTCATCAAGGCATACCACTTCACTCAGACCGATCACGAGGGTACAGTGAAAGACGTAAAGAAGTACATCGACATCGACGAGGACTTCATAGACACAGAGGTCTACGGCGGTTACAGCGTATCAAGCCCCGATCCCGACAAGAAGGGTACACTCACACTCAAAGACACGATCGTTGAGCTCGGCTATACAAACGATTACGACATTGATCCCCTTTACAACACTGACATTTATAAGAAGGCTCTTGACAGTATTTTAGCTGAGAACTCCGATGATATCTATAAATCGTTAGAGGTGCATTTCAATGACTACGAATAAAATAGAAATTAAAGATCTTACTGTAAATTACATAGAAAACAAGCGCAGCTTCAACGCACTCAACAACGTTTCATTCGGAGTTGCTGACGGCGAATTTGTAAGCGTTATCGGCGCAAGCGGCTGCGGAAAATCAACTCTGCTCAGTGTCCTGGAGGGGCTTTATGCCCCTGCCGGCGGCACGGTGCAGATAGACGGCAAGGAGCTTCACGGCACAGGCACAGAGCGCGGAGTAGTTTTCCAGCACTATTCTCTCTTCCCGTGGATGACAACTAAGAAGAATATCGAGTTCGGCATCAAGCAGGCACGCAAGGACGTAAAGCGCAGCGACCGTTCAAAGATAGCTGACGAATACCTCACAAAGGTTGGACTTTCCGGCTTCGGCAGCAAGTACCCCTCACAGCTCTCCGGCGGTATGCAGCAGCGTGCGGCTATTGCAAGAGCACTTGCGATGGACACAGAAATTCTCCTTATGGACGAACCGTTCAGCGCTATTGATCCCAAGAACCGTGTTATTTTGCAGGAGCTTCTCCTGAAGCTCTGGGAGGGCGACGGCTCTGAGCCCCGCAAGACAGTTGTATTCGTTACTCACGACATCGACGAGGCTATCCTCCTTTCCGACAAGATAGTAGTCCTCACAGCTCACCCCGGAACAGTAAACGAAGTAGTGAACGTGCCCTTCGACCGTCCGCGCAGACGCGACGAGCTTGTAAGAACTGATGAATACAGCAAGTTCCGCAACAGACTGCTCTCACTCCTTTACAATGACATTGCCGAGCGTATCGGCGGAGATGAGGTGGTACTATGACGATCAAAAAGCGCTATCTCCGCATAGCACATATACTTTTCATCGCATTGCTGCTGATACAGCTGCTCCCGGATCAGGCAACATATCCCGTTTATACATCGCTGCTTGTAAAGTTTGCAGTCGGAACAGAAATAGTCGTACTCATCGCGTCGGCACTTATTAAAAAGGAAGAGTCGCTTGCACTTCTCGTTGACATTGCAGGCTTCCTGTTCATACTTTTAGGAGTATGGTCGCTTGTGACAGCGAAGTACAACTATCTCAATCCGCAGCTCTTCCCGGCACCCGGAAAGATCATACATCAGTTCGTAGTGGACAGAGACAAGATTTGGACAAATGTCAAGAGCTCGCTTCTGACGATAATCAAGGGATTTGTCCTTGCAACAGCAGTTGCAGTACCGCTCGGACTCTTCATCGGCTGGAGCGCAAGAGTGGGCAGCGCAGCTACCTACATCACTAAATTTTTCAGCTCGATACCTCCTATCGTTTACATTCCCTACGGTATCGCACTTCTCCCCACATTCAAGTCCGTATCTGTATTCGTTATCTTCCTCGCAACATTCTGGCCGGTATTTGCCGGAACTATGAGCGGCGTGCTCGGTGTTGACAAGAAGATAATCGACTCGGCAAAGGTACTGAATGTCGGCAAGATAGAGACGCTTTTCAAGGTAATACTTCCGGCGTCATTACAGCAGATATTCCTCGGCTGCAATCAGGGACTCAGCGTGTCGTTCATACTCCTCACCTCCGCAGAAATGATAGCTGCAAAGGATGGTATGGGCTACTACGTCAAGTATTACTCAGACTTCGGCGACTACACACGCACAATCACGGGACTTCTCGTTATCGGCTTCGTGGTTATCGGAGTGACATTCCTGTTCAATAAGCTCCAGAACCAGCTTTTAAGGTGGAAGCACTGAGCGTTCATTGAAAAGAGATCAGAAACAAGTAATTGTGTCCGGCTTATGCTGGACATTTTTATTTTCGCCGATTACAAGTAGGGGACAGCGTCCTCGACGTCCCGCAATTGACATTCCGTGTTACGCGAATAACGAAAACATAACATATAACGACCGTAGGGGCGTTCTCGCCGTCTATTGTAGGGGCACATTCCGTGCGCCCGTGCCATTGAAACTCAACGTGGGACTAAAGGTTCGGGAGTTACGGGCTGTCGGGGACGCCAGCCCCTACATACACGACTTTTACAAAAATCGCAAGAATAACAGAAAAATTATATAACTATCGCCGAATATATACTAATCCTATTGACAAAGTGTGTGATTGATGTTATAATACATACAGTTCCGATAGGAATACAAAGATTAATGAAAGGATCGCTGATTATGAGAACAATCAATATGTGTTGTTGTATGAATAACTTTGAAACTGTCCGTATTCTGCAAACTTATGCTCAGCGATGTTGCGCGTGATCTGACATTGATGAGTATGTGACAGCTTCGGCTGTTATGCGCGGAATGCGGAATGCATTCCGCCTTTTTTATGCTTTGGAGGTTTTTATGGTCAACGAAAGAGAAAGCGTAACCGCTAAGATATGCGCATTTGTGAGAGCATGGCACTCTAACTTGTCTCGCCAGAAGATATACGATGATTACCTTGCTTACGATATGCTTGGCAAGGAGGAATACGACAGCATATATGAGCTCATCAGCAGCGGTCTTGACGGATCGCAGCAGTTCTCCCGTGAGGACACCGAGCAGATAATCAGCGAATACTTCGCTCCGATACCGCTGTCGAGAATACACTTCAACGAGAGCAGGCTTGCCGACTTTGCAAAGGCAAACGGAAAAGTCCAGTACGTCATCTGCGGCGCAGGCTCAGACACATTTGCGTTCCGCAACGATAATGAGGACATCGAGATATTCGAGATTGATCACCCCGACACTCAGCGTTACAAGCTCGAAAAAATAAGGGAGCTGGAATGGAATCTCCGCCCGAATGTCCACTATGTACCTGTCGATTTCGAGAAGGAGCGAATGTGCGACAAACTCCTTGCATCAGGCTTTGATCCGAATGTAAAGACGTTTTTCAGCATTCTGGGAGTCACCTATTACCTGACACTTGATGTGTTCAGGGACACGCTCAATCAAATGGCTGAGCTCTCAGCTCTCGGCAGTGAGCTTGTGTTTGATTATCCTATAAAGACGGGAGTTTTCCCCCGCAGAGTTGAAAGACTTGAACTTATGACAGAAGCCCTCGGAGAGATAATGCGCGGAGGCTATGATTACAATGAAGTATCCCGTGCGCTCTATGGACTGGGGTTCCAGATAGACACCTATATGCCGCCGGAAAAGGTTCAGAAGGAATACTTCGACGGACGCGCCGACGACCTGAAGGCATTTGAAAACGTTAGCCTGATCTCGGCGACCTACACCGCTGGCTATGACTATGAATAATTCGGAATTCGTAATGCGGAATTCGGAATAAATTTTAGGGACGGCGTCCCAAATCATAAAAGGAGAATTATTATGAGCAATTTCAAGAATACAGAAACAGCACTTATCCACGGAGGCATCTCCATTGACGAACGTACAGGCGCAGTAAATGTGCCGATATACCAGACCTCGACCTACAAGCAGGACGGTCTCGGAAAAATGCGCGGATATGAGTATTCACGCACAGGCAACCCCACCCGTGAGGCTCTTGAAGCTCTAATCAGAGACCTCGAGGGCGGCTACGCAGGCTTTGCATTCGGCTCCGGAATGGCAGCTCTCACAGCGGTGCTCAGTCTGCTCCACAGCGGCGACAGAGTGCTCATTTCCAGCAACGTCTACGGCGGTACTTTCCGCCTCCTGAGCAAGGTGTTCGATCACTTTGACTTCACCTACACCATTGCCGACACTGAGCACCCCGATGTTTACGAGAGCCAGATAACCGATGACGTAAAGGCAGTCATCATCGAGAGCCCGGCTAATCCGCTTATGACAGTTACCGATATTGCGGCAATTGCGGAGGTATCCCACAGGCACGGTCTCCTCGTTATCGTGGACAACACATTTATGACTCCCTACCTCCAGAAGCCCCTTTCGCTCGGTGCAGACATAGTCGTTCACAGTGCTACAAAGTACCTCGGCGGTCACAGTGATGTTGTTTCCGGACTCGCTGTTGTCAGCACACCGGAGCTCGCTGAGAAGATCGCGTTCATTCAGAATTCCACCGGCGGAGTCCTCGGACCTTTCGACTCCTTCCTCCTCATCAGAGGCATCAAGACACTTGCAGTCCGTATGGACAGACACGTTGAGAACGCTGAAAAGGCTGCTGAATTTCTCTCAAATCACAAGGCTGTGAAGAACGTTTACTATCCCGGTCTCAAAAGTGACAAGGGCTATGAGATAAACCGCAGACAGGCTAAAAACGGCGGTGCTATGATCTCCTTCGAGCTCCACGAGAACTACGATATACGCACATTCTTCGAGAGTATTGAGCTTGTTTCGCTCGCTGAAAGTCTTGGCGGCGTTGAGTCACTCGTATGCCACCCCGCTACAATGACACACGCTTCTATCCCGGCTGATATTCGTAAAAAGGTCGGCATCACAGACGGTCTTATCCGCCTTTCAGTGGGCATCGAAAACATTGAAGACATTCTTGCTGACATCGAACAGGCTATCGCAAAATCGGAGGTAAAGTGATGAATTACTATGACTCAATGCAGGCGCTCATCGGTAACACACCGCTGGTACGCCTCGGAAATATCGTTAAGGCAGAGGGCGTGAACGTCTTTGCGAAGCTCGAGCTCTACAACCCCTCAGGCAGCGTCAAGGACCGCACCGGTCTGTATATGATAGAGGACGCAGAGCGCCGCGGACTTCTCAAACCGGGCGGTACTATCGTTGAAGCTACTGCCGGCAACACCGGTCTCGGAATTGCTTTTGCGGCACTCAACCGCGGCTATAAAATAATATTTGTAGTTCCTACGAAATTCTCGGCAGAAAAGCAGTCCCTCCTGAGAGCGCTCGGCGCAGAGGTCGTGAACACTCCCCGTGAAAAGGGAATGCTCGGAGCAGTCGCAAAGGCTGAAGAGATAAAGGCGCAGATACCGGGTTCGATATCGCTGGAGCAGTTCAAAAATCAGAGCAATCCCCTCGCCCACTATGAAACTACCGGCCGTGAGATATATGAGGCTCTTGACGGTCACATCGACTATGTTGTAGCAGGCGCAGGAAGCGGCGGCACTTACACCGGCATACTCCGCTATATCAAGGAGCGTGTGCCGTCTGCAAAGGGCATTCTCGCTGATCCTGTCGGCTCGACTATGGGCGGCGGCGAACACGCTGACTACAACATAGAGGGCATCGGAAACGATTTCATCGCGGATACTATGGATATGTCCCTCGTGGACGGAGTTGTAAAGATGAACGACGAGGAAGCGTTCAATACGGCAAGGCTGCTCGCAAAGACCGAGGGCATCATCGCAGGCTCTTCCTCGGGAGCGGCTATGGCAGCTGTGCTGAAGCTCATTAAAAGCGGCGCAAAGGGCAACATCGTTACGGTATTCCCGGACCGCGGCGACCGCTATTTCAGCACCGGTCTCTACGATTGATATAGGCTGAGCTTATAACTGCGGATAGCACTTCTGTATTGGACTTCTGCTCCAAATGGGTGTATAATTAATTCATATCAAAGTGATAGGAGAATTGCTATGAACGAAATAATCTGGCTCGGACGCGGCGGACAGGGAGCTTTCACTGCCGCAAAGCTGCTCGGAGCGGCTTACAACATAGACAGTGACGATAAGTATGGACTCGCCTTTCCGTCGTTCGGTCCGGAACGCAGGGGCGCACCCGTCAGAGCCTTTACAAAGCTCGATACAAAGCCGGTCGTGGACAGGAGCCAGACCGAAAAGGCTGACTACATAGTTATTATTGATGACACGCTTTACAGTCCGCAGCTCCGCGGACTTCTCAAGGACAGCGGCAAGGTGATCGTGAACTCCAGGAACAGTATCGACGGAGCTCTAACATTCGACGGTGACAGCATCGCGGCGGAGTTCAGACTTCCGACTGCAAACACCGTGATGTTCGGGCTGCTTGTGGGACATTCGGGCGTAGTTACGTCAGATGAAGCAGTTAAAGCTATCAAGGGCTATATGCCGGCTAAAATTCAGGAGCGCAACATCAGTGCACTTCTCAGAGCAGTGCAGGAGGTGGCAGAATGAGACCTTACATCAGAGAAAAGAAGGACTTCACATTTGATGAAGTCCCTGAAAATACATCATTTGAAGCCGGCTATCTCACTACCGTCAACAGCGGCTGGCGCAGTATCAGACCTGTCATAAACAGCGAAAAATGTAAGTGCTGCGAGCAGTGCTACCTGTACTGCCCCGACGGCGTTATTTCAATAAATGACGGCAAGGCTGTCATCGACTACGACTTCTGCAAGGGCTGCGGAATATGCGCGAAAATATGTAAGATAGGCGCGATAGAAATGGAGGCGGAGCGCAAATGAGCAAAAAATTCTTATCAGGCAACGAGGCATTTGCTGAGGGCATACGCCTTGCGCGTCCGCAGGTCATCTCAGCCTACCCGATAACTCCTCAGACCATAGTCGTTGAACGTCTTTCGGAAATGGTCGAGGACGGCAGTCTCAATGCCGAGTACGTTCACGTTGAGTCCGAGCATTCAGCACTCTCCTGTGCGATAGGAGCGAGTGCGGCAGGCGCAAGAGCCTTCACGGCGACCTCCTCGCAGGGACTCCTCTATATGGCGGAATGTCTCTACTACGCTGCCGGAGGACGCTTCCCGATAGTTATGATGAACGCAGACCGCTCCACAGCTCTTCCGTGGAACATCTACGGCGATCAGCGCGACAGTCTCTCGCAGCTCGACAGCGGCTGGATACAGTCCTACGCCGAGAACGCTCAGGAGGCTCTCGACCTCGCGCTTATGAGCTACAAGATCGCAGAGGATAAGCGCGTGCAGACACCGTATATGGCTAATCTGGACGGCTTCGTTCTCACTCATACATATGAGACAGTGGACATTCCCACTCACGAACAGGCAGACAAGTTCCTGCCCTCCTACGAGACCGACAACCGCATAGACTTTGATAACCCGAAGAATATGGCGTTCTCAGCAGGTCCCGACACCAACTACATCTTCAAGTACAAGGAACACAAGGGACTTCTTGCAGCGCGTGAGGTCATCAGTGAGACCGAGAAGAAGTTCGCCGAGATATTCGGCAGAAAATACAGTGGTCTCACTGAGAATTACCGAACCGATGACGCTGACTACATCATCGTTACTCTCGGAAGCATCGCCGGTCTGTGCCGCGAAACTGCTGATAAACTCCGCGAGCAAGGCGTAAAGGCAGGCGTAGTCCGCATACGCTATATGCGCCCCTTCCCGAACGAGGAAATCGCTGATGTTCTGAGAAACGTCAAGGCTTATGCGGTGCTTGAAAAGGACATCAGCTTCGGCAATGAGGGAACAGTTTTCACAAATGTCAACTCCGCACTGAAAAAGGCTGGTGTGGACGCAAAGGGCTACAACTTCATCGGCGGTCTTGGCGGAAGAAACATCTCCGCCGGAGACATTGAAAACATCTACACGAGCATCGCAAACGGTACAGACGCCGTTAACTTCATCGGAATAGGAGGCGAGGACAATGGCAAATAAGGTCGCAGAGGACATCTCACGCGAGGAATATTTCTACGGACACAAAGCCTGTGCAGGCTGCGGCGGAAGTCTCGCAGTCAGAGCTGCACTCAAGGTCCTCGGACCGAACGCAGTCTCGGTGCTTCCGGCAGGCTGTATGTCAGCGGTCGGCTTCAACTTTCCGCAGCTTTGCTTCTCCAATAACTCGATAATCTCCACATTTGCAGGCACAGCTTCTATGCTTACCGGCGTTGAGGCAGGTCTCCGTGCAAGGGGTTACAAGGACTTCACGGCAGTCGGCTTTGCAGGTGACGGCGGTACAGCGGATATCGGTATACAGGCACTTTCCGGTGCTATCGATCGCAACGACAACATCATCTACATCTGCTACGACAACGAAGCATATATGAATACCGGCATTCAGAAAAGCGGTCTGACACCTTTCGGCGCAAAGACCACAACAACTCCTGCCGGCGCAAATATCCACGGAAATATCCGTCCCAAGAAGAATATGTTCGAGATCGCAGCGGCACACGATATTCCCTATGCGGCGACTGCAAGCATTGGCTACCTCGCGGATTTCATCGCAAAGGTGCAGAAGGCTTCGCAGATACAGGGCACGAAGTATATACACGTTATCGCGCCGTGTCCGACTGGCTGGGGAGTTGCTCCTGATGCAACTGTTGACATTGCAAAGGAGGTCGTTGACTGCGGACTGTGGTATCTTGCTGAGTACGAAAACGGCACATTCAAACTGAACCACAAGCCGAAGGAGTTCACCGACGTTTCAGATTACCTGAAGAAGCAGGGACGCTTCAAGCATCTCACAGATGACGATATACAGATAATAACAGCTTCCCGCGACAAGAAGTGGGAGTTTATTGATAAGAACTTTGAGTTATAATTGTAGGGGACGGCGTCCTCGACGTCCCTGAATGATACACTGTGAGTTATAAGGAGAACTTATAACTCATCATAAAACTATGGTATTGGACAAATGCGGAAATGCGGTGTATAATATAATCATACCAAACAAATATGAAAAATAAGTAATGGAGGATAAATACAATGAGCAGAGATATCAACAACAAATTCTGGGACGAGGAGCTTG